>NZ_JBWKFN010000004.1:322677-443477 GCF_056434245.1 Streptomyces sp. NPDC044064
GGGGGGGGTCGGGGGTATTGGTGTGGGGGAGTGGGGGGGGGGGGGGGGGGGGGGGGGGGGGGGGGGTTGGGGGGGGGGGGGGGGTTTTCCCCGGCAACCCCCCCCCCCCCTGCCGTTCTTTCAGAGCTGGAGCTTGAAGCCCACATGCGAGGCGGTGAAGCCGAGGCGTTCGTAGAAACGGTGGGCGTCCGTGCGGCTCTTGTCGGAGGTCAGCTGCACCAACTGGCAGTTCTGGCGCCGGGATTCCTCGACAGCCCACTCGATGAGCCGGGTGCCCAGGCCGCTGCCGCGCTCGTCGGCGTGGATGCGGACGGCCTCGATGATCGAGCGGGTCGCTCCCTTGCGGGAGAGTCCGTGGATGAGCGTCAGCTGGAGGGTGCCGATGACTCGGCCTTCCCGCACCGCCACGACGAGCTGCTGGTTCGGGTCCGCTTTCAGCCGGTCCAGCGCCACGAGGTAGGGCGCCAGATCGTCGGGTGACTCGCGCTGGGCACCCAGTGGATCGTCGGCGAGCATGGCGACGATCGCCGGCAGATCGTCCGCGGCCGCACGGCGTATTTCAAGATCTCCCATACCCGCACCCTATGCGGGCACGTTCAGGGACTCCACGACGCGTACCAGCGGCGCCAGCTCGGGGTTCCTGGCCGCCTCGTCCAGGGCCTCGCGCAGCGCGGCGTCATTGGTGGGCCGTGCCTCCTCGAGCAGCCGCAGACCCGCCTCGGTGACGTTGGTGTAGATGCCGCGACGGTCGGTGGGGCACAGGTAGCGCTCCAGCAGACCGCGGTCCTCCAGGCGGGTCACCAGGCGCGTGGTGGCGCTCTGGCTGAGCACGACCGCGTCGGCGACCTGCTTCATCTGCAGATGGCCGCCCTCGCCTTCGTGCTGCCGGCTGAGCACGTCGAGTAGGGAGTACTCGCGCACGCTCAGATCGTGCCCGGTCTGCAGGGCGCGCTCGATGTGCGCCTCGATCCTCCCGTGCAGAAGAGCAAGGGCGGACCAGCCCTGAGCGAGGGCGGTGAGCGCGGGGTCCGTCGCTGTCATTGGCGTTTTCCTCCGTCCCGGAGCGGCTGGATCCAGAGTAGAGCACTCGCGCAATAGTCGGCGGTTGCGCTTATCCAGCGTTTGCAACTATTGTGGACGCACGTAAAGCGCTCCTGCAATCGTCTGGGAAGGTGTACCCCCACATGCCTCTCGCGCTTCTGGCCCTCGCGATCGGGGCCTTCGGAATCGGAACGACCGAGTTCGTGATCATGGGTCTGCTGCCCGAGGTCGCCGGAGACTTCGGGATCTCCATCCCCACAGCGGGCCTGCTCGTGACCGGATACGCCCTCGGCGTGGTGCTCGGCGCCCCGCTGATGACCGTGCTCGGCACCAAGGTCTCGCGCAAGCGGATGCTGATGATCCTGATGGGCCTCTTCATCGCCGGAAACCTGGTCTCCGCCGTGGCCCCGACCTTCGCGGTCATGCTGATCGGGCGAGTGATCGCCTCCCTCGCCCATGGCGCGTTCTTCGGCATCGGCTCGGTCGTCGCGGCCGAGCTGGTGGCTCCCGACAAGAAGGCCGGCGCCATCGCGATGATGTTCACGGGCCTGACCGTCGCCAACGTCGTCGGCGTCCCGCTGGGCACGCTCATCGGACAGCACGTCGGATGGCGCGTCACCTTCGGGATCGTCGCCGCCCTCGGTCTCGTCGGCCTGGCCGGCATCGCCAGGCTTGTGCCCGAGATGCCCCGGCCCGAAGGCGTGCACCTGCGCCATGAACTGGCCGCCTTCAAGAACGCCCAGGTCCTGCTCGCCATGGCGATGACGGTGCTCGGCTTCGGCGGAGTCTTCGCGGCCATCACCTACATCGCGCCGATGATGACCCACATCGCCGGCTTCGCCGACGGGTCCGTGACCTGGCTGCTGGTCCTGTTCGGCCTCGGCATGGTCGGCGGCAACCTCATCGGCGGCAAGTTCGCCGACCGCGCGCTGATGCCGATGCTGTACGTCTCCCTGGGGGCCCTGGCCGCCGTCCTCGCGCTGTTCACGCTCACCGCGCACAACAAGATCGCCGCCGCCGTGACCATCGCCCTGATCGGCGCGCTCGGCTTCGCGACCGTCCCGCCCCTGCAGAAGCGCGTCCTCGACCAGGCTCATGGTGCCCCGACGCTCGCCTCGGCCGTGAACATCGGCGCCTTCAACCTGGGCAACGCCCTCGCCGCCTGGCTCGGCGGCATGGTGATCGCGGCCGGCTTCGGCTACACCGCCCCCAACTGGGTCGGCGCCGCCCTTGCCGCGGCCGCCCTGGTCCTCGCCGTCCTCTCGGCCGCCCTGGAGCGCCGGGACAGCGGCCGGAGCGCCGTGGTGGCCTCCGGAAGCCCCGCCGGGCAGCGGACTCCCGTCCACCACTGAGCCCGCCCCGACCGCAAGGCATCCCCCCGTACTCGACCGTCACCAGGACCGCTGGGGCACAGGTTGCCCCACGGCCCGTGCGGCACCCCCTCACCTCACGCATACACCGCACCAAGGAGAACGCTCCATGAGCACCACCGCAGTCGCCCCTCTCACCACCGAGGAAGCCGAGCTGCTCGTCGCCACGGCCCGCCGCGCTGCCGAGGAAGCCGGAGTCACCGTCAGCGTCACCGTCCTGGACGCCGGCGGCCATCTGCTCGCCTTCCGCCGGGACGACCGGGCCGTGCTGATCTCCGGGGAGACCAGCACCCGCAAGGCGTACACCGCGCTCCAGCTGAACGCGGCCACCGCGGACCTCGTCGACGCCGTCCAGCCCGGCGGCCTCTTCCACACGCTCCCCACGGCCCTCGACCGGCCCCTGCTCTTCATCGCGGGCGGTCTCCCCGTCCATCGGGACGGCCGGCTGATCGGCGCGATCGGCGTCGGCGGTGGTGCCCCGGACCAGGACCACGGCTTCGCCGCCGCGGCCGTTCAGGCGCTCGCCTGACCGCACACCCCGCGGCATGACAACGCAGGCCTTCACCGCCCCGGAGCGGTGAAGGCCTGCATCTGCCGTGCGACCGCTCAGCCCGCGGCGACCGTCAGCGGCGCGAACCGGCGCGTCCAGTCCCCCGGCAGGTCCGTGATGCCGTAGGTCATGACGGAGTTGAAGGCCACGGACGCGAGCCCCCGTGCCTTGGCCCAGGCCAGCAGCTCCTCATGGCGAACGTCGATGTCGGTGCGCAGTGGGCGGTCCGTACGGTCCGCCAGCGAGGCGATGAGAGCCTTGGCCGTCTCGGTGTCCCGGGCGATCAGCGGGCCTACGACATGTGTGTCCATGTTGGGCCATGCGGCCGTGTAGCCGATGATCCGGCCGCTGTCCTCAGCCACGCGCAGCTGATCGGCGAAGGCGGGCAGGCGGGTGATGAGGGGAGTGCGGTCGACGCCGAACACCTCCTCGTCGAGACGGAGCATCGAGGGCAGGTCCTCCGCGGTGGCAGCACGGGTCGCCACCCCGTGTTCCGGGCCGCCGGGTACGAAGTGCCCCAGCAGCATCTCTGCCCGGCCCGTGACCTTGAAGCCCAGTTCCTCGTAGAGCGGGCGCCCGTAGGGCGTGGCGTGCAGGGTCAGCGGCGTGGTGCCCATGGCCGCGACGACATGCTGCATCAGGCGGCGCCCGACACCCCGGCGGGCGTGCCGCCCGGCCACCAGGACCATGCCGATGGCGGCGAGGTCCGACCGCTGCCAAGAGCCGTACTCCGTGACGACGCAGGCGGCGACGAGCCCTCCGTCGGGGTCGTCGATGCCGTAGCCCTTGCCGGCGGTGAGCAGGAATCCCCACTTGTGTTCCTCGCGTTGCCACCCCCGATCTTCGGACAAGTCAGCGCAGGCGGTGAGATCGCGGAGCGTCAGACGGCGGATGGGCAGAGCAGCGAGGGAAGGAGTCGGCACGCAGGTCAGGCTGTCCGACCGGCACCCCTGACGTCCACCTGTTTCGATGTAGACGCAGGTGCTTTTGGCCATGTCGTGGCCGTTCGTACAGGCCGTGGACAGGCGTGCGTGTTTCACGTGAAACATCGAGGGGCACGGCGGGGCCTCCCATTAGCCTCAGCCCATGGCGAGACTTCATCTCTTCGACCTCGATGGCACTTTGCTGCATGGCACCACCGCTCCCGTGGAGATTTCCCGCCAGTTGGGCAGGGAGGCGGAGACGGTGGCGCTCGACCGGGAGATCGCGGAGGGGCGGATAGGTCCGCCGGAGTATGCGACCCGGGTGTACGACCTGTGGGCGGAGCTGACCGAGGCGCATGTGAGTGCGGCCTTCGAAGCGGCTCCCTGGCTGGCCCGGATCCGTGAGGTCTGGGCGGAGATCAGGGCCACGGGCGACTACTGCGCGGTGGTGTCGCTCTCACCGTCCTTCTTCGTGGAACGCCTCCTGGGGTGGGGTGCACACGCGGCCTATGGATCGCGCTTTCCCGCCGTGCCGTTCACCGCGCCCGTGGACCCGGCCGGAGTGCTCAACGCCGCGGCCAAGGTGACGATCGCGGACCGGCTCTGCCAGGAATTCGGTGTGACTCGTGCGGACTGCGTCGCGTACGGCGATTCGCTGTCGGACAGGGAACTATTTGCTGTCGTACCGGTTTCCGTTGCGGTCAACGCGGACGGGCATCTGGCCGGACTCGCCACATACTCCTACACCGGCCGTGATCTGTGGGATGCCTATGAATTGGTGTACACGTCCGGTAGTTGAGGGAGTTCATGGTTCGCCCCTTGCTCGTTCCATGGCGATGCAAGGGGGGACTTGTGTGCATGGCGACGGCCGGTAGGGTCGACTCCGGTTCACGTCCGGGATGGAGTACACGCATCCCGTGCGGGCCGAGAGCAGGGCAGGCAGCCTAACGGGACGAAAAGATCGAAGACCCGCGTTTCCGGGTATACGGCCGCGGCATCCGGCCAGGATGGGATGCTGCGAAGAGTGCTACGGCTGGCCGCCCGCCGGGGGAAAGCATGCGCCTCCCGAGGAGGTGCGCAGACCGACCGAGAGATGTTCGAGGCGAGGGCACCCATGGACGCTCCGACCACCACGTCGGGCGAGAACGGCATAGCGGGCGGAGGCGGCTGGTTCACGCCGCGCCAGACGCCTTCGACCCCGCCATCGGGCGGTGATCAGGAGACGGCCGAGGGACGCAGGCCCGCGGTGGTGCGCCCGGTGGGCCGGCCGACCCGGGAGGGCCCCGCCCGCCCCGCGTCCGACGCTCCTGCCGCACACCCCATTCCTGCCCCTCCCGTCGAGCGGCCCGCACGGCCGCTCGCACAGGCCCCGCCCAGCAGCCCGCCGATCCCCGAGCACGCCGCGGCCTTCGAGCCTTCGGGCCCGGCCGCCGCGTCGACCGCGCCGGAGCGCGTGCCCCCTCGGCGCTCCGCTCAGCCCGTCGTCGAGAAGGCATCCCCGGACGCCCTCGCCATCCGGGGCACGATGGCCGAGATCGGCCCCGTCGCCGACAAGGTCACCTCCTATTTCTACGCACTCCTATTCGTTCGGTATCCCGAACTGCGTCCGATGTTCCCGCCGGCGATGGACACCCAGCGGGACCGGCTGCTGAAGGCATTGCTCACCGCGGCCGAGCACATCGACAACAAGCCGGTCCTCGTCGATTACCTGCAGAACCTGGGCCGCGGACACCGCAAGTACGGCACGCGCGCCGAGCACTATCCGGCCGTGGGGGAATGCCTCATCGGCGCACTCAGCAAGTACACGTCCCATATCTGGAACCCGGAGATCGAGGCTGCCTGGGTGCGGGCCTACACCACGATCTCCCAGGTGATGATCGACGCCGCGGCGGCGGACGAACTGCGCGCCCCGGCCTGGTGGCAGGCCGAGATCGTCACGCACGACCTCAGGACCGCCGATGTAGCGGTCCTCACCGTCCGCCCGGACCAGCCCTACCCCTTCCTCGGCGGGCAGTACACCAGTGTGGAGACGCCGTGGTGGCCACGGGTCTGGCGGCACTACTCCTTCGCCTCGGCAGCCCGCTCGGACGGCCTGCTCACGTTCCATGTGAAGGCCGTCCCGGCCGGCTGGGTCTCCAACGCACTGGTGCACCGCGCCCGGCCGGGAGACGTCATACGTCTGGGCCCGCCGGCCGGCTCGATGACCGTCGACCACACCACCGACAGCGGGCTGCTCTGCCTGGGAGGCGGCACCGGTATAGCGCCCATCAAGGCCCTCGTCGAGGAAGTGGCCGAGCATGGCCGGCGTCGACAGGTCGAGGTGTTCTACGGCGCCCGTACCGACCACGACCTGTACGACATCGACACCATGCTCAGGCTTCAGCAGAGCCACCCGTGGCTCTCCGTACGGGCGATCATCGACCAGCTGGCCCATCTCCAGCTGCCCGACGCCGTACGGGAGTACGGCCCCTGGAACGAGTACGACGCCTATGTCTCGGGTCCGCCCGGCATGATCCGCAGCGGGGTCCATGCCCTGCGGGACATCGGCATTCCCTCGAACCGCATACGGCACGACTCGGTCGAGGAACTGGTCGTCGTCGGGAACTGACCGGCGCCGGCCGGCTATCCGAGGTCGGGGGCGTGCATGGCGCGGACGCCCTCGATGTTGCCGTCCAGATAGTGCCGCAGCGACAGCGGTACGAGGTGGACGGAGGCGATGCCGACCCGGGTGAACGGGACACGGACGATCTCGTACTCGCCCGCCGGCTCGTCCACTTCGGGACCGTGCCGCAGCGACGGGTCCATGGACTCCAGCCGGCAGACGAAGAAGTGCTGGACCTTCACGCCGGTCGCGCCGCCGTCCTCACCGATGTGCTCCACGGTGTCCACGAAACAGGGCACGACGTCGGTGATCTTGGCGCCGAGCTCTTCGTACACCTCGCGGTGCAGGGCGTCGACGACGGTCGGGTCCGCGGCCTCGACCCCGCCACCGGGAGTGACCCAGTAGGGATCGACACCGGGCTTGGTGCGCTTGATCAGGATCAGGTCGTCACCGTCCAGAAGAACGGCACGGGCGGTGCGCTTGACCACGGGTCGGACGGTCATGGGAGAAATGTGGCCCGGCTGGTTCCACGTGAAACATCCCAGAGCGCCACCATCCGAACGCACCGTGTAAAACCCGGGGCAGGCTCAGCCCCAGCCCGCGGCTGCCCGCAGAAGCCACTCGTGCGCCCGTGCGACGTGCGGCATGGCGAGGGTGCCCGTGCGCACCGCCAGGAAGTACGTGCGCAGCGGCGGCACCGCGGGGTCGTGCAGCGTCACGATCTCCCCTCGCTCGAGGCCGGGGGTGCACAGATAGCGGGGCAGCACCGCCAGTCCGGCGCCCGCGGTCGCACAGGCGAGCACCGCGCGCAGATCGGGGACGATGACCGTGCCGGAGGCGGCCGGGCGCGAGTCGAAGACGGAGGCCCAGTAGCGCGAGACGAACGGCAGAGACTCGTGGACCTCGACGACCGGGAGGTTCTCCAGAGCGGGCGCCCCTTTGAGACGCAGTGCTCCGGGGCCGATCTGCTTGGCCCAGCGCGGGGCGGCGACCAGCGTGTGCTCCTCGTCGCAGAGCGCGGTGGCGGTCAGGAGGGCGCCGCGCGGCCGGACCGTGCTGATGGCCAGGTCATGGTGTCCGGCGGCCAGCCCCTCCAGCGTTTCCTCCGCGGTGCCGAAGGAGGCACGCAGGGCGAAACCCTGGCCGTCGTCGCCGGTCAGCTCCGTCAGGACAGGAAGCGCGCGTTCGGCGGTGAACTCCGGCGGCCCGGCGAGATGCAGCGTCCGCAACGAGGACTCGTCGTCCAGGCCGCTCTCCGCTATCTCCACCAGGGCGTCGAGGTGCGGCGCGGCCTTGTGGGCGAGTTCGTCGCCGATGGTCGTCGGTGTCACCCCGCGGGCCTGCCGCAGGAACAGGGGGCGGCCCAACTGCCGCTCCAGGGTGCGGATCTGCGAGGTGACGGCCGGCTGGGAGAGGCCCAGCAGGGCAGCGGCGCGGGTGAAGGAACCGGCCCGGTGCACGGTGACGAACGTGCGCAGCAAGGCCAGGTCCATGGCACGCCCTTCCCTCTCCCTGCCCTTCTCCGGCCCCCGAGGCAGGCACCAACTATAAATAAGTCGATAGGTCTCTGTCGCTACCGTGATTGGACACTGACAGAGAGTCAACTAGCCTTGTTCGCGCGGTTCTTCGCGCGCAGAACCGAAGGCGGTCCGAGCCACGAGGGGGGAGGCTCGGACCGCCGCAGACCAGGCCCGACGGCCCCTGATCCGGTCACTCGGCGGACTCGTCCAGGGCCCGCAGCACATCCGCCACCAGGTCCTCGGGATCCTCGGCACCGACGGACATGCGGATGAAGCCCTCAGGGACGGGGTCTCCGCCCCAGCGGCCGCGGCGTTCGGCCGTGGAGCGCACACCGCCGAAGCTCGTCGCGTCCTCGACCAGGTGCAGTGCCTCGAGGAAACGTTCGGCACGCGCGCGTGTGGGCAGCGTGAAGGAGACCACGCAGCCGTAGCGGCGCATCTGCTGGGCGGCGACCTTGTGCGCCGGGTCTTCGGGCAGCCCCGGATAGCGCAGCCCGGAGATCTCGGGCCGCTGCCGCAGGGCCTCGGCGACCGCGAGGGCCGTCGCGTTCTGCCGGTCGGCGCGCAGCTGGAGGGTGGCGATGGAACGGTGCGCGAGCCAGGCCTCCATGGGCCCGGAGATCGCGCCGACGATCTTCCGCCATCGGCGTACGGCGGCCATCGCCTCGGCGTTGCGACCGGTGACGTAGCCCAGCAGCAGATCACCGTGCCCGGTCAGCTGCTTGGTGCCGCTGGCCACGGAGAAGTCGGCGCCCAGCTCCAGCGGGCGCTGGCCGAGCGGGGTGGCGAGGGTGTTGTCGACGGCCACCAGGGCGCCCTTCGCGTGTGCCGCCCGGGCCAGCCGCCGGATGTCACACACGTCGAGACCCGGGTTCGACGGCGACTCGATCCACAGCAGCCGCGCGCCGTCGAGGACCTCCAGCTGGGCGTCGCCGCCGGTGGGCGCGGTGCGCACCTCGATGCCGTAGGCCTCCAGCTGGGCGCGGACCAGCGGCAGTGCCTGGTAGCCGTCGGAGGGCAGGACGACCGCGTCCCCGGCGTGCAGCTGGGAGAACAGCACCGAGGAGATCGCGGCCATGCCGGAGGCGAACACCAGCGTCTCGACGTCGTCCTGTCCCGGCGCCTCCAGCTCCCCGATGGCGCGCTCCAGCAGGGTCCAGGTGGGGTTGTCGTCCCGGCCGTAGGCGTACGGTCCGGTCACCTCGCCCGGCAGGTGGAAGTGCGCGGCGAACACCGGTCCGGGCAGCGTCGGCTCGTGCTTGACGGGCTCGGGGAGTCCGGCCCGTACCGCCCGCGTGCCGTCGCCGACGCGGCCCGGGCCCTTGCCGGTGTCGCTCATGCGGCGCGTCCCTCCAGATGCTCCCGTGCGGCGGCGAGCAGACCGGTGCTCGCCGCCTCCACCATCTCCAGGCATTCCTCGAAGCCGTCCCGGCCCCCGTAGTAGGGGTCCGGCACGTCGAGGTCTTCGTCGGCCGATTCGGCAGGGGCGTCCGAAGGGGCGTACGCGCGCAGCAGGCGTACCTTGCGGGCGTCCTCCTCGGTGGGCGCGAGGCGGCGCAGGGCCTTGAGATGACCGGTGTCGAGGGCGATCACCAGGTCGAGGCGGTCGAACCAGGAGGGCTGGAACTGCCGTGCGACGTGCTCGGTGCCGTAGCCGTGCTCGTCGAGGACCGAGACGGTGCGCGGGTCGGCGGCATCCCCCTCGTGCCAGCCGCCGGTGCCGGCGCTCTCGATCTCCACCAGGTCCGCGAGGCCGGCCTCGTCGACGCGCGCACGGAAGACGGACTCGGCCATCGGGGAACGGCAGATGTTGCCGGTGCACACGAAACAGACGCGGTAGGTCATGGCGGGCTCAGTCCTCGTCGGGCAGGACGAGGTTCAGCGCCCACGAGACGACGGAGATGATCAGGCCGCCGAGCACGGCCGTCCAGAACCCCTCCACGTGGAAGCTGAGGTCGAGCTTGCCGCACACCCAGGAGGTCAGCAGCAGCATCAGCGCGTTGACGATCAGGGTGATCAACCCGAGGGTGAGGATGAACAGCGGGAAGGTGAGCACCTTCAGGATCGGCTTGACCAGGAAGTTCACCAGGCCGAAGATCAGCGCGACCACGATCAGCGTGCCGGCCTTCTTGGCCGTGCTGTCACCCGTGAGGGTGATCTTGTCGAGCAGCCACACGGCGACCGCCAGGGCGCCCGCGTTGGCGATCGTCTTGACTACGAAATTCTTCATGTGTCTGATCGTGGCAGACCAGATCGACGGCGAGCAGTGGGGCGAGGGCGGCAAACGGCGATGAAGGCATTCCGGCTGGACGAACTGGAGGCGGAGCGCGCCGCCAACGAAGGGGCCTACCTGCAGTTTCTGCGCGAACGTCACATGTCGGTCGGCCTGTACGCCCTCAACGCGGGCGAACACGACCCGCAGCGGCCGCACAACCAGGACGAGGTCTACTTCGTCGTCAGCGGCCGCGCATCGATCACCGTCGGCGAGGAGACCACCCAGGTGGCCCGGGGCAGCGTGGTCTACGTGCCGGCCGGCGTCGCCCACAAGTTCCACCACATCAGCGAGGATCTGCGGGTTCTGGTCGTCTTCTCTCCGCCTGAGGCCTGAGCCCGGCCCTCGGGGTTCCCTAGGGGGAGGGTCAGGGGAGGACAAGGGGTGCGAGGCCCCCGCGGGACCCACTGGCGGCCCTAGCATCGAGTGCAGACATCGAGAGCTGCGTCCACGACAGCGCGCAATACGCCGTGGACGCACCGGAACGCAAAGGACGAGGGCAATGCGAGAGATCTTCGCGGGGCTGCCGTGGTGGGTGAAGTGGGTCGCGGTGCCGGTCATCGCCCTGGTGGTCTTCGGCAGCCTGATCGCGACCGTGGTCGGCTTCGTGATCGGCCTGCTCTTCAAGGCGCTGATCTTCGTCGCCCTGGTCGGTGGACTGATCTACGTCGTGCGCAAGTTCATGTCGAACTCCTCGTCGCGCAGCGACTGGTGAGGGAAGCGGGAGCCGGTGACCGGTAACGGAAATCACCGGTTCCCTCGGGCGAGGGAAGTTTCCGCGGCAGGCCGTCTGCACGCGGTGGCGGGCGATTAGAGTCCGGAACCCCACGCGGGGCCGGGCCCCGCGGGCGGCGTACACCCCCACCCGTGCTTCCCCGCACGGGTTGCCCCCACCCTCGCGCTACGGGAGTGACCCTTGGCCACGGTTGACACCGCACCGGCAGAACCCCACGCACCCCCCGCCCCGCCGCACTCCTGCACACCCCCGCTGCAGCGGCCGCCCTCGGCGGGCGTCCCGGGACAGCCACGCGCCGCGTCCCTGCCCGGCCCCTCGCACTCCCCGGACGTTCCGGGGCAACCGTCCGCCGCGACCCTCATCGGATCCGTGCAGCGCGCGATGCGCCTGCTGGAGACCGTCGCGGCGCACGAGTACGGCGCCCCCGCCAAGCAGCTCGCCCGCGAGACCGGCCTCGCCCTGCCCACGACCTATCACCTGTTGCGCACCCTGGTGCACGAGGGTTATCTGCGCCGCCAGAAAGGGCTGTTCTTCCTCGGTGACGCGGCCGAGCGGCTGAGCAGCAGCGGAGCGCAGCAGAAACGTCGCAGCACGGTGGCCGACACCCTGGCGCACTGGCGCGATTCCATCGGTGTGCCGGTGTACTACGCGATGTACCGGGACGGCGAGATCGAGGTCATGTGCGTCGCCGACTCGAGGGAAGCCCCGGCGGTCGAGGAGTGGGCCGACTTCCGTGAGACGGGGCACGCGCACGCGATCGGCCAGTGTCTGCTCTCCCAGCTCGACGAGGACACCCGCCGGGACCACCTGGCCCGCTATCCGGCGCAGTCCATCACCCCGTACACCGTGCGCGACAACCATGCCCTGCTGCGCCGGCTGGCCCGGATGCCGCGGATGGAGCCGGTGGTGGAGCGTCAGGAGTACGCGCTGGGCACGGTCTGCGCGGCGATTCCCATCACGGTCGGCACCACGGCGGCCGCGATGGCCATCTCGCTCCCCGCCCACCAGGCCGACCGTCTCCTGCCCGCCGCACAGCGGTTGCAGGCCGAGATCGGATGCCATCTGGGTGCGTTGATGCCCTCTATCAGTATCTGAAAACTCACTCCTTGTGATCTGTTGTGTACTTTCAGCAAGATTTGAGTACGGTCGAGGGATCAATCCCGGCCAGTCGATGTCATGTGACGGGGTAGGCGATGCGCGAATCCGTACAAGCAGAAGTCATGATGAGCTTTCTCGTGTCGGAGGAGCTCTCCTTCCGCATTCCGGTGGAGTTGCGCTACGAGACCTTTGATCCCTACGCGGTGCGGCTGACTTTCCATCTGCCCGGTGATGCCCCGGTGACCTGGGCCTTCGGCCGCGAACTGCTGATCGACGGAGTCGGACGGCCGTGCGGCGAGGGGGACGTGCACATCGCGCCTGTCGACGCGGAGGTGCTGGGCGAGGTGCTGATCCGGCTTCAGGTCGGCGGCGACCAGGCCCTGTTCCGCTCCTCGGCTCCGCCGCTCGTGGCCTTCCTCGACCGCACGGACAAGCTCGTGCCGCTCGGGCAGGAGGGTGCGCTGGCCGACTTCGACGCCCATCTCGATGAGGCCCTGGACCGCATCCTGGCCGAGGAACAGAGCGCCGGCTGAGGCGTTGCGGCAACGGGGCGACCAACGCTCCGGCACGCCGCGTGCAGCTGTGCAGGAACGCTTCTTCGGTGAGTTCCGACCCGTGCCGGGCTCTTCACCGCTTCCGGCGCCGGCCCCTGCCGCCGCCGCGCGCCGGAGCGGGCTGTGCCCCGGCGGGTGCCGCCGCTTCCGGTGCCGGCCGGTCGGCCGACACCACCAGGGCGGCGAGCGCTGTGGTGACCGGGACGGAGGCGACCAGGCCGATCGAACCCACCAGGGTGCGCACGATCTCCTCGGCCACCAGCTCGCTGTTGGCGACCGTGCCCACGCTGCTCTGCGCGATCGAGAACAACAGCAGCAGCGGCAGCGCGGCACCGGCGTAGGCGAGGACGAGGGTGTTGACCACCGAGGCGATGTGGTCGCGTCCGATCCGGATGCCCGCCCGGTACAGCCCGCGCCAGCCCATCGCCGGATTGGCTTCGTGCAGTTCCCAGACCGCCGACGTCTGGGTCACCGTCACATCGTCCAGGACACCCAGCGAACCGATGATGACGCCGGCCAGCAGCAGACCGCTCATGTCGATCGACGGGTACAGGCCGTGGATCAGACCGGTGCTGTCGTCCGTGTTGCCGGTGAGCGCGGCCCAGTCGATGAACTCCGAGCCGAGGACGCCGATCAGCAGCAGGGAGGCCAGTGTGCCGAGCACCGCCACCGAGGTACGGGCCGACAGTCCATGGCACATGTAGAGCGCGATGAGCATGATCGCGCTGGCCCCGACGACGGCCACCAGCAGCGGATTCGAGCCCTGCAGGATCGCGGGCAGGATGAAGAGCGTCAGCACCAGGAAGCTCACGGCCAGTGCGACCAGCGCCATGACACCGCGCAGCCGGCCCACCACCACGACCGCGAGCGCGAAGATCCCCGCGAGCAGTGCCATCGGGAACTTACGGTTCACATCGGTGACGGAGTACTGCAGGTCCTTCGGCGCCGAGGGCTCGTAGGCGACCACGACCTTCTCGCCCTCGCGCAACTGCCGTGACTGGTCCGGCTGCACGATCTCGGTGAACGTACGGCCCTGATCGTTGCCGGTGTCGACGCGGACCGTCGCTTTCCTGCAGGTACCTTTCGCCTGCTGCTGGGCCGAGTTGCCCCCGGCGGTGGAGGCGTCGCCGGTCGAGGCACCCCCGGAGGCGTTCACCGACTTGCAGTTCACCTCGACCACCTTGGCGACCGTGGCCTGCTGTGTCTGGCGGTCGAAGCCGACGCCCGTGCGCTCGTGCGCCGGGGCTCCCCCGGGCCAGAGCACCGCCAGGCCGACGACGACCGCGGCTGCGAACGGGATCAGGACCGCAGCGATGACCTTGCGCAGATGCTTCGAGACGGGCGCGGCGGGTCCGTGACTGTGGCTGTGCCCGTGCGAGTGACCGGTGCCGGCGCCCGGGCCGTGCTGGTGTCCCTGCCCGTGCCTGTGGCCGTGTCCGTCATGGCCGTGTCCGCCACCCTGTTCGGAGCCGCCGCCGCGCGGCGGTTCGGAGGGCGGATACGGGTACTGCTCCATGGTGGTCACCGCCAGATCATCGCAAGAACGGCAGGGGCCCTCTGTTCACCGCGCCCGAATTGACGCTAGCGTGGAGGCACCTTTGCACACGCGGGAGCTCGGAGCACCGGGCTGAGAGGGCGCTGACCTCCGTATTCGCGATGTTTCACGTGGAACGTGGTTTCACGGGAGACATCGGCAGACGGAAATCGCTGCGTCGACCGCCGAACCTGTTACCGGGTAATGCCGGCGTAGGGAGTAGGTCTCATGACCAACAAGGACGCACGCACGCCTGCCTCCGTTCAGGACGAGAAGTCCCAGGAGGCCGGGAAGTCCATCGGCTGGCACAAGGCGTACGTCGAGGGCACCCGCCCCGACCTGCGCGTGCCGGTCCGCCAGGTGCACCTCACCAACGGGCAGTCGGTCACGCTGTACGACACATCAGGCCCGTACACCGATCCACTCGTCGACACCGACGTCCGCAGGGGCCTGTCGCCGCTGCGGGAGAACTGGATCATCGCCCGCGGCGACACCGAGGAGTACGCCGGCCGTCCCGTCCGCCCCGAGGACGACGGGATCAAGCACACCTCACCGCGTGGCGGACTGCGCAACCTGGACGCGGTCTTCCCCGGACGTCCGCGTCAGCCGCGCCGGGGTCGTGACGGCACGGCGGTCACGCAGCTCGCGTACGCCCGCCGCGGCGAGATCACGCCCGAGATGGAGTTCGTGGCCGTCCGGGAGAACGTCTCCCCCGAGGTGGTCCGCGAGGAGATCGCGGCAGGCCGCGCGGTGCTGCCGGCCAACGTCAACCACCCGGAGATCGAGCCGATGATCATCGGCAAGCGGTTCCTGGTGAAGGTCAACGCCAACATCGGCAACTCCGCGGTCACGTCCTCCATCGAGGAGGAGGTCGAGAAGATGACCTGGGCGACCCGATGGGGCGCCGACACGGTCATGGACCTCTCCACCGGCCGCAACATCCACACCACTCGCGAGTGGGTGCTGCGCAACTCCCCCGTTCCCATCGGCACGGTGCCGCTCTACCAGGCGCTGGAGAAGGTCGACGGCAGGGCCGAGGAACTGACCTGGGAGATCTACAAGGACACGGTCATCGAGCAGGCCGAGCAGGGCGTGGACTACATGACCGTCCACGCGGGCGTGCGCCTGCCGTACGTGCCGCTCACCGCCAACCGCAAGACCGGCATCGTCTCGCGCGGTGGCTCGATCATGGCCGCGTGGTGCCTCGCGCACCACAAGGAGTCGTTCCTGTACGAGAACTTCGAGGAGCTCTGCGAGATCCTCGCCGCCTACGACGTCACGTACTCGCTCGGCGACGGCCTCCGGCCGGGCTCGATCGCGGACGCCAACGACGAGGCGCAGTTCGCGGAGCTGCGGACGCTCGGGGAACTCAACCGGATCGCCAAGCGTTTCAACGTACAGACCATGATCGAGGGCCCGGGGCACGTCCCGATGCACAAGATCAAGGAGAACATCGACCTCCAGCAGGAGATCTGCGATGAGGCTCCGTTCTATACGCTCGGCCCGCTGACCACGGACGTCGCCCCGGCGTACGACCACATCACCTCCGGCATCGGTGCCGCGATGATCGCCTGGTGGGGCACGGCGATGCTCTGCTACGTCACGCCCAAGGAGCACCTGGGCCTGCCCAACCGTGACGACGTCAAGACCGGCGTCATCACCTACAAGATCGCCGCCCACGCGGCCGACCTCGCCAAGGGGCACCCCGGCGCGCAGGAGTGGGACGACGCGTTGTCCGACGCCCGCTTCGAGTTCCGGTGGGAGGACCAGTTCAACCTCGCCCTGGACCCGGACACGGCACGGGAGTTCCATGACGAGACGCTGCCGGCCGAGCCCGCCAAGACGGCCCACTTCTGCTCCATGTGTGGGCCGAAGTTCTGCAGCATGAAGATCTCGCAGGACATCCGCCGCGAACACGGCGGTACCAAGTCCGAGATCGAAGAGGGCATGGCCCAGAAGTCGAAGGAGTTCGCGGCCTCGGGCAACCGGGTGTACCTGCCGCTGGCGGACTGACGCACGCGGGTGGGCGCTGCTCTTCGGGCCCGATGCCCGGAGAGCGGCGCCGACGCCGGTCGGCGAGAGGGGGGTTGGGGATGAGGCCTGTGGTGTTGCTGGAGACGACGGCTCCGGCACAGTCGCTGGTCTGGCAGGGCGACAGTCTGGTTGACCAGGTGGGTGGCCGCGTCTGGAACCCGGCCGACGGGGAGCACCGGACGGTCACGGGTTACGGACCTGTGTTCGACAGAAGCGTCGTCTCCTCCTCCGGTCGTCACAGCGTCGTCTACGCCGAGCGCGGGACCAGGGCTCTGCTGGTCCAGGGTTCGCGCGTGGTCCGTGAGCTGACGCGCAGCGCCTACCACGCCGAAGACTTCGATTACCCCGTCGCGCTGGGAGTTCTGCCGGACGGGCGAGAGATCCTGGTCCACTGCCCGGAGGAGTACAACGTCCTCCACATCGAGGAGGCGGAGTCGGGCAAGTGCCTCACTTCGGGTCCACGCGGAGACAGGGACGTCTTCCACTCCCGGCTGTCGGTGAGCCGGGACGGCAGGCATCTGCTCGTGGCCGGCTGGGTGTGGCATCCGTATGGCATTGCAGAGGTCTTCGATCTGGAAGCCGCGCTGACGGACCGGGCCGCACTGGACGGGCCCGGAGTGCTGCCGATGGAGCCGGGCATCGACGCCGAGGTGGAGTCGGCGTGCTGGCTCGACCGCGATCGCCTGGTGGTCGCGACCGGCGAGGAATTCCTCGATGACGAAGAGCTGCCCGCTCTGGGCCCCAGGGAGCTGGGTGTCTGGTCCCTGGCCGAGCGTCGCTGGTTGCACCGGAGCAGGGTCGATTTCACGATCGGCACGCTGCTCGCGGGAGGCGGCAGAGTCGTCTCGCTGCATGGGCACCCCCGACTGATCGACGTCACCACCGGCGCCGTACTGGCGCAATGGCCGGAGGTGGCTGTGGCACGCCGGGAAGGGGCCTACGGGGTCACCCATGTCCCGACCCCGGTCGCGGCGCTGCACCCCGACGGCACTCGCCTGGCAGTTGCTCAGACGGGAAGCATCGCGGTCATCCGGCTGCCGGATCCCGGCAACGGACAGGCACCCTAACGGAAGGAACACGATGCCGCCCGGGGCGCACAAGATCCCTAAGGTCTCCCACGTGGGTGGGATCGATGTCGCCAACGGTGGCCCTGGAGGCGCACGAGTACCCGGGAAGACCGCATCCACCGCTGGGCGCCGCTGGCGCCCGCGTTGTTCCACCTCGCTCTCGTGCACGCCTACAGCCGTACGTCCGTCGAACGCGTCGAGGCGCAGATCGTCCGACGGCTGTAGCAGGATCCGGTCCGCTTCCGGCGTGTGCCCCGGGTGGGGCACACGCCTCACTCCGGCTGGTGTTCCGGGCCGCCGAAGTCGGGGCTCGTGTAGTCCGGGCTGGTGAAGCTCGGGCGGTCGGAGGCGGAGCCGTCGTCGGGGCTGCTGAAGCCGGGGCGGCCGTAACCCAGGCGCGGCATGCGGCCGGTAGGGGCCGGCGGGGCCGCGGGGTGCAGGGCGGCCGTGCCGGGCTGGGCGAGCGCGTCCTGCAGGAACGGCAGTATGCCGCGCTCCAGCAGGGCCTCCCGCCAGGCCTCTCTGGCCCTGGCCACCTCCTCGCTCGCCACGTCGTGGGTCCCTGCTTCCGCCGCGGCGCTGTTGCGCAGAGCGGTGAGCAGCAGTCCGACCGCGGCGACGAGGATCGAGGCCGCGGCCACGGCGCCGAACACCCAGCCCGCGGTGAGCATGGTCTGGGCGAAGGCCTGGCCGGGGGCCAGCATTCTCAGGATGTAGCCGACGAGCAGGAAGATCGCCGCGGCTGTTCCGGCGAGGACGGGGGCCAGCACCGCGATCACGGCGATGGCGCCCGCCCCGGTCGTCTCGGCGGCCTCGCCGAGGCTGGTGGCGAGCCCCATCGCGTCCGCACCCGGTTCGGCGGAACCGGAATCGCGGGCGGCCGAGGGGGTGGACGGCGCCGGATGGCGCAGTTCCTCGCGGACCTTCACGTAGTGCTGGTACTCGGCCGCCACGGCCGCCGTGATGAGCGCGGTGGCGTTGAGGGCCATGGTGCGCAGCTGTTCGGGGTTCAGCCGCTGTCCGACAGCGGCCAGTTCGGGTCGGTTTGGTGCGGAGCGCAGCGCCTCATCGAGGATCCGCTCGAATTCCTGGCGGTCCTCGTTCAGCAGGTGCTGCGGAACGCTGTTCATGTGCATCCCCCGATGCTCCGTAGGGCTTGTGGCTCGCACGCCGGCGAGCCGTCGGGCAGAAACGGAGGGGAGCCTGCTACGGATAAGCCGATGGTAGAGCCGTGACGGCACGCGGTGACAGGGGGTTGCCGGAAATTGCGTGCCGACCTGCGCTCATACGGTATGGGGCGCACCTGCCCCGCGAACGCTCAGCTGTCCAGGGGAAGTTGCTGGACCAGCAGTTTTCCGGCCATGGTCACACCGCCGTCCATGGCGATGGCGAGTCCCTCGGCGTAGACGTGCGGTCCTTCGACGACGGGGTCGTCGCTCTCCTCGCCGTCCTCGGACCCGACCTCGCCGAGCAGATACGGAATGGGGCTGTGGCCGTGGACGATGCGAGTGCCGCCGTACGTGTCGAGCAGGGAGCGTACGGCGTCGGCGCCGCCCTCGTCGCGGAAGGAGAAGCGCTTGGTGAACTTCCGGAACAGGTCCCAGCACTCGTCCGCGTCGTTGCGCGTGAGCGTCTCGCGGACGGTGTCGTTGACGGCCTCGATCGAGTCGCCGTAGTCGAGGTAGGCGGTGGTGTCGGAGTGCACGAGCAGGTGGCCGTCGACCTCCTCGACGGCGTCGAGGCGGGCCATCCACTGCAGGTGGTGGTCCTGGAGGCGGTCCATGTCGGTCTTCTGGCCGCCGTTGAGCAGCCAGGCCGCCTGGAAGGTGGCGGTGCCCGCGCCGGAGTTGACCGGGGTGTCGCCGAACCGCTTGGCGCCGAGCAGCAGCAGCTCGTGGTTGCCCATGAGGGCCTTGCAGTAGCCGCCGGCCGCGGCCGCCTCGGCGGACAGTCGCATCACCAGGTCGATCACCCCGATGCCGTCCGGGCCGCGGTCGGTGAAGTCGCCGAGGAACCACAGCCGGGCAGTGCCCGCGCACCACTGGCCGGAGGCGTCGATGAGCCCCTTCTCCTGCAGGGCGGCCAGCAGCTCGTCCAGGTAGCCGTGGACGTCACCGACGACGTACAGCGCGCCGGGGCCGGCCGTGGCCTCCGCGGCGGGGGCTGCGGGGGCCGGTTCCACGGGGACCTGGAGCGTGTCGCCGCGGTTGATGACGGGCAGGTCGCGCTGGGTGGGCGTGTAGCCCTCGGGGTAGGCCTCGTCCACGGACGGGAGGGTGTCGCCGGACTGGGCGTGGACGTACGGACCGGTCTCGTGGACGTACGCGGGTACCCGGAAGTCGCGCAACGTCGCCGTCCGCTCCACCTCGGGTCCCTGACCGGCCCCCTGAGTCATCAGACCCCTCCACCATCGCGCCGCAGCTGCACCGCTTCGGACTGCCTGGTCGCAGCGGCCCGCGGTGTCGTGGGCCCATCATAGGAATGCGCGTCGCGCCGTGTGATGACCCAGGGGTGGTGAATCGGAGCAAGACTCCAGTTCGCCGCGGCTTTCGCCCCGTTTGGGCAGGGGTTCGACCGGCTGCCGGTCCCGCACCGGTCGCACGGCTGGACGGTCGACCGACCCGTTTCGGACCGCGGAGCCGCGGAGCTGCGTGCAGCGAGGCGGCCGCGGCCGCCTCGGCCGCCGTGGCGTGGCGGGCCGGAGTCGGCTCCTCCCTCCCGGAACCTGCCCGGCCCCCCGAGCCTGCCCGCCCCCGAGCCGATCGCAGCGGGTGAGCCGACCGTGGCCACCCGCCTGCGATCCCCCCCCCGCTATCCCTCTTCCGGGGTCCGCGGCGGGCTGACGGTCGTGCGCGGGGGGCGCCGCTGGGACGACGTACGCACGATCAGCTCTGTCGGTATCACCTGCTGGACGGGATGGTCCGACTCGACGCCCTCGATGGCGTCGATGAGGAGTTGGACCACCGCGGTGCCGATCCGGCGCGGCTTCAGGGAGAGCGTGGTGATGGGCGGCTCGGTGTTGGCGTACACCGTGGACTCGCTGCAGCACACCAGCAGCAGGTCGTCCGGGACGCGCAGGCCGTAGCGGCGGGCGGCGGCGAGCAGATCGGTGCCGTTGGGGTCGAAGAGGCCGTAGACGGCGTCCGGGCGGTCGGGGCGGGCGAGCAGCCGGTCGGCGGCGACTGCGCCTGCGCATGGGTCGTGCGCCGGGTAGGCCTCGTAGACCGGGTCCTGGCCGACGCGCTCGCACCAGCTCAGGTAGGCCGTGGTCGACAGATGCGTGTACGTGTCCGTCGTCGTGCCCGTGAGCAGGCCGATCCGGCGGGCGCCCGCGTCGGCGAGGTGGTCCAGGATGCCGAGGACGGCGGCCTCGTGGTCGTTGTCGACCCAGGCGGTGACCGGGAGCGAGCCGGCCGGACGGCCGTCGGAGACGACCGGTAGCCCCTGCCGGACGAGTTCGCTGACCACCGGGTCCTGGTCGGAGGGGTCGATGACGACGGTGCCGTCCAGGGCCACGTTCGACCACACGTCGTGGCGGGAGGTCGCGGGCAGGATGACGAGGGCGTAGCCGCGGGCGAGCGCGGCCGAGGTGGCGGCCCGCGCCATCTCGGCGAAGTACGCGAACTCCGTGAAGGTGAAAGGTTCATCCCCGTACGTCGTCACGGTCAGGCCGATCAGACCCGACTTGCCGGTACGGAGGGTGCGGGCGGCGGCCGAGGGGCGGTATCCCAGCCGGTCGGCGACCTCGCGGACGTGGCGCCGGGTGGCATCCGGGAGCCGGCCCTTCCCGTTGAGGGCGTCGGACACGGTCGTGATGGAGACCCCGGCGGCGGCGGCCACGTCTCTGATGCCCGCCCGGCCCGGCCGACTGCCTCGACGTGGGGTTTCCGCGCGGCTCACCTGGTGCTTCCCTGCTGCTGTCATGGCGAGCCGATAGTAGGGCTCATGCGGTGGGGTAGTGCGGACGCATATGCACGCGTTGACAGGTACGTTTCTGCATGGTCATGAAGGTCCAACTGCCTTGGAAAGAAAGGAAGTTGGGGGCTCTCATGCTAAGACCTGACTTGTCGACGCGCATGGGCCTGCCAAGTGCTCGATGTCTCGAAGAGGTCTCAACTCACCTGCACGGGTGATGCGCGCCACGGCGCGAGCCACCGGCGCGTAGATATATGTGCGGCGCGCCCCCCGATACGTACGCCTTCGTCTGGCGATGCCCCTGATGCCGGTGGGATCGATGAGGTTCGCGTCTTCGTGCCCCGCATCTGTTCGCAGGGAGACCGAATCCTCATAAGGTGTGGAGTATTGAAAGCCGGCGGCGTCGACGGTCCGCCGGTGGTCGCGAGGAGGACTGCGGTGAGCGAGACGAGCCCGAAGCTGCGCGCCGAGCTGGAGGGTATTCCCACCTACAAGCCGGGCAAGCCCGCCGCGGCCGGCGGGCCGGTCGCCTACAAGCTCTCCTCCAACGAGAACCCGTATCCGCCGCTGCCCGGCGTGATGGAGAGCGTGACCGCGGCTGCCTCCAGCTTCAACCGTTACCCGGACATGGCCTGCACGGGCCTGATGAACGAGCTGTCGGAGCGCTTCGGTGTCCCGCTCTCCCACCTGGCCACCGGCACCGGCTCGGTGGGTGTCGCCCAGCAGCTGATCCAGGCCACCAGCGGCCCCGGCGACGAGGTGATCTACGCCTGGCGGTCCTTCGAGGCGTACCCGATCATCACGCAGGTCAGCGGCGCCCGGTCGGTGCAGGTGCCGCTCACTCCGGGCGATGTGCACGACCTGGACGCGATGGCGGAGGCGATCACCGAGCGGACGCGTCTGATCTTCGTCTGCAATCCCAACAACCCGACCGGCACGGTGGTGCGCCGCGCGGAGCTGGAGCGGTTCCTCGACCGGGTGCCCGGCGATGTGCTGGTGGTGCTGGACGAGGCCTACCGGGAGTTCATCCGCGACCCCGAGGTGCCCGACGGCGTCGAGCTGTACCGGAACCGCCCCAACGTCTGCGTCCTGCGCACGTTCTCGAAGGCCTACGGACTCGCCGGGCTCCGCGTCGGTTTTGCGATCGCGCACGACCCGGTGGCGGCGGCGCTGCGCAAGACGGCGGTGCCCTTCGGTGTCAGCCAGCTCGCGCAGGAGGCGGCGATCGCCTCGCTGCGGGCCGAGGACGAGCTGCTGGGCAGGGTCGGCTCGCTGGTGTGCGAGCGCACGCGCGTGGTCGACTCCCTGCGGGCCCAGGGCTGGACGGTCCCGGAGACCCAGGCCAACTTCGTGTGGCTGCGGCTGGGGGAGCGCGCGGTCGCGTTCGCGGCGGCCTGTGAGGAGCACGGTGTGGTGGTCCGGCCGTTCCCGGGCGAGGGTGTGCGGGTGACGATCGGCGAGACCGAGGCGAACGACATCTTCCTGAAGGTGGCGGAAGCGTTCCACAAGGAGATCTGAGCGGGCTCCACAGGGAGTGCCGAAGCGGTTCCGGGTGGGCCTCGCGTGTGCGGGGCCTACTCGTCTTTCAGCGCCTATTCGTGGATCAGTTCCACGCGTACGGGGTCGCCGTCCCGCACGGTAGCCAGGACCGCGGCGTCCCCGTCCAGGCGCCCCAGGACGTTGCACGGGCTCGCGAGCCGGCACTCGTCGCCTCGTGAGATGGGCGTGGGTCCGTAGGGGAGTGCGAGAGCGTCGCCGTCCGTCCAGAAGGCCACCGTGCCCGGCTCCACGACCTGCCGGGCGTCCGTTTCACGTGAAACGGTGACACCTGTGTCGAAATACACCTCCTCGCCCCAGGTGTGGGCGGCGGAGGCGAGTGGCAGGGCCTTGCCGAGGGCCAGGGTGGTCGGTGTGTCGTCGAGGGTCGCGGTGATGTTGCCCGCGGGCCAGGAGATCCGTATCTGCATGGCGCGCAATTCAACAAGATGTTGAAGTCCCTGCCAAGACCTTGACGCCGTGGCGAAGGAGGGACCCCCCGTTGGTTGCCGAAAATCAGTAGGTCATAATGGCTTGTGAATGTGAACGCGTTCACAAGCGCATCCCGTTTGCTCCTCTATGCGTGTGACAAGAGGGGCGAACCGCCGCAGTACCACGGCGTAGTAAGGAGAGTGACGACGTGGACCTGGCTCTGGCGCCGGAGACACTGGCGCGATGGCAGTTCGGCATCACCACCGTCTACCACTTCCTGTTCGTCCCCCTGACGATCTCCCTGGCCGCCCTCACGGCCGGGCTCCAGACGGCCTGGGTGCGCACGGAGAAGGAGAAGTACCTCAGGGCGACGAAGTTCTGGGGCAAGCTCTTCCTGATCAACATCGCGATGGGTGTGGTCACCGGCATCGTGCAGGAGTTCCAGTTCGGCATGAACTGGTCGGACTACTCACGCTTCGTCGGTGACGTCTTCGGTGCCCCGCTCGCCTTCGAGGCCCTGATCGCGTTCTTCTTCGAGTCCACCTTCATCGGGCTGTGGATCTTCGGCTGGGACAAGCTGCCCAAGAAGATCCACCTGGCCTGCATCTGGATGGTCTCGATCGGCACGATCCTGTCGGCGTACTTCATCCTGGCGGCCAACTCCTGGATGCAGCACCCTGTCGGCTACCGGATCAACAAGGTGAAGGGCCGGGCCGAGCTCACGGACTTCTGGCACGTCCTGACCCAGAACACCGCGCTCAGCCAGGCCTTCCACACCCTCTCCGCGGCCTTCCTGACCGGCGGCGCCTTCATGGTCGGCATCTCCGCCTACCACCTGACCCGTAAGCGGCACATCCGCGAGATGAAGACCTCGCTGCGGCTGGGTCTGATCACGGTGGTCATCGCCGGCCTGCTCACCGCGGCCAGCGGTGACGTGCTCGGCAAGGTCATGTTCAAGCAGCAGCCCATGAAGATGGCCGCCGCCGAGGCGCTGTGGGACGGCCAGAAGCCGGCGCCGTTCTCGATCTTCGCCTACGGGGACGTCGAGAAGAGCCACAACACCGTGGCGATAGAGATCCCGGGCCTGCTGTCCTTCCTCGCCAACGACGACTTCACCTCGTACGTCCCCGGCATCAACGACGTCAACAAGGCCGAGCAGCAGAAGTTCGGGCCCGGCGACTACCGGCCCAACATCCCGGTGGCCTTCTGGGGCTTCCGCTGGATGATCGGCTTCGGCATGGCCTCCTTCGCCATCGGCCTCGCCGGACTGTGGCTCACCCGCAAGAAGTTCATGCTGCCGCAGCACCTGCGGGTCGGCGACGACGAGGTGCCACACCTGGTGCTGTTCCGGAACAAGGCGCTCGGCCCGACGCTGACCACCTGGTACTGGCGCATCGCGATCTGGACCCTGGCCTTCCCGCTGATCGCCAACTCCTGGGGCTGGATCTTCACCGAGATGGGCCGTCAGCCGTGGGTCGTGTACGGCGTCCTGCAGACCCGGGACGCGGTCTCCCCCGGTGTCTCCCAGGGTGAGGTCCTCACCTCGATGATCGTCTTCACCACGCTGTACGCGATCCTCGCCGTCGTCGAGGTCAAGCTGCTGGTGAAGTACGTCAAGGCCGGCCCGCCCGAGCTGACCGAGGCCGACCTCAACCCGCCCACGAAGATCGGCGGCGACACCCGTGACGCCGACAAGCCGATGGCCTTCTCGTACTAGGCCGGGGGAACAGTCATGGAACTTCACGACGTCTGGTTCGTTCTCATCGCCGTCCTGTGGACCGGCTACTTCTTCCTGGAGGGCTTCGACTTCGGGATCGGCATCCTCACCAAGCTGCTCGCCCGGAACCGGCCCGAGCGCCGGGTACTGATCAACACCATCGGGCCCGTCTGGGACGGTAACGAGGTGTGGCTGCTCACGGCGGGCGGTGCGACCTTCGCCGCCTTCCCGGACTGGTACGCCACCCTTTTCTCCGGCTTCTATCTGCCACTGCTGGTCATCCTGGTCTGCCTGATCGTCCGGGGTGTGGCCTTCGAGTACCGGGCGAAGCGGCCTGAGGAGAACTGGCAGCGCAACTGGGAGACGGCCATCTTCTGGACCTCGCTCGTCCCGGCGTTCCTGTGGGGCGTGGCCTTCGGGAACATCGTGCGGGGGATGAAGATCGACCAGCACTTCGAGTACGTCGGCAGCGTCGGCGACCTGCTCAACCCCTATGCGCTGCTCGGCGGCCTGGTGACGCTCACGCTCTTCACCTTCCACGGGGCGGTCTTCACGACGCTGAAGACCGTCGGGGACATCCGGCTGCGGGCACGGAAGCTGGCGCTGTGGGTCGGTCTCGTGACGGCTGCCCTGGCGCTCGCCTTCCTGCTGTGGACGCAGGCCGACCACGGTGACGGCAAGAGCCTGGTGGCCCTCATCGTGGCGGTCGCCGCCCTGGCGGCAGCTCTGGTGGCCAATCAGACGGGGCGCGAGGGATGGGCGTTCGCGCTGTCCGGCGTGACCATCGTGGCGTCGGTGGCGATGCTCTTCCTGTCGCTCTTCCCGAACGTCATGCCGTCCACGCTCAATGGGGACTGGAGCCTGACGGTCACCAACGCCTCGTCGAGCCCTTACACCCTGAAGATCATGACGTGGTGCGCGGCCATCGCCACGCCGCTCGTCCTGCTCTACCAGAGCTGGACCTACTGGGTGTTCCGCAAGCGGATCGGCACACAGCACATCGCTCCTGACGCTGCCGCACACTGAGTCCGCCGAGGGTGTGTTTCACGTGAAACACACCCTCTGGACCGAAGGGCATGTTCCACGTGAAACCAATCGATCCGCGCCTCCTGCACTACGCCCGCGCCACCCGTCTCTTCCTGGTGGCGGTAGTCGGTCTCGGAGCCGTCGGGGCCGGGCTGGTGATCGCCCAGGCCATGCTCATCGCCGAGGTGGTGGTCGGCGCCTTCCAGCATGGGCAGTCGGTCGCTGAACTGCGCACGCCCCTGCTGCTGTTGGCGGCCGTGGCCGCAGGGCGATCGGTTGTCGCGTGGCTCACCGAACTCGCGGCACACCGCGCGAGCGCGGCCGTGAAGTCGGAGCTTCGGGGGCGACTGCTGGATCGCGCGGCCCAGCTGGGCCCCGGGTGGCTGAGCGGGCAGCGGACCGGATCGTTGGTCAACCTGGCCACGCGAGGGGTCGACGCCCTCGACGACTACTTCTCGCGCTATCTCCCGCAGTTGGGCCTGGCGGTCGTCGTCCCGGTGGCCGTGCTGGCGCGGATCGTCACCGAGGACTGGGTGTCGGCGGCGATCATCGTCGGCACCCTGCCGCTGATCCCGCTGTTCATGATGTTGATCGGCTGGGCCACGCAGTCCCGGATGGACCGCCAGTGGCGGCTGCTGTCCCGGCTGTCGGGCCACTTCCTGGATGTGGTCGCCGGTCTGCCCACGCTGAAGGTGTTCGGCCGGGCCAAGGCGCAGGCCGAGTCCATCCGCCGGATCACCGGCGAGTACCGCCAGGCCACCATGCGGACCCTGCGGATCGCGTTCCTCTCCTCCTTCGCCCTGGAGCTGCTGGCCACACTGTCGGTCGCGCTGGTCGCCGTCACGATCGGCATGCGTCTGGTGCACGGCGACATGGACCTGTACATCGGCCTGGTCATCCTGGTGCTGGCGCCCGAGGCATATCTGCCGCTGCGCCAGGTGGGTGCCCAGTACCACGCGGCGGCGGAGGGGCTCGCCGCGGCGGAGGAGATCTTCGCCGTGCTGGAGACGCCGGTACCGGCGTGCGGCACCGCGGTGGTGCCCGAGGGCCCGCTGGCCTTCGACGGGGTGACGGTCCGCCACCCGGGGCGGTCGGTGGACGCCGTGAGCGAGGTGTCGTTCACCGTCGCGCCCGGCGAGACCGTGGCGCTGGTCGGGCCGAGCGGTGCGGGCAAGTCGACGCTGCTGAACGTGCTGATGGGATTTGTCCGGCCCGCCGAGGGCCGGGTGCGGGTCGGGGGAGCCGATCTCGCCGACATCGATCTGGCGGAGTGGCGGTCGCGGATCGCGTGGGTGCCGCAGCGGCCGCACCTGTACGCAGGGACCATCGCGGAGAACATCCGGCTGGCCCGGCCCGACGCGGACGACACCGCCGTACGCCGGGCGCTGCGGGACGCGGGCGCGCTGGAGTTCGTGGACGCGTTGCCCGAGGGGTCCGACACGGTGCTCGGCGAGGACGGGGCCGGGCTGTCCGCAGGGCAGCGGCAGCGGCTCGCGCTGGCCCGGGCCTTCCTCGCGGACCGGCCCGTGCTGCTGCTGGACGAGCCGACGGCCGCGCTGGACGGCGCGACCGAGGCTGAGGTCGTGGCGGCGGTACGGCGGCTTGCGGCGGGGCGCACGGTGCTGCTCGTCGTGCATCGGCCGGCGCTGCTGGAAGTGGCGGACCGGGTGGTGCGGCTGGAGGGTTCGGAGTCCTCGGCCCAGCGGTCCGACGGCCGCCTTCCCCGAGGGGCCCGCACTCTGGATCTCCGTCCTGACGCACCAGCCTCCGCACTCGGTCACTTGGCAAGTGGCCCGAACAGGCAGCCCGCGGCACCCACGCGTGGTGCGCTCGCCCGGGTTCGAGGCCTCGCGGGGCCCCGACGTGGCCGGCTTCTGCTCGCGCTGCTGCTCGGGAGTCTGGCGCTCGGCTGTGCCGTCGGGCTGATGGCCACCTCCGGCTGGCTGATCTCGCGGGCCTCGCAGCAGCCGCCGGTGCTGTACCTGATGGTGGCCGTGACGGCGACACGGGCCTTCGGGATCGGGCGGGCCGTCTTCCGGTACGCCGAGCGGCTGGTGTCGCACGATGCCGTGCTGCGGATGCTGGCCGACACCCGGGTCGCCGTATATCGGCGGCTGGAGCGGCTGGCGCCCGCGGGGCTGCGCACGGCCCGCCGCGGCGATCTGCTCACGCGGCTGGTGGCCGACGTGGACGCACTCCAGGACTACTGGCTGCGCTGGCTGCTGCCGGCCGGTGTCGCGGTCGCCGTCTCGACCGGTTCCGTCGCCTTCGCGGCCTGGCTGCTGCCCGAGGCCGGAGCGGCCCTCGCGGCCGGGCTCCTCGCGGCCGGTGTCGGCGTTCCCCTGGTCACCGCGGCCGCGGCCCGCCGGGCCGAGCGGCGGCTGGCGCCTGCTCGCGGAGAGCTCGCGACCCGGGTGACCGACCTGCTCACCGGCACCGCAGAGCTGACCGTCGCCGGCGCGCTGCCGGCGCGTACGGCCGCGGCCCGGCAGGCCGACGGCACGCTCACCCGGATCGCCTCGCGCTCCGCCGCCGTCACCGCGCTCGGTGACGGGCTCACTGCCCTGCTCTCCGGGCTGACCGTCGCCGCCGCAGCCCTGCTCGGCGCCCAGGCGGTGGCCGCGGGCCGGCTCGGCGGCGTGGCGATGGCCGTGGTGGTTCTCACCCCGCTGGCGGCCTTCGAGTCCGTACTGGGGCTGCCGCTCGCCGTCCGCTACCGGCAGCGGGTGCGCCGGAGCGCGGAGCGTGTGTTCGAGGTGCTGGACGCCCCGGAGCCCGTACGCGAGCCGGAGCGGCCCAGGCAGGTGCCCGCCTCACCCTTCCCGGTCGTGCTCAGGGGCCTGGGTGCCCGGTACGAGGGGCAGCACCGGGACGCGCTCGCCGGTCTCGACCTCACGCTGGAGCAGGGCTGCCGGATCGCCGTGGTCGGCCCTTCCGGATCCGGCAAGACGACCCTCGCCCAGGTGCTCCTCAGGTTCCTCGACCCGCAGGCGGGCTCGTACACGCTCGCCGGTGTGGACGCGTACTCCCTGGCCGACGACGACGTGCGACGGCTCGTCGGACTGTGCGCCCAGGACGCGCACCTCTTCGACAGCAGCGTGCGCGAGAACCTGCTGCTGGCCCGGAAGGACGCCACCGAGGCCGACCTGCGCGACACGCTGGCCCGGGCCCGGCTGCTGGACTGGGTGGACGGGCTGCCCGACGGGCTGGACACGCTGGTCGGCGAGCACGGGGCGCGGCTGTCCGGAGGGCAGCGGCAGCGCCTCGCGCTGGCCCGTGCGCTCCTGGCCGACTTCCCGGTGCTCGTCCTGGACGAGCCCGCCGAGCACCTGGACCTGCCTACGGCGGACGCGCTCACCGCGGATCTGCTCGCCGCCACGCAGGGCCGTACGACCCTGCTGATCACCCACCGGCTGGCCGGGCTCGACGCGGTCGACGAGGTGGTCGTGCTCGATGCCGGCCAAGTGGTGCAGCGGGGGCGGTTCGCGGAGCTGGCAGCCGTAAACGGGCCGCTGCGGGACATGGTGCGGCGGGAGACGGCGGTGGAGGAGCCGGCGGGAGCGCGGTGACGGGCGCGCGGGCGGCGCGCCCGAACTCACGAGTGGCTCGCCCGAGCGTTCGCGGCCAAATGGACTGACCGCGCTCGGGTGTGTCTGCCGCGCCGGGCTCCGTGCCGTCCGTGCCTTCGTCAGACGCGTTCGGTGATCATTCGCTCGATCACGACCGCGACGCCGTCGTCGTTGTTGGCGACCGTGCGGCCCGAGGCGGCGGCGATGACGTCCGGGTGGGCGTTGCCCATCGCGTACGACTGGCCGGCCCAGGTCAGCATCTCGACGTCGTTGGGCATGTCGCCGAAGGCGACGACCTCCTCGGGCGTGATGCCGCGCTCGGCGCAGCACAGGGCGAGCGTGCTGGCCTTGGAGACGTCCGGGCCGCTGAGTTCCAGCAGGGCGCTGGGGCTGGAGCGGGTGACGTTGGCGCGGTCTCCGACCGCGAGGCGGGCAAGGGCCAGGAAGGCGTCCGGGTCGAGGTCGGGGTGGTAGGCGAGGATCTTGAGCACGGGCTGATCGGCGTCCGGACCGTCGGCCGCGAGTAGGGCCTCGGCGGGCAGGAGGTTGTCCGGTATCTCCATGTGCAGCTTGGGATAGGCCGGTTCCTGGTGGAAGCCGTACGTCTGCTCGACGGCGAACACCGTGCCGGGTGCCGCGTCACGCAGCGTTCGCACGGCGTCCAGCGCGTTCGCCCGGGCCAGTTCGCGCACCTTCACGAAGCGGTGGGCGCCGGGGCCGCCGTGCAGGTCGACCACGGCGGCACCGTTGCCGCAGATCGCCAGGCCGTGGCCGTGGACGTGGTCGCTGACGACGTTCATCCAGCGGGCCGGGCGGCCGGTGACGAAGAAGACCTCGATGCCCGCGGCTTCGGCGGCGGCCAGCGCGGCGACCGTCCTCGGGGAGACCGACTTGTCGTCGCGCAGGAGGGTGCCGTCGAGGTCGGTGGCGATCAGCCGCGGCGGAAGAGCGGCGGCCGGGGTCCCGGGCTGTCTGGTCGCTGAGGTCACCGGGTCATTCTCGCGCATATGCCAGCACGCCCGTGCGGAAGTCCGCACAGATGAGTCCACAGACACATCGAAGACGGCCGACAGGTGACGTCTGTCACGGGGTCACGCCAGCTGGGCGGGCGCCTCCATGGCGATCCGCTCGAAGACCTTCTCGTCCGCGGCGAAGTCCGAGTCCTGGATGGGCCAGTGGATCACGATCTCGGTGAAGCCCAGCTCCTGGTGACGGCCGGCGAAGTCCACGAAGGCGTCCAGGGATTCGAGCGGCCGGCCGCGGTCCGGGGTGAAGCCGGTGAGCAGCACCTTCTCCAGCTCGGTCACGTCCCGGCCGATCGCCGCGCACGTCTCGGACAGCTTCTCCAGCTGTCCGCGCAGCGCCTCGACCGACTGCTCCGGCGTGCCGTTCTCGTACAGCTTCGGGTCGCCGGTGGTCACCCATGCCTGGCCGTGCCGTGCGGCGAGCTTGAGTCCGCGCGGGCCGGTGGCCGCCACCGCGAAGGGCAGCCGGGGCCGCTGCACGCAGCCGGGGATGTTGCGCGCCTCGTGCGCCGAGTAGAACCGGCCCTCGTGCGTCACCGTGTCCTCGGTGAGCAGCCGGTCGAGCAGCGGCACGAACTCGGCGAACCGGTCGGCGCGCTCACGCGGCGTCCACGGCTCCTGGCCGAGGGCGGTCGCGTCGAAGCCGGTGCCGCCGGCGCCGATGCCGAGGGTGACGCGGCCGCCGGAGATGTCGTCCAGGGAGATCAGTTCCTTGGCGAGGGTCACCGGGTGCCGGAAGTTCGGCGAGGTGACCAGCGTGCCGAGGCGGAGCCGGTCGGTGGCGGCCGCGGCGGCGGTCAGCGTCGGAACGGCGCCGAACCACGGGCCGTCGCGGAAGCTGCGCCAGGACAGGTGGTCGTAGGTGTACGCGGTGTGGAAGCCGAGCTGCTCGGCCCGCACCCAGGCCGAACGGCCGCCTTCGCTCCAGCGGCGGTACGGCAGGATCACGGTGCTCAGACGCAGACTCATGCGTCCGAGGGTACGGGGCCCGCTGTCAGGGACCGAAAGCGATCAAGAGAACCGCAGATAGCGGGGTGGTACCGCCTTGGTGAGCCACACTCCGTTCGCGCTGACGTGGAACACGTGCCCGTCGCGGTGCATGGCGCCGGCGTCCACGGCGAGCACGACGGGGCGGCCGCGGCGGGCGCCGACCCGGGTCGCGGTCTCGCGGTCGGCCGAGAGATGGACGTCGTGTCTGCTCATGGGCCGCAGGCCCTCGGCACGGATCGCGTCCAGGCTGCCCGCCACGGTGCCGTGGTAGAGGTACGGCGGCGGGGTCGCCGGGGGCAGGCCGAGGTCGATCTCGATGCTGTGGCCCTGGCTGGCGCGGATTCTCGTGCCCTCGATCGCGAAGCGCTGCTTGTCGTTGGCGGCCACCACGTGGTCGAGCTCCTCACGGGTGAACCGGAACCCGTGCGCGGCGGCCGCGGCGATCAGTGTGTCGATCTCGACCCAGCCGCCCGGGTCGAGTGCGAGGCCGATGCGCTCGGGCTGGTGGCGGAGGTGTTTCGAGAGGTACTTCGACACCTTCACGGTGCGTCTTTCTTCCATGCCTCCAGAGTGCTGGAGAGACGCGGATCACGCAGGTTGTTTTCTCTCCGGGGTTTGATCCACAAGCAAGTGCAGTTATCCACAGGCAAATTGAAGAAGTTGTGGACAACTGGCATGCGATTCAGGGCTATTCGCCAAGTTCGCTGCTAGAGCGCTTCGATGAGGCCAGTTCGTCCAAGGCCCTTGCTCTGAGCTCGCGTTCGGCTGCCAGCGCGATGAACATGGACGTGTGTGCGCGGCCAACGAGGTCCTCCACGGCGGTGATCGTCTCTGTGGGCAGGTCGACGGAACGCGTACGGCCGGGCGGTTCAGGCGGGTCCTCGGCACCGAGGCGTGTGCGCAGGTGCTGGATCGCGAACACGCGCATGGCCCGCGCCAGTTCGGCGTCCACGGTCTGCTGGGCGAGGGGGCGGAGACGGCGCACCAGCGAGGCCGCTTCCGCGGCGTGGGCGTCCGTGCGACGGGTGGGATCGTCGAGGTAGCGGGCGAAGACGTACTCGGTGGTGAACTCCAGGAAGCGGGCGGCTATGTGCTCCACCTGGCCTCTCAACTCCCTGAGGTGGCGCGAGATCGCGGAGAGCGGCACTCCGGCGGCGTGCAACTCGGCTGCGACGGAAAGCTCTTGGGGGCTCGGTACCAGAAAGGTGTCGGGGTCGCCGTCCACTGCTTCCAGTACGCCGAGTTCGACCGCCTCGGCCACGGCGTCCTCGTCGGGGGCGCCGCCGAAGCGGGCGTCCAGTTCGGTGCGGGTGATGCGGGCCGGCTCCTCGTCGGTCCAGGGGCCCTCCACCTCGGCGACCAGGCCGAGGACGCCGCCCAGGCCGCGGCCGGTGTCCCAGGCGTCCAGGAGTTCCTTGATCGAGGCGAGGGTGTAGCCGCGGTCGAGGAGGTGGGCGATCTGGTGGAGACGGGTGAGGTGGACGTCGGAGTAGAGGTTGGCGCGGCCCCGGCGCTCGGGGCGCGGGAGGAGACCCTTGTCCTGGTAGGCGCGGATGGTTCTGACGGTGGTGCGGCTGCGGTGGGCCAGGTCTTCGATGCGGTAGGGCTGTTGGGCCGGGGGACCGGTCATGCGGAGGTCCCCCGGAGGGGCACCGGAGGCGTCACAGCTTCGGCTCCACCCGCGCGATCCCCCTCAACACCCCCGGCATGAACCGCGACAGAAGGTGTGCGCCCCTCGCCTCGGGTGTCACCGGTACCACCGCCTTGTTGTGGGTCACCGCGTCCAGGACGGCCCCGGCGACCTTCTCCGGTGGGTAGTTGCGCAGGCCGTAGAGGCGGGCGGAGCGCTTCTGGCGACGGCGTTGCTCGGCCTCGTCGACTCCGGTGAAGCGGGCGGTGGAGGTGATGTTGGTGTTGACGAAGCCGGGGCAGATAGCCGTGACTCCGATGTCCTGTCCGGCGAGTTCGGCGCGCAGGCACTCGGAGAGCATCAGGACCGCCGCCTTGGAGGTGCTGTACGCGGGCAGCGCGCGGGACGGCTGGTAGGCGGCCGCCGACGCGATGTTGACGATGTGGCCGCCCTGGCCGCGCTCGGCCATGCGCGCGCCGAAGAGCCGGCAGCCGTGGATCACACCCCAGAGGTTGACGTCCAGGACCTTGCGCCAGTCCTCGGTCGTGGTGGTGAAGAAGGAGCCCGACAGGCCGATCCCCGCGTTGTTGACCAGTACGTCCAGTACCCCGTACTCGCGGTGCACCTTCTCGGCGAGCTTCTCCATGGCCTGTTCGTCGGAGACGTCCGCCGTCTCCGCCCACGCCTCGGGTGCGCCGACGAGCCGGGACAGCTCGGCGGTGCGGGCGGCGGCCTCGGCGTCGCGGTCGACGGCCACCACGCGCGCGCCCGCCTCCGCGAAGGCGAATGCCGTGGCCCGGCCGATGCCGCTGCCCGCCCCGGTGACCAGCACCAACTGCCCGCCGAACCGGTCCGCGTGGCGGCCGGAGGCCCTGGGCTCCGGGCGGCCGCCCTCGACGCCGGTCACGAACTCCTCGATCCAGGCGGCGACCTGGTCGGGACGCGTACGCGGGATCCAGTGCTTGGCCGGGAGCGTGTGCCGGGTCAGCTGCGGCACCCACTGCTCCAGGTCGTCGTACAGGCGCTCCGACAGGAACGCGTCCCCCTGGGGCGTGATGAGCTGCACGGGTGCGTGCGCGAACGCGTCCGGGCGGGGCCTCAGCAGCCGGGCGCGGACGTTGTCCCGGTACAGCCAGGCGCCGTGCGCCGCATCGGAGGGGAGGGAGGGGGCCGGGTAGTCGCCGGCGGGGACCCCCTCGGTCCGCTGGAGGATCTTCGGCCAGCGTTTGCCGAGCGGGCCGCGCCAGGCCAGTTCCGGCAGGGCGGGGGTGTGCAGCATGTAGACGTACCAGGACTTGGCACCCTGCCCGAGGAGCTGGCCCACCCGGCGGGGCGTGGGTCGCTTCACGCGCGCGTTGATCCACTGCCCGAAATGGTCCAGGGAGGGGCCGGACATCGACGTGAAGGAGGCGATACGGCCCTCCGTGCGGCCCACGGTGACGAACTCCCAGGACTGCACAGAGCCCCAGTCGTGCCCGACGACGTGCACCGGGCGGTCCGGGCTCACCGCGTCCACGACCGCCAGGAAGTCGTCCGTGAGCTTCGCCAGGGTGAAGCCGCCGCGCAGGGGCTGCGGTGCCGTGGAGCGGCCGTGGCCCCGGACGTCGTACAGGACGACGTGGAAGTGGCCGGCGAGACGGCCGGCGACCTGCGACCAGACCTCCTTGCTGTCCGGGTAGCCGTGCACCAGGACGACCGTCGGCTGCTCCGGGTCACCCAGCTCGGCCACGCACAGCTCGACCCCGCCGGTGTGCACCCGGCGCTCACGCGCACCCTTCAGCGTCACTTCGCCTCCGCCCAGCGCCGCACGTGCGGCAGATCGTCGTCCAGCCAGAACGCGCTCTGCTCGGGGTCCCGGGAGTCGGTGACCACCAGGATCTCCTCGAACTTCGCGCCCGTACCCCGGAAGCCGAGGTGGGGTTCGACCGCCCACAGGCCCGGCTGCGGCGGGTGGTCGGAGAAGCGGTACGGCGACCACAGGGGCGACCAGCCCTCGCGGTGGCCGTGCAGGGCGTCGGCGGCCAGGCCCTTCAGGGACTGTGTGCCGAACCCGAACAGATGGGGTGACCAGCGGCGCTGCTTCACCCGGTCCACCTTGTGGGCGATCACGCCGAACGGGTACGCCCGGTGCCGGTTGGCGTAGCCCTGGCGGACCATGAGGCGGTCCACGTCCTCGTAGATCTCCCGCAGCGGCCGCCGCTCGCGCACCTCGCGCAGGAGCAGTTCCCGGTGCGCCTCCAGGTCGGTCATCAGCCGGTCCTGCACCGGGTTGACGCCGAGGGATCCGGAGTAGCCGATGTCGGCCGTGTATCCCTCGTGGACCGGGGCCATGTCCAGGATGAACGGCATCCCGGGCTCCAGGGCGCGGTCGGTCGGGAAGAACTGCAGCGGGATGCGGAAGTTCACGAACGCCGTGCGGTCGCCGAACCAGGCGAAGGGCAGGTGGAACCAGTCCCGCACCCCGCGCTCGCGCAGCCACTCGCGCTGCATCCGCGCGGCCTCGCGCTCGGTCACACCCGGCTCCAGGCGTGCCGCGACCGCCTCCGCGCACTCGTACGCGAGGCGCTGCACCCGCCTGAACCCCTGCAACTCCACGGAGAGTTCGCTGCTCACTGCCGTCGCCATGCCGCCCCGTCCCGTCGACTGCGGTACGCGTCCGTAACTTGACACTGGTGAATGTGACAGTTGTTAGAGGCGGCGTCAATAGGCGGGATCGAGGCTGTGGACAACGCTCGGTGAGCTGCCGTGGATAGCTCTCAGGCAGGGGAACCCTCAGGGTCCCGTAATACTCGAGTCTGACGCCAAGACGGCTCTGAGGTCTGACGACCGGCGTGGTCCGGATCACTACCTTCGATGACGTGACTGTGATCGCGACCGAAAGCCTGAGCAAGCGGTTCCCCCGGGTGACCGCGCTCGACCGGCTGTCCGTGGACATCGGACCCGGTGTGACCGGACTCGTCGGAGCCAACGGCGCCGGCAAGTCCACCCTGATAAAGATCCTGCTGGGTCTGTCCCCCGCCACGGAGGGCCGTGCCGAGGTGCTCGGCCTGGATGTCGCCACCAAGGGCGGCGACATCCGCGAGCGCGTGGGGTACATGCCGGAGCACGACTGCCTGCCGCCCGACGTCTCGGCCACCGAGTTCGTCGTCCACATGGCCCGCATGTCCGGCCTGCCACCCACCGCGGCACGCGAGCGCACCGCGGACACCCTGCGCCATGTGGGCCTGTACGAGGAGCGCTACCGCCCCATCGGCGGTTACTCCACCGGCATGAAGCAGCGAGTGAAGCTCGCCCAGGCCCTCGTCCACGACCCGCAGCTGGTCTTCCTGGACGAGCCGACCAACGGCCTCGACCCGGTCGGCCGTGACGAGATGCTCGGCCTGATCCGCCGCATCCACACCGACTTCGGCATCTCGGTCCTGGTCACCTCCCACCTGCTGGGCGAACTCGAGCGCACCTGCGACCACGTCGTCGTCGTCGACGGCGGCAAGCTGCTGCGTTCCAGCTCCACCACGGACTTCACGCAGACCACGACGACCCTCGCGATCGAGGTCACCGACAGCGACGAACACCCCGACGGCACCCGCGCGGTCCGCGAGGCGCTCCTCGCGCGCGGGGTGGACACCGACGACAGCAGCGGCCTCCCCGGCGCCGGGCACATCCTGCTGCTCACCGCGCAGGGCGATCAGACGTACGACCTGGTGCGGGACACCGTCGCCGACCTGGGCCTCGGGCTGGTGCGCATGGAGCAGCGCCGGCACCACATCTCGGAGGTCTTCACGAGCGAGGAAGAACAGCGGAAGGAGGCGGCCGTCCATGGCAGTTGAGCAGCCCATGCCGACAACCGTCGCACCGTCGGGCGACCAGACCCGGATCCACAACATCGGCTACCGCAACTACGACGGCCCCCGCCTCGGCCGCTCCTACGCCACCCGCTCGCTCTACTCGCAGTCCCTGCGCGGCGCGTACGGCCTCGGCCGTTCGGTCAAGTCCAAGGTGCTGCCGATGCTGCTGTTCGTGGTGATGTGCGTGCCCGCGGCCATCATGGTCGCCGTCGCGGTCGCCACGAAGGCGAAGGACCTGCCCGTCGACTACACGCGCTACGCGATCCTCCTGCAGGCCGTCATCAGCCTGTACGTCGCCTCGCAGGCGCCCCAGTCCGTCTCGCGCGATCTGCGCTTCAAGACCGTGCCGCTGTACTTCTCGCGGCCCATCGAGACCGCCGACTACGTGCGCGCGAAGTTCGCAGCGCTGGCCTCGGCGCTGTTCGTCCTCACCGCGGCCCCGCTGCTCGTGCTCTACATCGGCGCGCTACTGGCCAAGCTGGACTTCGCCGACCAGACCAAGGGATTCGCACAGGGAATCGTTTCCGTGGCACTGCTCTCGCTGCTCTTCGCAGGTATCGGTCTGGTCATCGCCTCGGTGACCCCGCGGCGCGGCTTCGGCATCGCGGCCGTCATCGCCGTCATGACGATCTCCTACGGCGCGGTCTCCACGCTCCAGGCCATCGCGGAGGCGCAGAACAGTACGGGCGCCATCCCCTGGATCGGCCTCTTCTCTCCCGTCACGCTCATCGACGGAGCGCAGTCCGCGTTCCTCGGCGCGAGTTCGTCGTTCCCCGGAGCGGTCGGACCCACCAACGGGGAGGGCGTGGTCTACGTACTCGTCGTCCTGGGCCTCATCGCCGCCAGCTACGGCCTTCTCGTGCGCCGCTACCGGAAGGTGGGACTGTGACCACACTCTCCATCGACCACGTCTCCCGCTGGTTCGGCAACGTGGTCGCCGTCAACGACATCACCATGACCATCGGCCCCGGTGTCACCGGCCTGCTCGGCCCGAACGGCGCCGGAAAGTCCACCCTCATCAACATGATGGGCGGTTTCCTGGCCCCGTCCACCGGCACCGTCACGCTCGACGGACAGCAGGTGTGGCGCAACGAGGCCATCTACAAGCACATCGGCGTCGTCCCCGAGCGGGAGGCGATGTACGACTTCCTCACCGGCCGCGAGTTCGTCGTCGCCAACGCCGAGTTGCACGGCCTCGGCGCGAAGGCCGCCGGGCGGGCCCTGGCCACGGTCGAGATGGAGTACGCGCAGGACCGCAAGATCTCGACGTACTCCAAGGGCATGCGCCAGCGCGTGAAGATGGCCAGCGCCCTGGTGCACGACCCGTCGCTGCTCCTGCTGGACGAGCCCTTCAACGGCATGGACCCGCGCCAGCGCATGCAGCTCATGGAGTTGCTGCGGCGCATGGGCGACGAGGGCCGCACGGTGCTGTTCTCGTCGCACATCCTCGAAGAGGTCGAGCAGCTCGCCTGGCACATCGAGGTCGTCGTCGCCGGGCGGCACGCGGCCAGCGGCGATTTCCGCAAGATCCGCCGGCTGATGACCGACCGCCCGCACCGCTACCTGGTGCGCTCCAGCGACGACCGCGCGCTCGCGGCCGCGCTGATCGCCGATCCGTCGACGTCCGGCATCGAGGTCGATGTCACCGAGGGCGCCCTGCGCATCCAGGCCGTCGACTTCGGCCGCTTCACCGCCCTGCTGCCCAAGGTCGCCCGCGACCACGGCATCCGGCTGCTCACGGTCTCGCCGTCCGACGAGTCCCTCGAGTCCGTGTTCTCGTACCTGGTCGCGGCGTAGGAGGCCGAAGATGTACGACCCCACAGTCGCCCGGCTCACCTACCGGGCCCTGCTCGGCCGACGCCGGGCCCTCATCCTGGGCGCTCTGCCGCTCCTGCTGATCGCGATCTCCGTCGTCGTCCGGGGCCTCGCGGGCGCCGACGACCAGACGGCCGCGAACCTGCTGGGCGGGCTCGCGCTCGCCACGATGGTGCCGATCATCGGCGTCATCGCGGGCACGGGTGCGATCGGCCCGGAGATCGACGACGGCTCCGTCGTCTATCTGCTGTCCAAGCCGGTGAAGCGTCCGACGATCATCTTCACCAAGCTGATCGTGGCGATCGCCGTGACGATGGTGTTCTCGGCCCTGCCGACTCTTGTCGCGGGCTTCATCCTCAACGGCAACGGCCAGCAGATCGCCGTCGCCTACACGGTGGCCGCACTGGTCGCGTCGATCGCCTACGCGGCGATGTTCCTGCTGCTCGGCACGGTGTCCCGGCACGCGGTGGTGTTCGGCCTCGTCTACGCCCTCGTCTGGGAGGCCCTGTTCGGCTCCCTGGTGTCCGGCGCCCGCACCCTGAGCGTCCAGCAGTGGTCGCTCGCCGTCGCCCACAAGGTGACCGGCGGGGACCTGGTGACCTCGGACGTCGGACTGCCCACGGCGACGGTTCTGCTGGTCGTGGTCACCGTGCTCGCCACCTGGTACGCGGGTCAGAGGCTGCGCTCGCTGACGCTGGCCGGCGAGGAGTGACAGGTCACGGCCTTGACGGGGGCTTCACTCCGGCCCGGGCAGACTGGGCGCAGCGGATGTACGGCTAGGAGGCCGGTGCACGGCTAGGAGGCCGCAGATGGCAGAGGAGATCCCGCAGTACGAGGGACGAGGGCGGACCGGCGGTGACGTCTGGGACGAGCTGGTACTGGACGAGGACTTCGTACGGGCCGCCGAGACCTCCGAGCCGTCCGCCAGGGCCCGGATGCTCGCCGCCCGCTGGCGCGCCGAGCAGCCGGAGCCACAGCCGTGGCGGTCCGACGACCCGCCGGCCGGCTGGTTCTTCAGCAAGGCGCGCCGGCGCAGGTGGCGCCGCCGGTAGTGGCGGCCCCCGGTTAATTCAGTGGCGCCCGACTCGGCGGCGGGGCACAGTGGTTGTGCCCCGTCCGCCGGGAGTACCCCGGCGCCGCGTTCTGGGAGAGGAGTTGGGCGATGTCCATGCACGGCAGTACGTCCAGCTCCCCTCAGGGCAGCCTGAGCCGGGCTCCGGAGTGATCCCTACCTCTCCGTAGAGCTCATGGGAGCTGCCCGGGGCGGCCGCTTCGAGCACGCGACGTGTCTCTCGCGTGGGCCGCCCACCCGGAGGATTGGCCGAGAGGTAAGGCACTGGCTTGCTAAGCCATGGTCGGGTTGGAAAGCCCGCGCACGTTCGATTCGTGCATCCTCCGCAAGATGCTGCGCTTCGGCCCGGCCGACATCCGCAGCGCCCCGCTAGCCGAGCAACCGCTCCAGCACCACCGCGATCCCGTCCTCCTCGTTGGAGGCCGTGACCTCGTCCGCCACTGCCCTCAGCTCCGCGTGGGCGTTGGCCATCGCCACGCCCCGGGATGCCCAGGCGAACATGGGGACGTCGTTGGGCATGTCGCCGAAGGCGATGGTGTCGGCGGCCTTCAGGCCCAGACGGCGAGCCGCCAGGGACAGGCCCGTGGCCTTGGACAGGCCGAGGGGCAGCAGCTCCACGATGCCCTCGCCCGCCATGGCGACCGTGACGAATCCGCCGGCCGCCCGGCGGGCCGCCTCCGCCAGCTCGTCGTCGCCCAGCGTCGGATGCTGGATGTAGATCTTGTTCAGCGGGGCGGCCCAGAGGTCGGACGCGTCCGTGAAGGGGGTGGCGGGCAGGGCGCCCGTGACCGCGTAACCCGGCCCCACCAGCACATCGCCGTCCAGGCCGTCCCGGCTCGCCGCCAGGTGCAGCGGGCCCACCTCGGCCTCTATCTTCGCCAGGGCCACGCCCGCCAGCTGCCGGTCCAGGGTCACGGACGTCAGCAGGCGGTGCTGCCCGGCGTCGTACACCTGCGCGCCCTGGCCGCAGACGGCGAGGCCGTCGTAGCCGAGGTCGTCGAGGATGTGCCGGGTCCAGGGGACCGCCCGGCCGGTGACGACGATGTGCGCCGCGCCCGCCGCGGTGGCCGCGGCGAGCGCCTCACGGGTGCGCTGCGACACCGACTCGTCGGAGCGCAGGAGCGTTCCGTCGAGGTCGGTGGCGATGAGTCGGAACGGGAAGCCGGCGCTCACTTGGCGACCGGCTCCAGGACCTCCCGGCCGCCGAGGTACGGACGCAGCACCTTGGGCACGTACACGGAGCCGTCGGCCTGCTGGTGGTTCTCCAGGATCGCCACGATCGTGCGCGGTACGGCGCACAGCGTGCCGTTGAGCGTGGCCAGCGGCTTGATCTGCTTGCCGTCACGGACCCGGATCTGCAGCCGGCGGGACTGGAACTCGGTGCAGTCCGAGGTCGAGGTCAGCTCGCGGTACTTGCCCTGGGTCGGGATCCACGCCTCGCAGTCGAACTTGCGGGAGGCCGAGGCGCCGAGGTCGGCGGAGGCGACGTCGATGACGCGGAACGGCAGCTCCAGCGAGGTCAGCCACTGCTTCTCCCACTCCAGCAGGCGCTTGTGCTCCGCCTGCGAGTCCTCGGGAGCGACGTACGAGAACATCTCGACCTTGTCGAACTGGTGCACGCGGAAGATGCCTCGCGTGTCCTTGCCGTGCGAACCGGCCTCGCGGCGGAAGCACGGGGAGAAGCCCGCGTAGCGCATCGGCAGCCGGTCGGCGTCGATGATCTCGTCCATGTGGTACGCCGCCAGCGGGACCTCGGAGGTGCCGACCAGGTACAGGTCGTCCTTGTCCAGGTGGTAGACGTCCTGGGCCGCCTGGCCGAGGAAGCCGGTGCCGGCCATGGACTGCGGGCGCACCAGCGCCGGGGTGAGCATCGGGGTGAAGCCGGCCTCGGTGGCCTGCCCGATCGCCGCGTTCACCAGGGCCAGCTCCAGCAGGGCGCCGACACCGGTGAGGAAGTAGAAGCGGGAGCCGGAGACCTTGGCGCCGCGCTCGACGTCGATCGCGCCGAGAAGCTGGCCCAGCTCCAGGTGGTCCTTGGGCTCGAAGCCCTCGGCGCCGAAGTCGCGGATCGTGCCGTGCGTCTCCAGCGTGACGAAGTCCTCCTCGCCGCCGACGGGCACGTCGGGGTGGACGAGGTTGCCGAGCCGGAGCAGCAGCTGCTGGGTCTCGGTGTCGGCGGCGTCGCGCTCGGCGTCGGCGGCCTTGACGTCGGCCTTCAGCTTCTCGGCACGCGCCAGCAGCTCGGCCTTCTCGTCGGGGCCGGCCTTGGGGATCAGCTTGCCGAGCTGCCTCTGCTCGGCGCGCAGCTCGTCGAAGCGGACGCCGGAGGACCTGCGCCGCTCGTCGGCAGACAGGAGGGAGTCGACGAGCGCGACGTCCTCTCCACGGGCGCGCTGGGACGCGCGCACACGGTCGGGGTCCTCACGAAGCAGGCGAAGGTCAATCACGAGGCCAAGGCTACCGGTGCGAGCTCCCGGGCCACGACCCACTATTGCGACTCGCGCCTTACGTGCCGTTATGGGTCAATTGCGCAGAGTGTCGAGTCGTGTCAATAAAGGCCGTCTCATTCCCTGGAACGAGGCAGTCGGCCGACCCCTGGTTGACCGGATTCCCTTGTGGCGAGCGGGACTTGGCTGGGCCGTTGTCCACAGGAATCCGCACTCCGGGAAGAGTTATCCACAGGCTGTGCGGAAAGTCTGTGGACTTCGGAATTGATCACTCCGGAAGTTCCGGCCGGACTGAAGAATTCCCGGTCCAAACAGGGGTGACACCTACTTTCGGGTGGAAAGGGGTCGCTCCAAAAGATGAACCAAAGGAAACGAGTGGACGAAGGGTGACCTGCCGGGCGGTGGTCGCATCTGGGACTTCCAGGGCGATTTGTCGACCGGATGGCACTGCCTTGTCGACTTGTCCCCAGGTCGAGAAGCGGACCTGTGGATAACTTCTGTGGATAACGAAGATATGCAGGTACGACTGGCTAGAACCGGCCGTCCTGGCAGCGCGCGACCCAGTCCGCGGCCTGGACGAACTCCTCGTCCGAGGTCCCCGGCAGGGTGGCCCGGGCCTCGCCCGGCTTGATGTCCGCGCGCGGATAGGAACCGAGGAATCGAACCTGCAGACAGATCCGCTTCAGCCCCATCAGCGCCTCGGCCACCCGCCGGTCGGAGATATGGCCCTCGGCGTCGATGCAGAAGCAGTAGTTGCCGATGCCGGCGCCGGTCGGCCGGGACTGCAGCAGCATGAGGTTGATGCCGCGGGTGGCGAACTCGCCGAGCAGGTCGCGCAGGGCGCCGGGGTGGTCGTCCCGCTGCCACAGCACCACCGAGGTCTTGTCGGCGCCGGTCGGCGCGGCGGGCCGGGCCGGGCGGCCGACCAGCACGAACCGGGTCTGCGCGTTCTCCGCGTCGTGGATACCGGTCTCCAGGGCCTCGAGGCCGTACCGGGCGGCGGCGAACTCACCCGCGAACGCGGCGTCGTACTGGCCCTCCTGGACCAGCCGGGCGGCGTCCGCGTTCGAGGCGGCCGACTCCCAGTGCACGTCCGGGAGGTTCTTCTTGAGCCAGTTGCGGACCTGCGGCTGGGCGGCCGGATGCGCCGAGACCGTCTTGATGTCGGACAGCTCGGTGCCCGGGCGGACCAGCAGCGCGAAGGTGATCGACAGCAGCACCTCGCGGTAGATCATCAGCGGCTCGCCCGCCACCAGCTCGTCCAGGGTGGTGGTGATGCCGCCCTCGACGGAGTTCTCGATCGGCACGAACGCGGCCTCGGCCTCGCCGGCCCGCACCGCGTCCAGCGCGGACTGCACCGACACGTACGGGATCAGTTCGCGGGTGGCCGCCTCCGGAAGCGTGCGCAGGGCGACTTCGGTGAAGGTGCCTTCGGGACCGAGATACGCATAGCTCGCTGGCATGTCCTCACCCTAATGGGCGCCGGGGAGCGCGGCCCTCGTGTCTCACCGACGCCACTCGACCGGGTGGTTTGAAACCCGGAATCACCCCTCCAGCAGTCGCTGTCCCACGTACTCTCCCTCGGCCGCGCCGCCGGGCACCGCGAACAGACCGCTCGACTCGTGCCGGATGTACTTCGACAGCGCGTCCCCGCGGTCGAGCTTGCGCTGCACCGGTACGAAGCCGCGCAGCGGGTCCGCCTGCCAGCAGACGAAGAGCAGCCCGGCGTCCGGCGTCCCGTCCGTGCCGATGCCGTCGTGGTAGGAGAACGGGCGCCGCAGCATGGCCGCGCCGCCGTTGCGGTCGGGCCGGGTGATCCGGGCGTGGGCGTTGACCGGGACGACGTACTCGCCCTTGGCGTCGGCCTTCTCCAGGTCCATCGGGGTCGTCTCACGGCCTCCGGACAGCGGCGCACCGTCGGCCTTGCGGCGCCCGATGACCGCCTCCTGGGCGGTGAGCGACAGCTTCTCCCAGTCGTCGAGGAGCATGCGGATACGGCGTACGACGGCGTAGGAGCCGTTCGCCATCCACGCGGGTTCTTCCGAGGCGGGCACGAAGATCCGCTTGTCGAAGTCGGCGTCGGCCGGCTTGGGGTTGCGGGTGCCGTCGAGCTGGCCCATGAGGTTGCGGGCCGTCATCGGGTGGGCGGTGGCGCCGGGGGTGCGGTTGAAGCCGTTCATCTGCCAGCGGACCCGGGCCGCGCTGCCGGCGTCCTTCTGGATCGCGCGCAGCGCGTGAAAGGCGACCAGGGCGTCGTCGGCGCCGATCTGCACCCACAGATCGCCGTCGCTGCGCGCCTTGTCGAGCTGGTCGGAGGAGAAGTCGGGCAGCGGGTCGAGGGCGCCCGGCCGCTGTTTCTCCAGACCGGTCCTGCCGAAGAAGCTGTGACCGAAGCCGAAGGTGATCGTCAGTGCGGACGGGCCCGCGTCCCGGGCCACATCGGTGTCGTCGTGCGGTGCCGCCTCGCCCGCCATGAGCCGCTCGGCCGTCGTCGACCAGCGGCGCAGCAGGGCCGCCGCCTCCTTGCGGCCCGCGCCCGCCGCCAGGTCGAAGGCGACGAGGTGGCCGCGGGCCTGCAGTCCCTCGGTGATGCCGGCCTGATGTTTCCCGTGAAACATCGCCCGATCGGAGCCCACCGAGGTCAGCGGGGTGGCCTGGGCGGGCGCGGCCGCGTAGCCCACGGCTCCGCCGGCCGCGCCGAGCACGAGGCCGGTGGCCCCGGCGGTGCCGATCAGCGCGCGCCGGGTGATGCCGTGGCCACCGTCGGCGGCGGGCTCCCGCACCGCGGACTCGGGCGTACGGGCCTGGGGAAGGGACTGGTCGGGCATGGTGGGGTTCAGCCGATCTGCGCGTTCTTGGAGACGGTCACCTGGTCGATGTCGGAGGTCCGCACGGTCACGGCGACCTTCCAGTCGCCCGCCATGGGGATCTGCACGCTGCTCGCGGACCAGTGGCCGGTGGTGATGTGGTCGGGGGTCACCGGAAGCGGCCCGATCTTCTTCGCCGTGAGGGTGAAGGCGACCTTCACCTCGGGGATGTCGAAGGCGCGCCCGTTGGGCCGCTGGACGTAGACGTGCATCTCGTTGCCGCCCACGCGGGCGGGGTCGAGGTCGACCCGGACGAGGCCCTTGCCGTCGGTGCCGCCGGTGTCGAAGGGCATGTCCAGGGTCAGCGTGCCCGAGGAACTCGACGCGGAGGAGGACGAGGACGACGTGGCCGCCTTGGCCTCCAGCTCGGTGCGGCCCGGCTCGGTCTGGGTGAGCCAGGTGGTGACGGCGAGCAGCACGACCGCGACGCCGGCCTCGGCGAGCACCGAGCGGCGCAGACCGAAGCGGTTCGCGTCGGCGTCCCGCAGCCGCTTCTGCCGGGCGGTCTCCACCGCGGTCCGCTGCCGGGCGAGCTGGGCGGCGCGCTTGCCGTCACCGGGGACGGCGCCCTTGCCGGTGTTCTTGTCGCTGCCCTTGCCGGCGGTGGCCTTGGACGCGGAGACGCGCTCCTTCTCGTGTTCCCCGGCGCCTTCCTTCCCGGACCGCTTCGCCTTCCTGGCGGCGGTGACCGTGTCGGTGGCGTTGGCCAGACGTCCCGTCCAGCGCCGCGAGATCCACGCGATCCCCACCAGCAGCGCCACCAGCCCGATCTTGACCAGCAGCAGCTGTCCGTACCGGGTCTCGGTGAACGCGGACCAGGAGCCGAGCTGGCGCCAGGACTGATAGGTGCCGGTGGCGACCAGGGCGAGGACGGAGCCGAACGCGAGGCGGGAGAACCGGTGGACGGCGGCCGTCTCGACCGGCGTGTCCGCGGGGGCCCGGTACAGGGCGACGAGCAGGGCGGTCAGACCGCCCAGCCAGGCGGCGACGGCCAGCAGGTGGAGGACGTCGACGGGCATGGCGATGCCTGGCTGGAGCCCGGTGGAGGCGTGCTCGGCCATGGCCCAGCTCGCCGCGAGACCGGCGGCCACGACCACTCCGCCGATGGCGAGCCCGAAGGTCAGGTCACGCTTCTCCTCGGCCTCCTCCCGGCGGTTGTAGGCGCCGAAGAGGACGGCGATGAACAGTGCGGCGGCGGCGAGCAGCAGCAGCCGGGAGACCAGCGCGGCGCCGGTCTTGGTCTGCAGCACCTGGCCGAGCAGGTCGAGGTCGAAGACGTCCCCGAACTTCCCGGAGGAGGTGTAGGAGCCGCGCAGGAGCAGCAGCCACAGGGTGGCCGCGGTGAGCGCGAGCCAGCCGCCGACCACGAGCCGCTGCAGGGCCCGTACGCCCGAGCCGCGCTGCCAGCAGGCCAGTACGAACGCGGCACCGCCCGCCAGCACGATGAAGCCGGCGTACGAGACGTACCGTCCGAACGCGTAGAGCCAGCCGACGGCCGTGTCGTTCGCCGCGGTCCCGACCCCGGAGACGACGGTCTGCGAGGGCGCCCCGATGGAGAAGGTGAAGGCACCGGAGACGGGGTGGCTGTCCGCCGAGACGACCTGGTAGGCGACCGTGTAGGTGCCCTTGGCCAGGCCGCTCTTCAGCTGCACGGCGTACGTCGTCCCGCTCACGTTGGCGGGCGCGCCCACCTGGGCCTTCTTGCCCTTGGGGTCGAGGACCTGCAGCGAGTCGTCGTTCATCGCCACCTTCTCGGAGAAGGTGAGCGACACCTGGGTGGGCGCCTTGTCGACCACCACCCCCTGAGCGGGGTCGCTGCCGGTCAGTGCGGCATGCGCGGAGGCCGGTCCGGCGCCCGCGAGCAGCGCGCCGGCGACGGCGAGAAGCAGCAGCACCAGGGTCCGCAGGCGGGGGGTGATGGTCCGGGTCAAGGTGGTCCCTCCCTCAGTGGCCGGTCGACGGGTTGTACGTGGCGGACTCCACCGGCATCTCGACGGTGAGGGGTCCGGACTTGGCGAAGGTGAGCTTCAGGGTGACCTTCTGCCCCTGCTCCGGCCTGCGCTTCAGCTTCTCGAACATCAGGTGGTTGCCACCGCTTTTGAACACGAGTTGACCATGCGCCGGGACGGCGAAGGAGGTCTTCTCCGCCATGGCCCCGCCGACGGTGCTGTGCATGGTGACCTGGCCGGCGACGTCACTGGTGACCGAGGTCAGCTCGTCCTTCGCGCCGCCCCTGTTGGTGATCGTCAGGAACCCGGCGGCCATGTCGGCGGAGACCGGCTGGGGCATGTAGGACGACCGCACCGACAGCTCGGCCTTGGCGGAGCTCGAGCCGGAGTCGGAGCCGGTGCCGCAGCCGGCGAGTGCGAGGGCGCCCGCGAGTGCGGCGGCGGTCAGGACGGCACGCCTCACGGCTTGGCTCCCTCGACGAGCTTCGGCAGGTCCTTGGTGTAGTCGTCGACCGTGGCGTCCTCGCCGTAGAGGACGTAACCCCCGTCGGTCTTCGGCGAGAACGCGATGACCTGTGTGCCGTGCACCGAGACCGCCTTGCCGTTCTTGTCCTTCTTCGTCGGCTCGATGGAGATGCCCAGGGAGCGGGCGCCGGCCTGGATGGTGGAGAAGTCGCCGGTCAGGCCGATGAACTGGGTGTCGATGCCCTTGAGCCACTTGCCCAGTTCGGCGGGGGTGTCGCGGTCGGGGTCGGTGGTGACGAAGACGACCCTGAGGTCGTTCTGCGCGGCCTTGGGCAGCGCCTTCTTGGCGACGGCGATGTTGCTCATCGTCGTCGGGCAGATGTCGGGGCAGTGCGTGTAGCCGAAGTAGACCAGGGTCGGGTGGCCCTTGGTCTCGGCACGCAGGTCGTACTTCTTGCCGTGCGTGTCGGTGAGGACCAGATCGGGCTTCTCGAACGGCTGGTCGAGGACGGTCGCGGCCTTGCCCGAGTCGGTCTCCTCGGAGACCACGGCGACGGGCGACTTTCCGTCACCACCGGTGCCGCAGGCGGAGAGGGTCAGGGTGGCGGCGGCGAGCAGCGCGGCCGCGGCGAAGGTCTTCTTGCGCATAGAAAAATGTCCCAGATGTGAGAACTCCGGTGCGCACCGGGGTCGTACGACAGCCTCGCACGACCCCTGGTGCGCATGCGGAACGGTGGGTCAGGCGGTCCGGCGCCGGCCGGCGAGGACGCCGTAGGCCACGCCCGCGGCACCGATGACGATGCCGACCACGCCGAGCACGCGCGCGGTGGTGTCGCTGCCGCCCTTCGCGTCCTCGTCGGCGGCGGTCGTCTCGTTCTTGCCGTCGGCCTTGCCCTCGGACTTGTCGGAGGCGTCCTCGGCGGCCGCGGTGCCGTGGTGGTCGCCGGTGGCGGCGGACAGCTCCAGCACCGGGGCCGGGTTCTCCGGCTCGGCGTGGCCCTCCTGCGGCACCTCGATCCAGCGCACGACCTCCTTGTCGGAGTACGTCTGGATCGCCTTGAACACGAGCTGGTCGGTGTCCTCGGGCAGGGCGCCGACGGACAGCGGGAACTTCTGGAAGTAGCCGGGCTCGACGCCCTTGCCGTCGGCGGTCCAGGTGACCTTGGTGACGGCCTCGTCGATCTTCTCGCCGTGCAGGGTCAGCGGCTTGTCGAGCTTGGACTTGGTGACCTTGACGTTCCAGCCGGCGAGCGGCTCGGGCATGACGGAGGCCAGCGGGTGGTCGGCGGGGAAGGTCACCTCGAGCTTGGTGGTCGAGGCGTCGTCCCGCTCGTTGGGGACCTTGAAGTCGACGATCGCGTAGCCGCCCTTGGCCGCGGTGCCTTCGGGCTGCACGCTGACGTGCGCGAAGGCGGGGGCGGACAGCGTGAGAACGGCCGTGCCCGCGACGGCAGCGGCGGCGGCGATACGAGAAGCCTTCATGGCGGGGAGCACTCCACTCCGAGTGAGTTCCGGTGGTGATCAGGAGTACGCGTGCGCGTGGCGGTACCACTCGTGGTGCCGTGAGTCCGATGTGCGCACGCGCGCGTGCCGCACGACGGCGGCCCCTCCCGTCCGGTTCTCCGTTTCCGGCTCCGGTGGAGTTGATGGTCGCGTCGTGTCAGGCGGCGAGGAGGAACGCGGCGGCGGGCGGGCCGCGCCGGATCACCGTGTGCTGGAGCGCGGTGGTGTGCGGGGCGGGTTCCTCGTCCCGGTCGGTACGACGGCCCCGCGGGCCCGGCTCGGCCGCGGGCAGCAGCCCGGCGCACAGGGCGCACGCCAGTGCCAGCGCCCCGCGCAGGGATCGTACGAGCGCCCCCTCTGCGACTCCGTGCGCCGACAGCGCGATCAGCCGCAGCACGGCCAGGTCGCCGCGGCGCAGCAGCCATCCGGCGGCGAGTGCCGCGAGGACGTGGCCGAGCAGCATCGGCAGGGAGGGCAGCAGCGACGCCGAGAAACCGGTGGCGTCGGCCATGTGGTGCATGGCCGGCGTGGCGCCCACGGCCCGGCCCGAGGGGTCGATGAGGTGCGCGTCGAGCAGGAGCCGGTAGGCGTGCCCGGGGGTGAGCGCCGAGGGGCTGGACCCGCACACGAGCCGGGCGGCCCGTTCGACGAGGACACCGCTGCTCAGCGACCCGTCGGCCGAACTCATCGGCATCGCGCCGGTCGTCCCGTGCTGCCCCAGCCCGAACAGCGTGTGCAGCACGGTCTGGCCGAGCGCGAGGAGCGCGGCGATGCCGGGCAGCGAGCGCTGCCGTCCGGCGAGCGGTGCCACGAGCAGCAGGGAGCCCAGGAATCCCGCGCCGAGCGTCCACAGCGGCACGCGCGCGCAGGAGGCCAGTGTGTGCCCGGCCGCGGCCAGCGCGACACAGACCGCGGCGAACACCGCGGCCCGCAGGAACCGGAGTCCGGCTCCGGAGCGCGCCGTGCGCGGGTGAGGGGCAGTCATGGCGGCCTCATCATCGCACTGGCCTTACCCGGTCCCTACGGCAGGGCGCGGAATCCGGCCTCGGCGAAAAAGATCACCGAAAAGAACGGAAGATCATCCTCCGCCCGGGGACCTGCCCTCATACACCGATTCCTCCGGGGATGCATCGACCGTATGGGCGGAGTCACGTCAACGGTGTGCTTACGGCCGTGCACGGGCGGCAATACGTAACGGTATGTCGAGCCGCGTCCAGGAGGCTGGAGCATGAGCATCTGGTGGTCACTCCATCTGAGGCGCGAGGCTGCGAGCGTCCCGCTCGCCAGGCGGCTGCTGATCGGCACGATGGAGACGGCGGGTGTCGACCCGGACGTCTCCTACGACCTGTCCGTCGCCCTCAGCGAGGCCTGCGCGAACGCGGTCGAGCACGGCGGGGGCTCGCGCGACGGCTCCTCGGAGGCCTACCGGGTGACCGCCTACCTCGACGGCGAGAAGTGCCGGATCGAGGTGGCCGATGCCGGGCCCGGGTTCACCCGCACCCAGGACATCAAGCCCGCCCGTGCGGACGCCGAGCACGGCCGCGGGCTCTGTCTGATCCGGGAACTCGCCGATCACGTGCACATCGGTGCCAAGCCGGGCCGGGGCGGGACGGTGGTGAGCTTCGACAAGATGCTCAAGTGGAAGAAAGATCCTTCCCTGCTTACGGCATGACGGTCCCTCCCCTGAGTCCGCGCGGCTATGGTGCGCGCATGCATGGCAGAGACCTGGAATTGCAGCACGAGAAAATAGCAGGCGGAGTGATCCTGCGTCCGCTCGCCGCGGCCGACGCTTTCGCGCTCGCCTCCGCCTATACGGAGAACCGTAAACACCTGGAACCCTGGGAGCCGGTCAGGCCGGAATCCTTCTTCACCACCGAGGGGCAGGCGGAGCGTATCGACGGGCTGCTGCGGCAGTTCACCGAGGGCGCGTTGGTGCCCTGGGTGTTCGAGGCTCCGGACGGCAGGATCGTCGGGGCGATCACTTTGTCCGGTATTTCGCACGGCCCCTTCTGCAGTTCCTATCTCGGGTACTGGGTGGCCGCCGACCAGCAGAACAGGGGGCTGGCCAGCTCCGCGGTGGAGCAGGTCTGCCGCATCGCCCGGGACACGATCGGACTGCACCGGATCGAGGCGTCCACACTGACCGACAACACCGGTTCGCAGCGGGTTCTGACGAAATGCGGATTCGAGACGATCGGACTTGCGCCCGATTACCTCCACATCAACGGGGAATGGTGCGACTGCCGGCTCTTCCAGCGCGTGCTGCACGACCACGCTCCGGTCCCGTAAGGCACTTTCTCGCCCAAGGGTGAGTTTTCTGCTTTCTTCTCGTACTTCCCTTCCTTCACAGCGGTTTCCCAGGTCGTGCCCATCGGACTGACAAGCGGCCTTCCTAACTTCCTCGGCCATGACGGGAAAACACAGAAACACCTCGATCACCCGGCGCCGGGCCCTCGCGGTCACCGGGGGCACGGTGGCGGCCGGCGGCCTCGCCGCCGCCGGCTACCAGTCGGCCTTCGCCGACACGGTCACGGACGCCGAGGCGAGCGCGACGGCCTCGGCGACCTCGACCAGCGGCACCTGCATGCAGCTGACGTCGAGCGTCACGGAGGGGCCGTACCACCTCGATGGTGCCTTGGTGCGCAAGGACATCACCGAGGGCAAGAGCGGTGTCCCGCTGACCCTGCGGCTCACGGTCGTGGACGCCACCGACGGCTGTACGCCGGTCTCCGGTGCGGCCGTCGAGATCTGGCACTGCGACGCCTGGGGCTACTACTCCGGCTACACCACCGCCGACCCGGGCGGCTCGGCCCCGGCCGAGAGCGAGGAGGGCGACAGCGCGAACGACAGCACGTATCTGCGCGGCTATCAGATCGCCAACGCCAACGGGGTCGTGAAGTTCGAGACGATCTTCCCCGGCTGGTACACCCCGCGCACCTGCCACATCCACGTCAAGGTGCACACCGGCGGCAAGAAGGCCGACGGCACCTACGAGGGCGGCAAGGTCAATCACACCGGCCAGCTGTTCTTCGACGACGGCATCGCCGAGGCGATCTTCGCCCTGGAGCCGTACTCCAGGCACACGGGCAGCTACACCACCCTGGCCGACGACATGGTCTATGACGGAGCAGGCGCCTCCAGCGGTCTGCTCACCCTCGAGCCGGTGCACAAGAGCGACCCGTCCAAGGGGTACAGGGGCTTCCTGACACTGGGCATCGACCCGGACGCGGAGAACACCGGCGCCGGCAGCGGCGGCGGGGGCACCCCGCCGAGCGGCGCCCCCACGGGAGCCCCGCCGACCGGCACCCCCTCTCCCTCGACGTCCTCCTGACCGCTCGGGGAGGGCGATGAACACCCGCGAGGACGAGGCGCTGGCGCGGGCCGCGGTGGCCGCGCTCACCGGTCAGCTGGCGCTGACCCCCAAGCCGGGACTGCCCGACCCGCGCGACCTGAACGCCCGGACCGTCCACGCGGACCACCACACCCTGCGCTGGTCCGCCAAGGCGCTCACCCCCGGCCTCGCGGCGATGGCCGCCGCGGCCCGCCGCACCGCCGAGCCCACACCGGTACTGCGCGCGGAACTCGGCGCGATCGGCCGCTGCACCGAACACACCGTCGGCCTGGCGGGCGGCGGCCACCGGGGAGCCCTGTGGGTCCTGGGCCTGCTGGTCGCCGCGGTGGCGGTGGAGTCGGGGGCGGGCGGTCGCGGGTCCGGTGCCGGTGGTTCGGTGTCGGTCGCGGGCGGTCGGGGGTCCGGTGCCGGTGCCGGTGGTTCGGCGTCGGGCGCGCGCGGCCGAGGGGTCGGCGGTGCTGCCCGCCGGTCCGGGACCACCGGTGTCTCCGGGGCCGTCCGTGAGCCCGGGACCGGCCGCGAGCCCGACAGACCCGCCCGGGACCCCCGTGCCCAGGCCCACCGGATCACCGCGCTCGCCCGGCAGATCGCCGTTCACCCCGACCGTGGGGCGCCGGCCAGGCCCACCAGGGGCTCCGCCGTCTCCGTCAGGTTCGGGGCCGCGGGTGCGCGGGGTGAGGCGCGGGCCGGGTTTCCGCATGTGCGCAGGGCGTTGGACGCGTTGGGCGCGGCGCGCGCGTGCGGTGCCGACGAGGTGCGGGCCCGGCTGGACGCCCTGCTCACCGTGATGTCCACCCTGCAGGACACCGAACTGCTGCACACCGCGGGCCCGATCGGCCTGCGGCAGGTGCAGGCGGGTGCCCGCGCCGTCCTGGAGGCGGGCGGTACGACGACGGCGGCCGGCGCCGGGGCACTGGCCGCGCTCGACGCCGACCTGCACGCGCGGGCGTGGAGCCCCCGGGGCAGCGCGGGTCTGCTCGCGGGGGCGCTGTTCCTGGACGCGTTGCCGGTCAGCCCGCGAGGGCCGGCTCGGTGACGGTCCGTTCGGCACGGCCGGCGGCCCGGCGGGCCGCCGGCCCCATCGCACAGGCCGCCACCGGCATCAGCGCGCCCAGCAGCAGCCAGCCCGGGGTGCCCCAGCCCATCAGCAGCGAGGTCACCACCAGTGGACCGAGGGTGCGGGCCACCGTGACACCCGTGCCGAAGAAGCCCTGGTACTCACCCATCCGGTCGGCCGGGGCGAGGTCGAAGGACAGCTGCCACGAGCCCGCCGACTGCTGCATCTCCGCGACGACCTGCAGCACCGCGCCGGCCACCAGGATCACTGCCGCGGGCCACGCGGACCGGCCCGCCGACAGCGCGAACACCGCGCAGGACAGGAACATCACCACCCCGGACCGGCGCAGCGCCCGTACCGCCGTGGCCGGCCCGGTGACGGCACGGGCCGCCCGCACCTGGAACAGCGTGACCACCCCGGTGTTGAGGACGAACAGCGCCGAGGCCAGCCAGGCCGGGGCCCCGGTCCGCTCCGTGATCCACAGCGGCAGCGCGAGGCTCAGCAGCGGCAGACGCAGCAGCAGTACGGCGTTGAGCAGCGCGAGGAGCGCGTACGGCCGGTCGCGCAGGACGGCGAACCGCTGCTCCCGGCGCCCGCCCGGCACCGGCGTAGCCACCGCCGTCGCCGGAGCAACCGCCGGCAGTCGCAGCAGGATCAGCGCGCACACCACGAAGCACACCGCGTCGAGCATCAGCACCGCCCGGTACGCCCCCGCCGTACCGGCGTTCAGCGCGAGACCGCCGAGCGCCGCGCCGACCGCCAGCCCTGCGTTCAGCGTCGACTGCAGCCGCGCCAGCAGCCCCGTCCGCTCCCCGGCCGGCACCAGCCCCGCCAGCAGCGCCTGCCGGGCCGCCGCCAGACCCGACTGCGCCGAGGCGTAGGCACAGGCGGCGAGGACGAACGGCACGAACCCCCGCACCAGGAGGAACGCCCCGACTGCCGCCGCGGTTCCCAGCGCCAGCAGCACCGCCGTCCCGCGCGCCCCCCGCCGGTCGGCGATCCGCCCGAGCGGCACCCCGACCAGCGAGCCGACCGCCCAGGCGAGCGTCAGCCCGAGCCCCACGCGCGCGGGCGCCAGGCCGACGACGCGGGTGAAGTACAGCGCCGAGGTGACGTAGAAGGCGCCGTCCCCGACAGAGTTGGCGAGCTGGGCGAGGGCCAGGAAACGCTGCGGACGGTTCGTCATACCGATGACGGTAGGCGCTCATTGGCTCCATGAGCAGGCCCAATCCATGGCTGCTTCACTGGTCCACTTCAGGCCTCCAGGACCTTCGCCAGCACCTCCAGCGCCTCCGGATACGCCCGCTCGCGGGGGGTGCCGTAGCCGACGACCAGGCCCTGCGGCCGGCCTTCGGCGGGGGTCTGCCAGTGGGTGCCCAGACGGCCGACGGCGAGTCCCTCCGCCTCGGCGCGGGCCACCGCCTCTGCCTCGTCGGGGACGTCGATCAGCGCGTGCAGCCCGGCCGCGATGCCGCGCACGTTCCGCCGCGCCCCCAGCCGGTCCAGCAGCTGGTCCCGGCGGCGCCGGTAGCGCAGCCGGCACGCGCGTACGTGCCGGTCGTAGGCGTGGCTGTCGATCAGCTCGGCGAGTGCCAGCTGCCCGATGGTCTCGGTGTGGTGGTCGCTGTGCAGCTTGGCGTCGGCGACCGCGTCGACCAGCTGCGGCGGCAGCACCATCCAGCCGAGCCGCAGCGCGGGTCCGAGGGTCTTGGACGCGGTGCCCAGATAGACGACCTGGCCCGGGGCCATGCCCTGCAGCGCGCCCACCGGCTGGCGGTCGTAGCGGAACTCGCCGTCGTAGTCGTCCTCGACGATGAGCCCCCCGCGCGCGCGTGCCCAGTCGGTGAGGGCGCGGCGCCGCTCGGGGTGCAGGGTCACACCGGTCGGGTACTGGTGGGCCGGGGTGACCACCACGGCGGCCGCCTCGCCCAGTTCTGCCGGACGGACCCCGCGCTCGTCCACCCGCACCGGCAGCACGGTCCCGCCGTTGCGCCGCACCACCTCCCGGTGGAAGGGCAGCCCCGGGTCCTCCATCGCGATCGAGGCGCCGTCCAGCACGCGGGTGAGGAGTGCGAGTCCCTGGACGTACCCGGAGGTGACCACGATCCGCTCCGGCGGCGCGAGCACCCCGCGCGCCCGCCCGAGGTAGCCCGAGAGCGCGGTACGCAGTTCGATCCGGCCGCGCGGGTCACCGTAGTCGTACGCCAGTGAGGGCGCCGTCGCTATGGCCCGGCGCAGCGCGCGCAGCCAGGCCGCGGCCGGGAACGCGCCCACGTCGGGACTGCCCGGCCGGAGGTCGAAACGCGGCGCACGCGTGTGTGGCGCCGTTCCCGGCGCCTCCTCCCGCAGGGCCGGCAGCTCGGCGACCCGGGTGCCTGACCCCTGCCGGGCCGTGAGATAGCCCTCGGCGACGAGCTGGTCGTACGCCGACTTCGCCGTGCCGCGCGAGATGCCGAGTTCCGTCGCGAGCCGCCGGGTGGCCGGCAGCCGGGTGCCGGGTGCGAGCCGCCCGTCGCGTACGGCGTCCCTGAGCGCCCGTTCCAGACCGACCCGGCGGCCGTCGGCCGCGTCGGGTTCGAGATGCAGGTCCACACCCACACCGGACCAGAAGTCGTCCACGAAAACCCTCCCCCTAGGCACGTGAATCCCGCGCACGCGTACGGACACGCCGATGGCCGGGCACCTTCCGGGTGCCCGGCCATCAGTGTCATATCAGCCCTTGAGGGACGCCATCCAGGCTTCCACCTCGTCGGAGCGGCGCGGCAGGCCGTCCGAGAGGTTCCGGTTGCCGTCCTCGGTGACGAGGATGTCGTCCTCGATGCGGACGCCGATGCCCCGGTACTCCTCGGGCACCGTCAGGTCGTCGGCCTGGAAGTACAGGCCCGGCTCGACGGTGAGCACCATGCCCGGCTCCAGCGTGCCGTCGACGTACGTCTCGGTCCGCGCGGCCGCGCAGTCGTGGACGTCCAGGCCGAGCATGTGGCCGGTGCCGTGCAGGGTCCAGCGGCGCTGCAGGCCCAGCTCCAGGACGCGCTCGACCGGGCCCTCGACCAGGCCCCACTCGACGAGCTTCTCGGCGAGCACGCGCTGGGCGGCGTCGTGGAAGTCGCGGTACTTGGCGCCCGGCTTCACGGCCGCGATACCGGCCTCCTGGGACTCGTACACCGCGTCGTAGATCTTCTTCTGGATCTCGCTGTACGTGCCGTTGACCGGCAGCGTGCGCGTGACGTCGGCGGTGTACAGCGTGTGCGTCTCCACGCCCGCGTCCAGCAGGAGCAGGTCGCCGGAGCGGACCGGGCCGTCGTTGCGGACCCAGTGCAGCGTGCAGGCGTGCGGGCCGGCCGCGCAGATGGAGCCGTAGCCGACGTCGTTGCCCTCCACGCGCGCGCGGAGGAAGAACGTGCCTTCGATGTAGCGCTCGCTGGTCGCCTCGGCCTTGTCGAGGACCTTCACGACGTCCTCGAAGCCGCGCACGGTGGAGTCGACGGCCTTCTGCAGCTCGCCGATCTCGAACTCGTCCTTGACCAGCCGGGCCTCGGAGAGGAAGACCCGCAGCTCCTCGTCGCGCTCGGCGGTGACCTTGTCGGTCAGGGCGGCCTCGATGCCGGCGTCGTAACCGCGGACGACCCGCACCGGGCCGGTGGCCTCGCGCAGCGCGTCGGACAGCTCGCGCACGTCGGAGGCCGGGATGCCGTAGAGCGCCTCGGACTCGGTCAGGGAGTGGCGGCGGCCGACCCACAGCTCGCCCTGGCCGGAGAGCCAGAACTCGCCGTTCTCGCGGTCGGAGCGGGGCAGGAGGTAGATCGTCTCCTTGTGGCCCTCCGCGGTCGGCTCCAGGACCAGGACGCCGTCCTCGGTCTGGTTGCCGGTGAGGTACGCGTACTCGACCGAGGCGCGGAAGGCGTACTCGGTGTCGTTGGAGCGGGTCTTCAGGTTGCCCGCGGGGACGACGAGGCGCTCGCCCGGGAAGCGCGCGGAGAGCGCGGCACGGCGACGGGCGGTCTCGGCTGCCTGCGGGATCGGCTGCAGATCGTGCAGCTCGGTGTCGGCCCACCCGGACTTCATGTTCTCGGCCAGCTCGTCGGAGACGCCCGGGTACAGGCCGTTCTTCCGCTGCTTGATGGCCTCCTCGGACTCAGCTTCCGGGCCCGCTGCGGTAGCAGCTTCATCGGGCACAGCCGGGTTGAGCTCGTCGGACACGTGATCCTCCTCGGTACGCATGTGATCTCCCCCCGGGCCCGCGACGCTCATGCTTGTGGCCGAGCGGGGACCTCCATCATCGTACGGTCGTACACGATGCGCCCCGGGGCCGGAAGACCTGTTATGCCCACCCATGCGAGGCGGTGCGGGAGCGCTCTCAGTCGAAGCGGGCCGCCAGCAGGACCACGTCCTCCTCGCTGTCGGCCGTGTCCAGGCCGTTGGGCAGGACGGTGCGCAGCACGTGGTCGGCGATGGCCCCCGGGTCCCGGCGCAGGGGGCGCGGGATGCTCGCGGCGGCCGCGTGCAGCCGGGCGAAGGCACGGTCCATGGGGTCGCCGGTGCGGTGCAGCAGCCCGTCGGTGTAGAGCAGGACGGTTTCTCCTGCTTCGGCCTGGATCTCCACGCTCGGCGCCTCCCAGCAGGCGAGCATGCCGAGCGGAGCGGAGACGGAGGTCTCGGCGAACTCGGTGCGGCGCTCGCCGATCAGCAGGGGCGGGCTGTGCCCGGCGCCGGCCAGGGTGATCTTGCGCAGGGCGGGCTCGCAGTAGGCGAACAGGGCGGTGGCCGAGCGGGCGGGCTCGGTCAGGCGCAGCAGCAGTTCCAGGTCGGACAGGACGGCGACCGGGTCCTCGCCCTCCATCACGGCGTACGCGCGCAGGGAGGCACGCAGCCGGCCCATGGCGGCCACCGCGCTGGGGCCCGAGCCGGTGACCGAGCCGACGGAGAGGCCGAGGGCGGCGTCGGGCAGCGGCAGCGCGTCGTACCAGTCGCCGCCCCCGCGCGGACCGGTGCGGTGCCGGGCGGCGAGCTGGACGCCGGCCACCCGCGGCAGCCGGGAGGGGAGCAGTTCCTCGGCGAGGGTCGCCGCACGCGCGCGCGTGCGCTCCACCTCCACCAGCAGGGCGAGGTGCTCGGCGGCGTGGCGGACGTACAGGCCGATCAGGTGGCGGTGGTGCTCGTCCGGCTCGGCGGGCTCGTCGTACAGCCACGCGGCGGCGCCGAGGCGGCCGGCGGACTCGGCGGTCAGGGGCAGGGCGTAGCTGGCGGCGTAGCCGAGGCGGGCGGCCACCTCGCGGTGGCGGGGGTCGAGGCCCTCCTCGGCGAACAGGTCGGCGTGCACGATCTCGGCGGTGCCGGCGCCGGCACCGGTGTCGAGGAGGGGGCCGTAGGGCTGCGAGCCGCGCGGCACGGTCTCCAGGTGGCCGAGGTCGGCGCGGCCGAGGCCGAGGCCGAGGGAGGTGCGGGGACCGAGTCCGCCGGCGGGTTCCAGGACGACCAGGCCGCGTCGCGCGCCGACGAGGGCGGCTCCGGCGCGCAGCAGCTCCTCGAGGGCGGGCTCGAGTGCGTCCGTGCGGGACAGGCGTTCGGTGAGTTCGTGGAGGGTCGTGAGGTCCGAGACCCAGGTGGCCAGCCGGTCCTGGAGCAGGGTGCTGGGGGCGGGGCCGGCGGGCGCCGGGGTGCTGCTGACCGGCGGCGTGGTGTCCGGGGAGGGGCCGGCGCCCGGGGCGGCGGGTGTGGGCGCGACAGTGTGTGCGGGTGGGGGAACGGCTGGATCGATTCCAGCCACTTTCGGAGGGTGCGGGGCGCTCATGGCGTCCGGCTTTCAGACCGGTGCGTATTGCTCAGAAGCATCGCAAACCCCCATGTCATTCTGCGCCGCTAGCAGTGTCTCCACATGTACACGCACTCGTGAGGGGATGTCCAGCATTGTCCTGCGGGGATTCCTGGTGTCCATGGGTCTGATGTGGGTTTCTTCCGAAACCCTTGCCTTACTGCCAAGTTGGCTTAAAACTGCCTCAGGTATCGGTCCATTGCGGTCGACTGGCCTTGCTCCACTGAGCGTCACAGCGGTCGTGATGGGTACGTACTCGGTGAAGGCCAGGGGTGGTTGGGGGCCACCCGGAACCTGGCGACGGACCCGGGCGTCATAGCCACCGACGGCCGAGCCCCATCCTCCCTGGCGGAGGCGGAGAGAAACACGCGCGACGGCAAAACGCCAGACTTCGCCACCCCCGCGCCGCACCCGTGCTTTTGATAGACGCACTAAGGACGCGGCCAACGCTCGACCCTTTGGGGTTCCCCTTGCTGTGCGCAGGGGTGTGATGCGCCAACAGGTACGCACAGTGAAGTGATCGACACATGGTGTGATGTGGTCCACGGTGTTGCCAGCGGTGCAACGGAAAGGAACGAGCGCTCATGCGCGAGATCCTCGGAAGGCGACGCAGGCTCCTGTCCAGGCGGAAAGACGGGAGGCCTGAGCTGATCAGCGCGGCTCTGACCTTCGCGACGGAATGGCAGTGGCCCGTGCTCCCGGGCGTGGCCCCGGATCCGCAGGGACGGGCCCGCTGTGCGTGCCCCGACCCGGAGTGCACGGTGCCCGGTGCGCACCCCTTCGACCCCGGCCTGCTCGCCGCCACCACCGACGCGCGCATGGTGCGCTGGTGGTGGAGCAACCGGCCGGGCGCCCCGATCATCCTCGCCACCGGCGGCAACGCGCCGTGCGCGGTCAGCCTGCCGGCGCCCGCGGCGGCCCACGCCCTCGACCTGCTCGACCGGCGGGGGATGCGTCTCGGCCCGGTGATCGCCGCACCGACCCGCTGGTCGGTGCTCGTCAAGCCGTACTCCATGGAGCAGCTCGGCGAGCTGCTCTACGCCAAGGACTTCGTGCCCGGATCGCTGCGCTTCCACGGCGAGGGCGGCTACCTCGCCCTGCCTCCCTCCGAGACCGGCCAGGGCGCCGTCCGCTGGGAGCGCGCGCCGCTGCCGGGGTCGGCCTCGCCCTGGGTGCCCGACGTGGAGGCAGTGGTGGACGCGGTGGTCGACGTCCTCACTCGTACGGGTGTGAGCGCGCCCGAGTTGTAGGGGTGTCGGGCGCGGGCGCCGCCCGATGTCCGTCCATGGTCGTTATCTTCCGCTACATGCTGCGCATTTCTGGGGGCCAGGGCACTCGTTCGCCGCACCGCGGCGGGCCGGACCCCCGAAGGCTTCGTCTGCTCGCCCTCGCGGGCGTCGTGGTGGCCGCCGTCGTGCTGCCGCTGGCCGTGGCGTCCGCGGGGCAGGTGGGCGACGCCGCGGGACCTCCGGCGGCGGGCGGCCGGTCCGGCGCGCACGCGCCGTCTGCCAAGTCGTCCAAGGCCTCGGACGGTGACGCGAAGATGCCCTCCGTCGATCCCACGCGCTCCCCGCTGCTGCTCGGCCTGGGCCTGGCCACCGCCGCCCGCTGCGGGCCGGAGCTCTCCTCCCCCGAGGGCGTCGAGGCGCAGACCTGTGTGCTGACCCAGGGCGAGGACACCTGGGCGCGTACCTACTACCGCAACACCACCGGCGAGGCCGTGGACGCCGTGCTGAGCCTGATGCAGCCGGGTGGCCGGACCGTGCAGACGCACTGCGCCACGGACACCGACGACGAGCCCGCCACCTGTGAGACACCCCGCGGACGCACCCGGGGCTCGCTGGACGGCTACAGCGCCGTCGCCGAGTTCTCGGCGCGCGGCACCGACGGGCGGCTGCTGCTGCACTCGGGCAGCAACTCCGAGTAGAGGAACGGGAGTTGACGCTACCCGGCGCGCCGTGCACCGGATGCGGACATGAAAAGGCCCGGTTGCTGGCGACGGGGGATGCACCAGCAACCGGGCTATTGGAACGGTAACAAGAGATCGGCGGTTCGCAAATTCGATCTCGGCTATTCGGACAACGATTTCCCTGTCCCGACGGGGAGTTGTGACAGGAGTCACCTGTTCCGGGTGCCGCTGTCACGGCTGACCGACCGTTCAGCCGTGACACGTGCCCCGGGGGCGGTCAGCTGAGGGTGACCTGCCGGTTGGTCAGTCCGCCGCGCGCGCGGCGCTCGTCGACCGTGAGCGGCTCGGTGACCGCGAGGGCGGCGGCGAGCCGCTCGGCGAACTCGGCGGCCGGCTTCTCCACGTCCTCGGCCGTGACCCCGCTCGGCAGGTCCCAGACCGGCACCGTGAGGCCGTGAGCACGGAAGGAGCCCACCAGTCGGGTGCCCTCGCCGAGGCTGGAGCGGCCGGCCGCGTGCAGCCGGGCGAGAGCGTCCAGAAGCTGCTCCTCCGGGTGCGGCATGACCCAGCGCAGGTGGTTCTTCTCGGGGGTCTCGCACCAGTAGGCGGCGTCCACGCCGGACAGCTTCACGGTCGGGATGGCCGCGGCGTTGGCCCGCTCCAGGGAGGCGGCCACGTCCGGGGTGGCGTTCTCCGCGTCCGGCACCCAGAACTCGAAGCCGCTGTGGACAACTGGCTCGAACGCGCCTTCCGGCTCGAGCAGGTCCTGCAGGCGCGGACCCCCGGCCGGGGCGCGACGGCCCTCCACCGGCGTGCCGGGCGCGGCTTCCAGCGCACGCCGGAGCGTGTCGGCGAGGTCGCGGCTGATGTCGCCGGAGGGCGTGTCGTTCTGCAGGCCGAGCAGGACCGAGCCGTCGTCGCGGCGCAGCGCGGGCCAGGCCATCGGCAGCACCGTGGCGAGCGTGACCGACGGGACGCCCTCGGGCAGGCCGCTCTTGAGGGTCAGCTCCACCGTGGCAGCCGGCACCAGCTCGCGCAGCGCCACCCAGTCGCACTCGCCCGGGAGCCCCTCGAACGGACGCTGCACCAGCTCGGTCGCGGCGTGCGCGGCGGCCCGGCCGTGGCAGGCCTTGTAGCGCCGGCCGCTGCCGCAGGGGCAGGGTTCGCGGGCGCCGACAACCGGGATCTCTCCGTCCGTGATCTGCGGCTTGGCCTTCGTCTGGGGTCGCTTCTTGGCCATCGTGGGGTCTCCCGGTTACGGCTCGTCTGGTACGGGCGGGAGCCTAGCCGTTCGCGCCACGGCCGACGGGAACCTGTGGACAACGGACACTTGGGCGACGCCGACGGGGTGAACCTGTGGACGGCTCCCCTGCCTCCGCGCGGCTCGGGCGGTCCGGTTCCGCGGGTACCCGGCGCGTTCAGTCCAGGTCGTCGAACGCGTCCGTGAAGTCCAGATCGGCCATGGCCACGACCGTGGAGGAGGTGACGCGCGTAGCGAAACCGCCGGGGCGGTGCCCGGCATCCGGATCATGGACGTCCTCGTTGACCACGACCCAGACCGTCACCTCGCCGTGGATGTCGTCCCGGACGCCCCAGTCGTCGGCCAGAGCCGTGATGATGTTCAGCCCGCGGCCGCCGTGCGCGGTCACCGACGGGGTGGCCGGAGCCGGGCGGGTCGGGCCGCCGCCGTCCGTCACCTCCACGGTGAGCCGCCCGCGCGTGTCCACCCGCCAGGCGGCGCGTACGTCGCCGTCCCCGGGCGGCGCGTCGCCCAGCGGTCGCCCGTGTTTGCAGGCGTTGCTCAACAGTTCCGAAAGGATCAGTACGGCATCGTCGATGACCGATTCCGACACCCCGCCGCTGCGCAACTGCGCACGCATCCGGTGCCTAGCCCTACCCACGCCCGCAGGGCCATGGGGTACGGCCATGCTCGACGACGTGGGCACCTCCTGTGCCACCACCAACGCCACCCCCGAGACCTCCTTTGCCCCACGCCACGGTGTGGATGCCCCATTGGCCTGTACCGGAAACCGGCCAATCCTCTTCCGGTGACGCATTCGCAACGACCGCATACGGAGCGAATGCGCCGGAGCACTCCCTGTGACGGGCCTGTCATCGTGTGGCTGGAATTCAGTGGTGTGGCCGAGAATGGAGGATCGTCGAGCCGGGCGGCCGGGTCAAGGGGTGTGCACCGGTCCTTACCCGGCTCTTGTGGCCGGCTTCCCCGTTCAGCGACCCAGTCGCTTCAGTACCGCGCGCGGGCGGTTGGTGATGATGGCGTCGATGCCCAGCTCCACACAGAGGTCGACGTCCTCGGGCTCGTTCACGGTCCAGACGTGGACCTGGTGGCCGGCGCGCTTCAGCCGCTCCACGTAGGCCGGGTGGTTGCGCACGATCCGGATCGAGGGGCCCGCGATCCCCACGCCCGCCGGCAGCCGTCCGTCGCGCAGCCGCGGCGAGAGGAACTGGACCAGGTACACCGTCGGCAGCGTCGGTGCCGCGGCCCGCACGCGCTGCAGCGAGCGTGCCGAGAAGCTCATGATCCGCACCTGCGACTCGGCGGCCGAGGCCGGTGCGTCCAGCCCGAACCGCTTCAGCAGGAGCAGCAGCCGCTCCTCCACCTGTCCGGCCCAGCGGGTGGGGTGCTTGGTCTCGATGGCCAGTTCCACCCGTCGCCCGGCGTCCGCGACCAGCTCCAGCAGCCGCTCCAGGGTGAGTACGGAGGTGTCCGCCGGATCCTCCGGACGGTGCTCCCAGTCGGGCTCCTCGTCGCGTCCGTGCCAGGCCTCGCGCGTCTTCCAGGAGCCGAAGTCCAGGGCGGCGAGATCGGCCAGCTCCAGGGCGGAGACGGCCCCGCGGCCGTTCGAGGTGCGGTTCACCCGGCGGTCGTGGACGCAGACCAGATGGCCGTCGGCGGTCAGCCGTACGTCGCACTCCAGGGCGTCCGCGCCATCCTCGATCGCCTTCTTGTAGGCGGCCAGGGTGTGTTCGGGCGCGTCTTCGGAGGCGCCCCGGTGGGCGACGACCTGGATGGGGTGCTGTGGTGCGTGGGTCACCGCGTCATGGTGTCACCCGCGCAGGGTACGCGGTGCGGCGCGGGAGGGTCCGTGCGGCGAACGGAGGCACCCGCCATGCCCTTTTATGTAACTTTTGCCAGAAAGGTCCTATGTAAAGGATGACCCTGGACCCACAGCCACCGCTTATGGTGCTCTGACGGCCCGTGGGAAAAGCTGACTGCATACAAGCACGACGCAGGACCATGCACAGCTGTTCGCAACGGACCGACGACAGCGTGAACGAGCGTGACCGAGTGCGACCTATGACAACAGCCGTGGATCGAGGAGAAGAGCTGTGAGCACCGAGAACGAGGGCAACGCGGTACCCCCGGCACCGTCCGTACCTCCCGTGCCGGTGGCATCTCCTGCAGCCTCCCCGCAGGGCCCCGTGCCCGACGGAGCGCCGACGGCCCAGCTTCCGCCGGTGCCCCCGGGCACACCGGGTGCGCCCGAGCAGGGTACGGCGCAGGCCGCACCGGCCCACGAGAGTCCGTCCGGCGGACACCAGCCCCCGGCCGGCTACCCCGGCCCCGCCCCCGACGGCTCCTGGCCGCCTCCGGCCGCGCCCGCCTACAGCGACGCCGGCTCCGGCACCGTCTGGGGCGCGTCGTACCAGCAGCCCGCCCCCAAGCCCCGCAACGGGCGCGGTGGGCTGGTCGCCGCGGTCCTGGTGGCCGCGCTGGTCGCGGGCGGTCTGGGCGGCGGCCTCGGCTACACCCTGGCCAAGGACAACGACAACGGCTCCACCACCGTCTCCGCCTCCGACAGCAGCGCCTCTCAGGTCAGGCGCGCGCCCGGCACGATCGCCAACGTGGCTGCCAGGGCGCTGCCGAGCACCGTCACCATCGAGGCGGAGAGCACCAGCGGCGAGGGTGGCACAGGCACCGGTTTCGTCTTCGACAAGCAGGGCCACATCGTCACCAACAACCACGTGGTGGCGGACGCGGTGGACGGCGGCAAGCTCACGGCCACCTTCCCGAACGGCAAGAAGTACGACGCGGAGATCGTCGGCCACGCGCAGGGCTACGACGTCGCCGTCATCAAGCTCAAGAACGCCCCCTCCGACCTGAATCCCCTCACCCTCGGTGACTCGGACAAGGTGGCCGTCGGCGACGAGACGATCGCCATCGGCGCCCCCTTCGGGCTGTCGAACACGGTCACCACGGGCATCATCAGTGCCAAGAACCGCCCCGTGGCCTCCAGCGACGGCAGCTCGTCGAGCAAGGCGTCCTACATGAGCGCCCTGCAGACCGACGCGTCGATCAACCCCGGCAACTCGGGTGGCCCGCTGCTGGACTCCTCCGGCTCGGTCATCGGCATCAACTCGGCGATCCAGTCCACCGGCAGCGGCGGATTCGGCTCCGGCCAGTCCGGTTCGATCGGCCTCGGCTTCGCGATCCCGATCAACCAGGCCAAGTACGTCGCCCAGCAACTGATCAAGAACGGCAAGCCGGTGTACGCCAAGATCGGCGCCTCCGTCTCCCTGGAGGAGTCCACCAACGGCGCGAAGATCACCGACCAGGGCGCGAGCGGTGCAGCCCCGGTCGAGTCGGGCGGCCCGGCCGACAAGGCCGGTCTCAAGCCCGGCGACGTCATCACCAAGCTCGACGACAACGTGATCGACAGCGGCCCGACCCTGATCGGCGAGATCTGGACCCACAAGCCCGGCGACAAGGTCACGATCACCTACACGCGCGGCGGCCAGGAGCACACGGTGGACCTCACCCTCGGCTCCCGGGCGGGCGACAGCTGACCCGCACGCGCGCAGGGGCGCGGCCCCTCGGGAAAGTCCGGCGCAGGATCGGCCGGCGGCACCTCCCGAGCGGACCAGGCCCCACGGCCCGCCCCGCTCCCGGTACGCTGTACCCGCTCCGACCCCGGGTGGGCGGAGGCGAGGTGGGTTGCCCGAGCGGCCTAAGGGAACGGTCTTGAAAACCGTCGTGGCGCGAGTCACCGTGGGTTCAAATCCCACACCCACCGCGTAGTTGAACGGCCCTGGACCGGGCGAACCGGTCCGGGGCCGTTGCTGTCGCCCCGGGGGAGGGGCTTTCCGGTCCTGGCCTGTTCACGTCACATGGTCCGGGCGTGGTGACGGCACTGTCCCGAGTCCGTGACACGGGCTGCTGCGGTGCTGCGCTGAGCACGGGCAGGGCATTACGGTCCCGATCGGGAGCGGCCGACCGGGCCGCCCGTGATCAGGGGGGACGTCCCGGATGAATGCCCATCGCCTCAGACCCGTTGCCGTAGCGCTCACGGCCGTAGCGCTGGCCGCCGTACTCACCGGATGCCAGGGGGACGACACCGCCGCGGGGGCCTCCGACGCGCCGAAGGCCGGGGCCACGGCCGGTTCGGCGACACCCGGCACGGCAGGGGGCACTGGCAAGGGCACCGGCACCGGAGGCGGCAAGGGCTCCGGCACCGGTACGGGCAAGAGCGGCGGAAGTACGGCGGGTTCGGGCGCCACCGCGGCCGCGACGCCCGCCGGCAAGGGCACGGGCACGGGCACCGGATCAGGCACCGGATCGGGCAAGACCGCGGCACCGGCCGCCGGCTGCGTGACCAAGGCGCCGGACCCGGACCACTACGACCCGGACGAGTTCGCCCTGTACCGCATCGAGGAACTTCCGGGCAGCACCGGCAAGGTGAACCTCGTCATCCAGCACGGCGCCTGGGGATGCGCCGACAAGGACAGTGACGGCAAGCCGTTCGTCGTCAGCGGCGAGGAGGCCCGCTGGGCCATGGACCAGGCCGCGTACGTCACCGCCACCAACCCCGTCACCGGCAGCAGCACGAACCAGCGCATCGGCGTGGGGGAGCTGATGGACTGGGTCAAGGCGCATCCCGACTCCGGCCTGGTGTTCAAGTACGAGACCGGGGCGGACGGTTCCATCGACCGGCTGGAGCAGGTCTACACGCCGTAGGCGTACCGTCCCCCGCCCCGGTGCCCCGCCTCACGCCCGGCGCCCCGTCATCCGGGCCGCCGACGCGATCGTCGCGCGGGCCTCGCGCTCGGACAGGCCGGTGTGCACGGCCGCCTCGACCAGGGGGTCGAGCAGGGCGGGGCCGAGCCCGTTCTCGTAGGCGCGGCAGGCCGCCCAGAACAGGCGGGTGTTGCGCTGGCCCGCGTGTGCGGTCAGGACGAACTGGACCAGGCCGCGGCCGTGGTCGGTGGTGGTCGTGGCCGCCGGGTGGGTGGCGCGGGGCGGGGGCAGCAGCAGGCGCAGCAGGGCCGGCGGGCAGGCGGCGGGGGCCAGGTGCGCGGTGCCGGGCGCGGCGGCGTACGCGCCGTGGGCGGTGCGGGAGCCCGGGCCCACGAGGTAACCGCCGGCGCCCCGGATGTCGATGCCCGGGGCCAGCCGGCCGGCCGAGTTGGGGACGACGACGTCCGGCGGGCCGGTCAGCCACAGGTGGCGGCCGCCGCTCGGGGTGAGGACGACGACCGTCTCGGGGATCGTGAACAGGTGCCGCAGGGCCAGTTCGCGCAGTGCGGCCGAGGAGTCCGTGCCGGACTTGGTGTCGAGGTCGACGCCGATGAGGTGGTGCGGGGGCAGCCCGCAGGCGATGCCGTAGCCGGTGGCCCAGGGCGCGGCGGCGAACAGCTCGCGGATGCGGACCGGGTCGGTGGAGGCGTCGTACACGCCGTGGCCGAAGCGGCCGCACTCGCCGTGACAGGGCGGCCCCACCGGTTCCGGGGCGTCGCGGTGCGGGGAGCGCAGGGCCGGGAGTTTCGTCCGGGACAGGGGGATGACGGCCAGTCCGCGTTCGGCGGCTGACAGGGCGTGCGCGAGGGCCAGCGTCGTGGCCTGCCGGTCGGTGGTGGCCATGGCTCCATGTTCGTACTCATGTTCGAAAAAGGGAAGAGGGGGCCGCGTCGACGCGCCGGGCCGGAAAGGTTGGCCGGAAACATGCCGGAACGATTCACCTCTTGCGGTCCTTGAGGGGCGAAGGTCTGGTCTGTGCCGTGTTGTGACGTGTGATGACCAAAGATGGCGATAGGGGTTTATCGACTTGTCATCACGCTTGCGTGCGAATCAGGTCTTCCGAGGTGGTTCGCCAGGGATTCGGCGGGCAACTCTGGATGCGCGACGTCGTTCACGAAAGCCCGAGGCGGTCGGCCGACTGCCTTGGTGCAAGCCTCAATTGACACATCCTCGGCCTCGGCGCCGAGAGTGTTCCGTTCTGGAGGAACAAACATGGCAAGCATCCGTACCGCCCGCGTTCTCGCCGCCGTCTCCGCTCTTCCGCTCGCAGCCGCCCTCTTCACCGGTGTCGCTGCCGCGGACAACGGCGCCTTCGCGGACAACGGATCGAACGCCGGTGTGGCGAGCATCATCGGCAGTGGTGTCGGCCACGACAACAGCGGAAACTCGTCCACCACCCAGCAGAACGCGGTCGGCTCCGGCGCCTCGAACCAGAGCAACACCGCACAGGTCAACGGTTCGGCCTGGACGGCCCTCCAGCAGGGCAACGAGAACGTCGCCGTCCACTTCACCAACCTGTGGTGAGCCGGGGGCGGGGCCCCTCTCGCTGAGGGTCCTCGTGGGGTGTGCTTCGGGGTCGTAACGCGTCTGCGCGGCGGTGCTTCGGTGCCGCCGCGCAGGCGTTTTCCGGTGCGCGGTCCCGGGTGGGCGACCTTGACAGGGAGCACTGTCTGACGGACAGTCAGAAACCGTCCCCGTCAGGCAAGCGAGGCCGGGAGGGCCCGCCGTGCACCTCGCCCCCACCGAGCGGCAGCAGCGGCTGCGCGCCGAACTCCGCGCCTACTTCCGCACCGTGATGCCCGAGGCGGGTGAACCGGCCGACGGACGCGCCCTGTTGCGCCGCATCGGCGCCGACGGCTGGCTGGGCCTCGGCTGGCCGGCCGAGTACGGCGGCCAGGGGCGGGGCGCGGACGAGCAGTTCGTGTTCTTCGACGAGGCGTACCGGGCCGGTGCCCCCGTCTCCATGGTCACGCTGAACACCGTCGGACCCACGCTGATGAAGTACGGCAGCGAGCGCCAGAAGGCCCACTTCCTGCCCCGGATCCTCGCCGGTGACCTGGTCTTCGCGATCGGCTACACCGAGCCCTCCGCCGGCACCGACCTCGCCTCGCTGCGGACCCGCGCCGTACGGGAGGGCGACGGCTGGCGGATCGACGGGCAGAAGATCTTCACCTCGGGCGCCCAGCACGCCGACTGGATCTGGCTCGCCTGCCGCACCGACCCGGACGCGACCAAGCACCGCGGCATCTCCCTCCTCCTCGTCCCCACGGACGCTCCGGGTTTCTCCTGGACACCGATCGAGACCGTGGGCGGGCAGACGACGACGGCCACGTACTACGACGGTGTCCGCGTCCCCGCCCGGAACCTGGTCGGGGCCGAGAACGAGGGCTGGTCGCTGATCACCAGCCAGCTCAACCACGAACGGGTCGCTCTCGCCGCCATCGGCATGCAGGCCGAGGAGTTCTACGCGGCGGCGCTCGCTGCCGCACGTACCCCCGATCGGGTGACCGGCAGGCGCCGGATCGACGAGCCGTGGGTGCGTTCCCGGCTGGCCGAGGTGCATGCCCGGCTGGCGGCATCGCGCCTGCTCAACTGGCGTCTGGTGGGGGACGTGGGGGCGGGCGGGCCGGCCCCCGGCGACGCCAGCGCGGTGAAGGTCGCGGGAACGGAATCGGCTGTCGCGACGTATCGCATGTGTCAGGAGATCGTCGGAGATGCGGGACTCGTCCGCTCGGGATCACCGGGGGCGTTCGAGGGCGGCGAACTGGAGCGGCTGAACAGGGCGGCACAGATCAACACGTTCGGGGGCGGGGTGAGCGAGGTGCAGCGGGAGATCGTCGCGACGATGCGGCTCGGGATGACGAGGGGGCGGAGGTGAGCGAGCGGACGGACGAGGTGGGCAGGCGGCTCAAGGCCTACGAGGGCCGGCCCGCCGCCGTCGCCGGGGTGGGCAGGGACCCGGTGAACGCGCCGATGATCCGGCACTGGTGCGAGGCGATGGGCGACACCGGCCCGGCCTACCGCGGACCCGACGCCATCGCCCCGCCCACCATGCTCCAGGCGTGGACGATGGGCGGCCTCTCGGGCCACCAGGGCCGCACCGGTGCCTACGACGAACTCCTCGCCCTGCTGGACGAGTCGGGCTGTACGTCGGTGGTGGCCACCGACTGCGAGCAGGAGTATCTGCGGCCCCTGCGCCCGGGCGACGAGGTCACCTTCGACGCGGTGATCGAGTCGGTCTCCGACCGCAAGACGACGAAGCTGGGCACGGGGTACTTCGTCACGACCCGCATGGACGTACGGGTGGACGGCGAGCTCGCCGGCACCCACCGCTTCCGCATCCTCAAGTACGCCCCGGCCCGCCGCACACCCCCGGCCGAGCGCCCCCGGCGCCCCCGACCGGTGGTCAACCGGGACAACGCCGGCTTCTGGCAGGGCGTGGCCGGGCACCGGCTCCTCATCCAGCGCTGCACGGGCTGCGGCACCCTGCGCCACCCCTGGCTGCCGGGCTGCAACGCCTGCGGCTGCCCGGACTGGGACACGGTCGAGGCGAGCGGCGAGGGCACGGTCCACTCGTACGTGGTGATGCACCACCCGCCCTTCCCGGCCTTCGATCCCCCTTACGCGGTCGGCCTGATCGAACTCGCCGAGGGCGTGCGGATGGTGAGCAACGTGGTGGGGGTGCCGTACGACAAGGTGCGCATCGGTCTGCCGGTCCGGGCGGAGTTCATGTCCTGCGAGGACGACGAGGGAGCACTGGTCCTGCCGGTCTTCCGGGTCGTCGAAGGCGAGGGATGACATGGACTTCACGCCCACCGAGGCCCAGGCCGAGGCCCGTGACCTGGCTGCGCGGATCTTCGGCGACCTCGCCGGCCACGAGCGGCTGAAGGCCGCCGGCACCGGCAGCGACCCCGAGCTGTTCAAGGCCCTGTGCACGGCGGGCCTGGTCGGCGCCGTGACCGAACTGGGCCTGCTCGGGCTCGTGCTGCTCCTGGAGGAGCAGGGACGTACGACGGCCCAGGTGCCCTATGCGGCGACATGCGTGCACGGCCTCCTGGCGGTCGCCTCCCACGGCACGCCCGAGCAGCGGGAGCGGCTGCTGCCGGGCATCGAGGACGGCTCGGTGGTGGTCGCCGGAGCGCTCTCGGCACCCGGTGTACGGGCCGCCGCACGAGGCGAGCTGACCGGCTCCGTCCCCGTCGTCCCCTGGCTCCGGGACGCCACCCACGTCCTGGTCGCCGACGCCGGCCGGCACCTGTGGCTGGCCCCGCTCGGCGAGGGCACCGCGCTCACCCCGGTGGAGCTGACGGCGCCCTGGTCCGCGGCCCGTCTCACCCTCGACCGCGCCCCGGCGGAACCTCTCGGCGGCCCGGGCACCGACGCCTTTGCCGACGTCCTCGCCACCGCCCGCACCGCCTTCGCCGGGCTTCAGGCAGGGGTGTGCGCCGGATCGCTGGCGCGGGCGGTGGCGCACACGAACACCAGGGAGCAGTTCGGGCGCCCGCTCGCCACCCGGCAGGCGGTCCAACTCCGGGCGGCCGACGCCCACATGGACACCGAGGCGATACGGGTGACGGCGTACGAGGCCGCCTGGCGCCGGGACGCGGAGCTGCCGTACGCCACGCACGCGCTGACCGCCGCCTGGTGGGCCTCCGAGGCGGGACAGCGGGTCGTGCACACCGGCCAGCATCTGCACGGCGGGGCCGGGGCCGACCTGGACCATCCGGTGCACCGGCACTTCCTGTGGGGCAGGCAGCTGGACGCCCACCTGGGAAGCGGGGCCGAAGTGCTGCAGGAACTCGGGGAGCTGATCGCACATGGCGAGTGAGACGCGGACACCGCGGCCGGTGGCGGGCGCCCGGCTGCCGTCGCTGGAGATCCCGATCACCCGCACGCTGATCGTCGCCGGGGCGATCGCCTCCCGGGACTACCAGGACGTGCACCACGACGCGGAGCTGGCCCGGCAGAAGGGCTCCCCCGACGTCTTCATGAACATCCTGACGACGAACGGGCTGGTCGGCAGATACATCACGGACCACTTCGGCCCCCGCGCGGTGCTCCGCAAGGTCGCCATCAGACTGGGGGCGCCCAACTATCCGGGGGACACGATGGTGCTGACCGGCAGGGTCGAGACGGTCGACGGCGACACGGCGACGGTGCGCGTGGTCGGGGCCAACGCCATCGGCCGGCATGTGACCGGCACGGTGACGGTCGTCCTCCCGGCACCGTCCTTCGTGCCGGACGAGGAGGCCGCGTCATGAGCGTGCGCACCCGGGACTCCCTCGGCGGCCGGGCGGCGATCGTCGGCATCGGGGCCACCGAGTTCTCCAAGGACTCCGGCCGCAGCGAGCTGCGACTGGCGGTGGAGGCGGTGGGGGCCGCGCTGGACGACGCGGGGCTCACCCCGGCGGACGTGGACGGTCTGGTGACGTTCACGATGGACACCAGCCCGGAGATCACCGTGGCCCAGGCCTGCGGGATGGGCGAGCTGTCCTTCTTCTCCCGCGTCCACTACGGCGGCGGGGCGGCCTGCGCGACCGTCCAGCAGGCGGCGCTCGCGGTGGCGACCGGCGTGGCCGAGGTGGTGGTCTGCTACCGGGCCTTCAACGAGCGGTCGGGCCGCAGATTCGGCGCGGGCGTGCAGCACCGGGAGCCGTCGGCGGAGGGCGTGGCGCTCGGCTGGGTGCTGCCGTTCGGGCTGCTCACCCCGGCCTCCTGGGTGGCGATGGCGGCCCAGCGGTATCTGCACGCCCACGGGCTGACCCCCGAGGCGTTCGGGCACGTGGCCGTGGTGGACCGGAAGTACGCGGCGACGAACCCGGCGGCCTACTTCCACGGCCGCCCCATCACCCTCGCCGACCACACCGCCTCCCGCTGGATCGTGGAGCCGCTCAGGCTGCTGGACTGCTGTCAGGAGACCGACGGCGGCCAGGCGCTGGTGGTGACGTCCGTCGAGCGGGCACGGGACCTGCCGCATCCGCCCGCCGTGATCGCGGCGGCCGCCCAGGGCGCCGGCCGCGCGCAGGAGCAGATGACCAGCTTCTACCGCGACGACCTGACCGGCCTGCCGGAGATGGGCGTGGTGGCCCGTCAGCTGTGGCGGACGTCGGGACTGGACCCGGCCGACATCGACGTGGCGATCCTGTACGACCACTTCACACCGTTCGTGCTGATGCAGCTGGAGGAGTTCGGGTTCTGCGGGAAGGGGGGGGCGGCTGATCTCGTGGCCGAGGAGCGGCTGCCGATCAACACACACGGGGGCCAGCTCGGGGAGGCCTACCTGCATGGCATGAACGGTGTGGCGGAAGCGGTGCGTCAGCTGCGGGGCACGGCGGTGAACCAGATATCGGGGGCGGCCCGGACCCTGGTGACGGCCGGCACCGGAGTGCCGACGTCGGGGCTGGTCCTGGCGGCCGACGGATGAGCGTCCTCAGGGGTGAACCCGCAGACGCTGTCACCCCGCAGTCCACCTTCAGTAGGTGTAGGCAACCCCACCCCTACAACCTGAGGGGGACGCCGCTTCGGGACCTGGGGCCGATCCGCCGGAGTGCGGTCCGCTCCTAGCGTGGAGCCATGACCACACTCGTCTGCACCAGCGCCTCGGCCGCCGCCGCACCAGCGCGGCAGACCCACGCATACCCGTCGTTCTCCTCGTACGTGAGGGCCCGCCAGCCGGTCCTGCTGCGCACCGCGCGCTCACTGACCGCGAACCCGAGCGACGCCGAGGACCTGCTGCAGACCGCGCTCGCCAAGACCTATGTGGCGTGGGAGCGGATCGAGGACCACCGGGCGCTCGACGGCTATGTGCGCCGGGCCCTGCTGAACACGCGGACCTCGCAGTGGCGCAAGCGCAGAGTGGACGAGTACGTCTGCGACGAGCTGCCCGAGCCGGAGCCGGCGCCCGGCGAGGACGACCCGGCCGAGCGGCAGGCGCTGCACGACGCCATGTGGCGCGCGATCACCAAGCTGCCCGCGCGGCAGCGGGCAATGGTCGTCCTCAGGTACTACGAGGACCTCAGCGAGGCCCAGACGGCCGAGGTGCTCGGAGTCTCGGTGGGCACGGTGAAGTCCGCGGTCTCCCGGGCCCTGGGCAAGCTGCGCGAGGATCCCGAGCTGGGACTGGTGCGCTGAGGGCCTGTCCGGCAATTCCGCCTGCCTCTGGGCCTCAGTTTCGCTTCCCCTAGTGACATACCGCGCGGTATGTGCGCAGAATCAGCGCAACCTCTACTCCCGCGTAGGCAATGTCGCCATGGAGGACGCCGTGCTGAGCACCATGCAGGACGTACCGCTGCTGATCTCGAGGATCCTGACCCACGGGGCGGCGGTCCACGGAACGTCGCGGGTGAGCACCTGGACCGGCGAGGGTGAGCCGCAGCGCCGCACCTATGCCGAGGTCGGCGCCCGTGCGGCCCAGCTGGCGCACGCCCTGCGGGACGAACTCGGCGTCCGGGACGACGACCGGGTCGCGACGCTGATGTGGAACAACGCCGAGCACGTCGAGGCCTACTTCGCGATCCCCTCCATGGGTGCGGTGCTGCACACCCTCAACCTCCGCCTCCCGGCCGAGCAGCTGGCGTGGATCGTCAACCACGCCGCCGACCGCGTGATCATCGTCAACGGCTCACTGATCCCGCTGATCGCGCCGCTGCTGGGCAAGCTGCCGACGGTGGAGCACATCGTCGTCTCGGGCCCCGGTGACCGTTCCCCGCTCGACGGCGCGACCGCACGGGTGCACGAGTACGAGGAGCTGATCGCCGGCCGTCCCACCGCCTACGACTGGCCGGAGCTGGACGAACGCCAGGCCGCCGCGATGTGCTACACCTCCGGCACGACCGGCGACCCCAAGGGCGTGGTGTACAGCCACCGTTCGATCTACCTGCACTCCATGCAGGTGAACATGACCGAGTCGATGGGTCTGACCGACCAGGACACCTCGCTGGTCGTGGTCCCCCAGTTCCACGTCAACGCCTGGGGCCTGCCGCACGCCACCTTCATGAGCGGCGTCAACCTGCTGATGCCCGACCGCTTCCTGCAGCCCGCCCCGCTCGCCGAGATGATCGAGGGGGAGCGCCCGACGCACGCGGCCGCCGTCCCCACCATCTGGCAGGGCCTGCTCGCCGAACTCACCGCCCGCCCCCGGGACGTCTCCACCCTCGGCCAGGTCACCATCGGCGGCGCCGCCTGTCCGCCCGCCCTGATGGCGGCCTTCGACAAGCTCGGCATGCGGGTCTGCCACGCCTGGGGCATGACGGAGACCTCCCCGCTCGGCACGGTGTCCCGCCCGCCGGCCCACGCGGTCGGCACCGAGCAGGAGTTCGCGTACCGCGTCACCCAGGGCCGCTTCCCGGCGAGCGTCGAGGCCCGCCTCACCGGCCCCGGCGGCGAACGCCTGCCCTGGGACGGCGAGGCGGCGGGCGAGCTGGAGGTGCGCGGCCCCTGGATCGCGGGTGCCTACTACAACGGCCCCGACGCCGAACCGCTGTGCCCCGCCGACAAGTTCAGCGAGGACGGCTGGCTGAAGACCGGTGACGTCGGCACCATCTCCCCCGAGGGCTTCCTGACGCTCACCGACCGCGCCAAGGACGTCATCAAGTCCGGCGGCGAGTGGATCTCCTCGGTCGAGCTGGAGAACGCGCTGATGGCCCACCCGGACGTCGCCGAGGCCGCCGTGGTCGCCGTACCCGACGAGAAGTGGGGCGAGCGTCCGCTGGCCACGGTCGTCCTCAAGGAGGGCTCCAGCGCCGACTTCGAGACCCTCCGCACCTTCCTCGCCGAGGAGGGGAAGATCGCCAGGTGGCAGCTCCCCGAGCGCTGGACGATCGTCGAGTCGGTGCCGAAGACGAGCGTGGGCAAGTTCGACAAGAAGGTGCTGCGCCGGCAGTACGCGGAGGGGGAGCTGGACGTCACCAGCCTCTGAAGCCGCTGACCGAGGACGTCACCGGCCGCTGACCGAGGAGGTCACCGGCCGCTGACCGGACGAGGGACGGGCGGCCGTGCGGCAGGCGCGGGCCTCAGCGCCGTACCGCCGTGGTCGCCCATCCCAGCACCAGCCACACCCCCGCCACCGCGCTGACCCCGCCCCAGCCCCAGTGGCTGAAGGCCAGGCCCGCCAGGGTCGAGGCGAGGGCGCCCCCGGTGAAGCCGGCGACGACGTAGGCGGTGTTGGCGGTGGCCGGGGCGGAGGTGGTCGTCAGGGCCAGCGTCTGGTTGGCGACATGGGAGGCGACCAGGGCGGCGTGGATCGCGACGGCGGCCACGAACAGCGCGGCCAGCACCTGCCCGCCGAGCCAGAACAGCGGCACGGAGACGGCCGCGAGCAGATACGCGGACCGTACGACCTTCGCGGCGCCGAAGCGGTCGACCAGACCGCCCGCGAGCGGGGCCACCGCGGTGGCCGTGAGGCCGAAGAGACCGAACAGACCGGCGGTCGCGGTGGACAGGCCGTACGCCGGGCCGGTCAGCAGCAGGCCGAGCGAGGTCCACAGGGCGCTCCAGGCGCCGAACATGCCGGCCTGGCGTATGCACGCCCGCCACAGGTCCGGCGAGCGGCGGACGAGCCCGGGCAGCTCGGCGATGCCCGAGAACAGCGCTCCCGTGCGGGGTCGCCGCTCCGACGGCAGGGCCAGTGCGGTGGCCAGACCCAGGACGAGGGTCAGCGCGCCGGACCCGGCGAACACCCAGCGCCAGCCGAAGGCCTGCCCGGCGAGTCCGCCGACCACCCGGGCACCGACGATGCCGGTGAACAGTCCGGCGATGACGGCTGCGACATGGCGGGCGCGGTGGTGGGCGGGGGCGCGCTCGGCGACCAGCGGGACGAGCAGCTGCGGGATGACGGTCGCCGCCGCGGCGACGAAGACGGCGACCGCGAGGGCGGTGGTGCCGGGCGCGGCCGCTCCGAGCCCCAGCGCGGCGGCGGTGGCCACCGAGAGCAGGGCGACCAGCGGGCGCCGGTTGACGCGGTCCCCGAGCGGGGCGAAGAAGAGCAGGCCGGCCGCGTAGCCGAACTGGGCGACCGAGGCGATCCAGGTGACGGCCGCGGGAACCGTGCCGAAGTCGTGGGCGATCAGGGGGAACAGCGGGGCCGCGAGATAGATGTTGGCGGCCGTGACGGCGGTGCAGACGGCGATGAGCAGGAGGAAGAGCCGCCCGGAGGCGGGCTGTTCCCGGGCGGGGACCTGGACCTCGGGTGCCCGGTGGGTGGTGCTGGTCGCTGACGGCATGGGCGGAGCTACTCCTTCGAGCCGACTCTAACAACTAACTGGTTGGTTGGTTGCCTCAACAGAGTGCGCCTTCCTGGAATTCCCTGTCAACCAAACGGTTGGTTACAAGAGCGGTACCCTGCCCGCATGGCAGCAGTCAGGGACCCCGAGGCCACCAGGGCCCGCATCTTCGACGCGGCGGTCGCCGAGTTCGCCCGGCACGGCATCGCGGGCGCCCGCATCGACCGCATCGCCGCCGAGGCGAAGGCCAACAAGCAGCTGATCTATGCCTACTTCGGCAACAAGGCGGAGCTGTTCACACAGGTCCTGCAGAAGTCGATGCTCGATCTGGCCGTCGCCGTCCCCGTCGACCCTGATGACATGGAGGGCTGGGTCGACCGTGTGATCGACTACCACGCCGCCCACCCCGAGGTGCTCCGCCTGCTCTTCTGGGAGGGCCTGGAGTACGGCGCGAACGCCGAACTGCCCGACGAGAGCGGGCGCCGGGAGCACTACCGCAAGAAGATCGACGCGCTGCGGGACGGCCAGGACCGGGGTGTGATCACCGACGCGATCCCGGCCCGCGACCTGCTCTTCCTGCTCATCGCCCTGGCCAACTGGGCCGCCGTCGTCCCCCAGATGCGGCGCATCGTGGTGGGCGCCGAGGACACCGACCGGGACCGCCTGCGCGCCTCGATCCGAGAAGCGGCCCGGCGGCTGATCGCACGCTGACCCCGGCGCACGGGGACGGGCTAGTTGGTCCCGATCCGCGAGAGCAGGTCGACGATCCGGCTCTGCACCTCGTTGCTGGTGGACCGCTCCGCGAGGAACAGCACCGTCTCGCCCGAGGCCAGCCGCGGCAGGTCGGCCGGGTCGACGGCGGCGGTGTAGACGACCAGCGGGGTGCGGTTGAGCTGACCGTTCGCACGCAGCCAGTCGATGATCCCGGACTGCCGCCGGTGCACCTGCATCAGGTCCATCACCACGAGGTTGGGCCTGAGCTGCCCCGCCAGCGTCACCGCGTCGTTGTCGTTCGCGGCCCGCGCCACCTGCATGCCGCGCCGCTCCAGCGTCGACGTCAGCGCGAGCGCGATCTCCGCGTGCTCCTCGATCAGCAGCACCCGCGGCGGATGCTGCTCGCTGTCGCGCGGCGCCAGGGCCTTCAGGAGTACGGCGGGATCGGCGCCGTACGCCGCCTCGCGCGTCGCCTGCCCGAGCCCGGCCGTGACCAGCACCGGCACCTCGGCGGCGACCGCCGCCTGGCGCAGCGACTGCAGCGCGGTCCGGGTGATCGGCCCGGTCAGCGGGTCCACGAACAGTGCGGCCGGGAAAGCCGCGATCTGCGCGTCGACCTCCTCGCGGGAGTGCACGATGACCGGCCGGTAGCCGCGGTCGCTCAGCGCCTGCTGGGTCGTCACGTCCGGCGCGGGCCACACCAGCAGCCGACGCGGGTTGTCCAGCGGCTCCGGGGGCAGCTCGTCGTCCATCGGCTGCGGCCGCGGCATGTCCGCGATCTCGACCGCCCCGCCGGGACCGTCCAGCGGCTCGGGTCCCTCGGCCGCGTTCGCGTCCGGAGCGCCTATGGCGTACGACCGGCCGGCACCCTCGGTGGCCGGGGCGAGCCGGGACTGCCCCGCGAGCGAGGGCTGCGCGGGCACCGGTTCGGCCGGCGGATGCGGACGGGCCGCCTGCTCCGGCTGAGGCTCCTGGCGCTCGGCCGGGTCGGGCGGCGTGCCCAGCTTCCGCCGGCGGCCGGAACCGCCCGGCGCGTGCGGGGGCGGGGTCGCCGTCGGCTGCTGCACCTGAGCGGCCTGCCGCGCGAACGGCACGCCCTGCCCCAGCGTGCGGACACTGATCGCCCGTCCCTGGGTGGAGTTGGGGTCGACCGCGGGTCCCGCGGCCTCGGCGGGCAGGGGCTGAGCCGCCGCCCGCTGGACACCGGCGTGCCCGGACGGGAGCGGGGTGCCGGGTGCCGGGGTGCCGGTCTGCGGTGCCGGGACGCCCGCACCGGAGGTGTCGTCGGCGCCGGGCCGCTGCTCGGGGACGGCTCCGGCAGCGGGGGTGCCTGCGGCCGGCGTCGGCGCACCCTGGCCTGCCGGCACCTGACCGGGAACAGCCTCCGCCGGGAGCGGCTGACCGGGCTGGGGCGCGGCCGGGGTACCGGCGGCCGGGGTGGTCTGTGTCGCCGGGGTGGGGGCGGCGAGGAGCTGCTGCGCCTGCGCCGGCTGGGCGGGCACGGGCCGGCCCGGCACCACCTGCGCCGGAACCGGCTGACCAGGCGGAACCGGTACGCCCTGACCGACGGTGCCCTGCGCGGGCACGGCCACCGGCTGCCCGGGGGCGGCCTGTACCGCTACACCGGGCTGAGCCACGACGCCGGTGGGCGCCACGACGCCGATGGGCGCTGCGACGCCGGCCGGAGCGACGACGCCGGTCTGGCCCGCGGCTACCTGAGCAGCCTGCGGAACCTGGCCGGGCCGCACCGGCTGCCCGGGAGCGGCCGGTACGGGAGTCGCCTGAGCCGGGAGTGCCGGAACGGCCTGGCCGGGGGCACCGGGAGCGGCCGCCGGGGGCGCCGTCTCCGTGGGCTCGCCCGGATGGGCCACGGCCCGGCGACGGCGGCCGGTCGGTGCGGTCGTCGGGTGCGGCTGGGGCGGGGTGTGGTCCTCGGCCTGGTCGAGCGGCACGGCGTCGTGCCTGCCGTCGTCGCCGGGAACTCGCTGCGCGGCCTCCCGCTCCTGCCCCGGAACCGGGACATCCGCGCCCGGGGCCACGGCCGTCCCCGCACCGGCCGCCGCGTCGGCGGATTCGGGTGCGCGGTCGGCCTCGGCCGGGGGCAGCGCGAAGACCGTACGGGCTCCCGCCTCCTGTGCGGCCGCCCGCTCCGCGGCGGCGGCCAGCGCACGCCGGCGCCGCCCGGGCTGCTGCTCGTCCTCGGCCGCCTCGGCCGCAGCGGGCTGCGCGGTCTCGGTACCGGCCGCGGGCAGCGCGGGCGGCAGGGCGGCCTGCGGTGCACCGGAGTCCCGCCGGGCCCGGCGGCCCGTGGGTGCGGGCACACCCTGCGGCGGCACCGCGCCGCCGAGTCCGTTGCCGGTGGCTGCGGTGCCCGCGGCATGCTCGGCCGCGGTCATCACGGCACCCTCGGACACGCCGTCCTGTTCCGTATCGGCGTCGGTCTCGGCGGACCGTCCGCGCCGCCGCCCGGTCCCGCCGGACGCGGTCTCCGCAGCCTCGTCGGCGACCGGAGGAGCCGCCTCGACGGCGGCCGCCGCACGCCTGCGCCGCCGCCCGGTCGGCACGGGCGCATCTGCCCCGCCGTCACCGGACTCGGCGGACTCGGCGGGCGTGTCGCTCTCCAGGAAGGCGTCGGTGGAGGCCCGCCGGGCCCGCCGCCGACCGCCTCCGTTGGTCTGCTCGGCGGCTCCGGCGGCGTCGGCAGCGGAGTCCTCGGGGTCCGCGGCCTGGGCGGCGACCGCCCCGGCGCCACCACCGAGCGGCACTTCGAGGACGTACGCGCTGCCGCTCATGCCCGGCACCTCGTGCGTCTGCAGCACACCGCCGTGCGCCCGGACGATCCCGCGCACCATCGGCTCGTGCACCGGGTCTCCCCCGGAGTACGGCCCGCGCACCTCGATACGCGCGACCTCACCGCGCTGCGCGGCCGCGACCACCACGGTGTTGTCCAGGTAACCGCCCGCGGACACGGGCGTGTTGCCGGTGGCGTCGACGCCCGCCACGTCCGCGACGAGATGCGCGAGCGCGGTGGCGAGCCGCTGCGGGTCGACCTCGGCCTCGATGGGCGGCGCGTGCACGGCGAACTGGACGCGGCCCGGCCCGATCAGCTCGACGGCCCCGTCCACCCCGGCGGCGACGACGGCGTCGAGCATCACCTTCGTACGGTTGATGTCCTCGGTGCCCGCGTCCAGCCGCTGGTAGCCGAGGACGTTGTCGATGAGGGTGGTGATGCGCGAGTAGCCGGCCGAGAGGTGGTGCAGCACCTGGTTGGCCTCGGGCCACAGCTGCCCGGCGTCGTCCGCGGCCAGGGCGGACAGCTCGCGCCGCAGCTCGTCCAGCGGTCCGCGCAGGGACTGCCCGAGCAGCGTCAGCAGCTGCTCGTGCCGCCCGGAGAGGGCCTCGTACCGGTCCTTCTCCCGCTCGGCGAGCGCGGCGTACCGCTCCTCGCCGGCCGCCAGCTCCTCCTCGTGCTGCTCGCGCAGTTCGTCGGCCTCGGTGACGTGCTTCTGGCGCAGCGCGGTCAGGTCGGAGGCGTGCTCCTCGGAGAGCCGCTCCAGCTCCTCGGTGTGCGCCTTCTCCTGTGCGTCCTTCTCCTCGGCGAGGGCGTCGTACGGCCGCCGGTCCGTGAAGGTCATGACCGCGCCGACGAGCTGGTCGCCGTCGCGCACGGGGGCGGTGGTCAGATCGACCGCGACCTGCTTGTCGCCCTTGGACCACAGCACCTGCTCACGCACCCGGTGCTTGCGCCCGGAGCGCAGGGTGTCGGCGAGCGGGGACTCCTCGTAAGGGAAGGGGGAGCCGTCGGGGCGGGAGTGCAGCACGAGGGTGTGCAGCTCCTTGCCGCCCAGCTCACCGGCCCGGTAGCCCAGTATCTGGGCGGCGGCCGGATTGACGAGCACGATCCGCCCGTCGGTGTCGGTGCCCACGACACCCTCGGCCGCGGCCCGCAGGATCATCTCGGTCTGCCGCTGCGAGCGGGCCAGCTCGGCCTCGGTGTCCACGGTCCCGGACAGGTCCCGCACGACGATCATGAGCAGCTCGTCGCCGGTGTAGCCGTAACCGTCGTACGCCTGCTGCCCGTTCTCCAGGTTCGCGCTCGTGACCTCGACCGGGAACTCCGACCCGTCGGTCCGCCGCGCGATCATCCGCGTGGGCTTGGTCCGCCCCTGGGGATCCATGTGATCGGGACGCCGCATGGAGCCGGGGATGAGCCGGGAGTCGAACTGCGGCAGCAGATCGAGCAGCCCCCGCCCGACGAGGGCGGTGCCCGGGGCCTCGAAGGCCTCCAGGGCGATGGTGTTGGCGTTGACGACGGTTCCGTTGGCGTTGACCAGCACCAACGCGTCGGGCAGCGCGTCGAGTATGGCTGCGAGGCGAGCAGCGCCTCGGGATGGCCTGCTGCTCACGAGACGCTTCCTCCCTGTTACCGCTTTCCGACCGCTCGGGCCATCTTGCCAACCGGCCCGCAGCGTGTCACGCGAGGGAGTCTAAGGGCATGGGTTGCGCTCGCGACGCCGGATGAGAGGGAGGTCGCACGAGGAAGTGACGGCGAACATGTGACCGTATGCCCGGTGGGCGCCCCGGTTCCGGCTCCGGCTCCCCAGGACCTTCGCGGGACCTTTACGAGGCCGGTGATTCCGCCAAGAAACACCTGAGAAGCACCGAAGCCTCTACTGGAGCGAATCCGAGGGCGAACCCGAAGCCGAACCGATCCTCGGCAGCAGGGGCACCATCCGGTCCCACCGCCCGATCTCGCACCCGTTGCTGCGGTCGTACGAGGCGTCGACCGGGCGGCCGGCCCAGGTGCCGGTGACGTGGGCGGTGGCCGGGCCGCCGTAGAGCATGGTGCAGCTGCTGCCGGGGGCCACCGGGGCGAAGGTGTCCCGCCCCCAGTGCGTGTTCGAGTCGAGCACCCGGCAGGCCCCGGTCACGTCCGGGTGATTCCCGGCCCCGGGATGACAGGACACCTCCCACGTCCCGTCCCGCCCCGCGCCGGCGTGCTCCACGACGACGGTGAGGTGATCACCGGCCCGGTCCTCGGGCCGCACGGGTGGGGGCAGGGCGGGAGCGGCGGGAGCGGCGGGCACGGCGTGCGCGGCAGCGACGGCGGGTACGGCGGCCGGGCCGGCCAGCGACAGGACCGAGAGCGAGACCGAGGCGGCGGCAGCGGCGGCGGTGCGGGACGCCACCAGTGCGCCCCGCGGGACGACCGACAGAACAGAGACCATGCCCTGCCCAACGCTCGCGCCCCCCGGACGTTGCGCCGGGCCCCGGACCTGCCGCCCCGCCGGGCGAAGCCCTTTGCCCTGCGGCCCCCGCGCCTAGTACCGTGGGACCCGATTGGTGACAGCACGCTCGACTGTGTCATCATCTGCACGCACCAATCGCGCGCTCGCGTGAGTGGTTGTGCTGGAGGCGTCGCCTAGTCCGGTCTATGGCGCCGCACTGCTAATGCGGTTTGGGCCTCAAAGCCCATCGAGGGTTCAAATCCCTCCGCCTCCGCACCGATCCCGAAGCCCCGGTCCCCAGGACCGGGGCTTCGGTGTTCCCGTGGTGTTCCGTGGCCGGTCCCGGACCGCCCGAGGATCTTCCTCATCCCCGCCCGATCGGCGTTTTCGCAGGTCACAAGGGGTGTGCGAATCGGATTTCACATGACGGCGGCAGTCATGTAATGTTCTTCCTGTCGCCGCGAGCGGGCCGAAAGGGCCGGGAGCGAAGACAAAAAATAAGCACTCGTAGCTTAACGGATAGAGCATCTGACTACGGATCAGAAGGTTGCAGGTTCGAATCCTGCCGAGTGCACACAGATTGAGGGCCCCGGAGAGATCCGGGGCCTTCGGCGTTTCAGGAGCCTGGTGCGTCCAGCCCCGCTGCTGATCCATCCGGAGCAGGTGGGCGTAAGAAGTGCCGCTGTAGCGTGACCGCATGGATGAAGCCCGGATCAAGGTGTACGGCTCGGCCACGGAAATAACCGTCGCAGCCAACGCCGCAGGACTGCGGGACCTGGTCGAACGCCTCATCGGCCTCGCCGGTCCCGAGCTCCGCAGCGGCTACCACGAGCACCTCGACGGCGGCATCGACCTCGAAGACGGCTCGATCAGCCTGATCCTGGAACGCGACGACACGCTGTAGGGCCGGGCTGCGCCAGTGATCGCGCACCGGCACGGACCTGCCCGCTCACGAGCCTTCCGGGGCTGACGGGCAAGGGCCCGGAGGGGGAGCCCCCGGGCCCATCGCCGCGCGTCCCAGGACGCCGTCGTGGAGGTCAGGGCTGGATCGAGCCCTCGGGTGAGCACTCCATCGCGTGGTACTTCGGGATCGTGCCGCAGATGGTGATCGAGGTGGGCGGTGCCCCGGCGGTCACGGCGAGCATGCTCGTGTACGTGTCGCGGTCCACCCGGATCGTGGCGGACTGCTGGAGGTCGTACTTGTCCTTGATGGTGACGGAGTCGCCCACCGCGCCGTTCTCGATGCGCCCCCAGACCGAACCGCAGGCCCGGCTGTAGCGCAGCTCTATGTGCATGCCGCGCAGCCAGGTCTCCCGGGCGGTCGTCGCGTCCCACTGGCAGTCCATGGCCTGGGGGTCGCGCCGCAGGCAGGTGTCGTGGGAACAGCCGGCGCTCGGCGGCTTCGGGCTGTGCTGGGTGAGGTTCTCCCCGCTGGAGGCGGAGTCCGTGCCGCCCGAGCGGGAGGTGGCCTGCACTCCGGTGAGCACGGCCACGGTGACCAGGCTGCCCGCGAGGGCCCCGGTGGCGACCAGCCCGGCCCGGCGCAGGTTGGTCCGCCAGATCCGGGTGGTGGCTTTCCCGTCCCGGTCGGCGGGCGCGGGCTCGGACTCCGGCTCGGAGGCCGGTTCCGCTGGTGGACCGTCCACCGTGGTGTCGTCCGCCGGGGCCTTGTCGGCGGAGGTCCCGGCGGGCGAGGTCTCGTTGTCCGTGGTGGTGGCGGTCGCCGGTGTTCCGGCCGGCGGGCCCCCTTCGGGAGGACTCTCGTCCACCGCCGTCTCGTCGCCGAAGTCCCCTGCCCCCGTGGCTTGTTCCAGCAGCCCCGTCAGGTACTCCGCGTCCGCCTCCATGACGGCCGCGAACTCCTGCAGGGCGACCGAGGTCGGCAACTGCTTCCCGTTCAGGAAGCGTTCCCAGGACGAACGGCTGTAGTGGGTCCTGTCGGCCAGCCGCCCGAAACTGAGTCCGGACTCCTGCTTCAGCCGCCGCATCTCGGCGGCGAGCCGCTCTCTGCCGGACGGCTCGCCGCCACCCCCCTGATCACCAGACACCTGCTGTCCCCCCTGTTTCATTCACGATCAGTTTTCGGTCACTGTCAGTGCAGTTGAGCGGGGAGATTATCGCGCGTAGGTGACGGGGACGATCAGCCGCGCGGGCGTGACACTCCCCTCTTACGGTGTCCCTCATCACCCCCTCCCCGGCCGCCTCCGTGCCGCGCCGCCGGCGGCGACTCCAGTGGCGGGTCCGGCGGTACGACCTCGGTCCGCTCGGTGCAGTCGCAGCAGCGGGCGGTCAACAGCCTGGGCCACAGCCCGGCGTCGGACGTCGACGACGGCGCCGGTCCGACCGTGGATGGCGGCTTCGGGGCGAGCACCAGCCCAGCCGGGGGCTCAGCACTCCTCTTCCGGGTCGTTCCGGTTCAGCTTCTCCAGGTACGCGTGGGCCAGTGCCGTCGCCCGGGTGAACCAGTCCGTGATGACCGCCAGCTCCGTGGGGGAGTAGTCGGTGAACAGGGCCGTGAGGCGCTGGTAGTGGCCCGCGTACACGGCCTCGACGCGGGTCACGGCGGCCGGTACGGCGGCCACGCGCACCCGGCGGCGGTCCGCGGGGTCGGGACGGCGGGTGACGTAGCCGGCGCGTTCGAGGCGGTTGAGGATGCCGGTCACCGCGCCCGTGGTCACGTGGGCGCGGGCCGCGAGGTCGCCGGCCGTGAGGAGGTCCTCGCCGGCCTCCAGGACGAAGGCGAAGCAGGTCAGGTCGGTGACGTTCAGTCCCAGCCGCCGGGCCAGTTCCTGCTGTCCGATCAGGTGGGCGGCGATGAGGTGGTCCATCGCCGACAGCGCCTGGCCCGGGGTGGCGGGCGGTCGGGGGGTGCCGTCCATCTTTCGGAATCCCTTAGCTCGTGAGATATTCGGGTGGTAAATGTCTTAGCCCGTGAGGGATCTTGCCCCGGAGGCGGTTCCATGAGTCTGTACGACGAGGGTCACACGATCGCCGGTTGGACCGGCGTCGCCATCGCTGCGGTCGGCGGCAGCGGGGTGGGGTTGGGGGTGTGCACGGCCTCCGTGCCGGCCGTCGTGGGCGGACTGGTGATCGTGGCCGTGAGCGCCCTGGTCACCTGGCTCCTGCACCTGTCCGGCTGGGGCAAGCCGCCGGGCGTGCGGCCACGTGACCAGTGGGGGATGCGGGTCCGCGACACCCGGGCCCGGGAGGGACACGCCGCCTGTGTGGCGTGCCGGCTGGCGGGGCGGGGGCGGAGCGCGGTGAACGCGGTGCCTGTGGCCGTGGCGCAGGGCGAGGTGCGCGCCGAGTCGTAGGACCCTCCCGGCCGCCCGCGGGGCGATGTCGGTGCTCTCTTCTAACCTCGAGAGCGATGGCACACATGTGGAGATGCTCCGGACTGCGCTGGACGCCGGACGGCCCCGTGCTGGTCTGGGACGGCGGGCGGCGCAGTGCGCTGCCGTGGGGGAAGCGGGTCGCGTTCGGTGTCGCCGAGGGTTCGGCGCGGCGGTGCGTGGGGGCGCGGGGGCATGTGTGTCCGGTGGGGTCCGTGGTGCCGGGGCGGAGTACGGGGGCCCGGTGCGAGGAGTGCGCGCGGCTGGACCGGGCGCACTCCGTGGCCGCCGACACGATGGCCGACGATCCGCGGCCGTACCGCGTCTATCTGGCCTGGTTCGGGCCCGGCATGGTCAAGGTCGGCATCACCGCCGTCGAGCGCGGTCCGGCGCGGCTGCTCGAGCAGGGTGCCGTCTGCTTCAGCTGGCTGGGAACCGGTCCGCTGATGGCGGCCCGGCGCACCGAGGAGCTGCTGCGTGCCGCCCTCCAGGTCCCGGACCGGATCCCGTACGCCGAGAAGCGTGCGGTGCGGACGGCGCTGCCGGATACCGAGGGGGAGAGGGCCAGGGAAGTGAGGGAGTTGCATGCGCGTGCCGTCGTACTCGGCGGGTGGCCCGAGTCGTTGACCCGTGAGCCGTGCCGACCCGTCGATCACGTCCGGCACTTCGGGCTCTCCCGCCCGCAGACCGCCATCGGTGACGTCGTCGCGCTGGTCCCCGGCGGGGCCGTCAGCGGTGAGCTGGTCGCTGCCGCCGGACCCGATCTGCATCTGGCGGTCGGCGAGCGTGGGGTCGTCGTCCTCGACACCCGGCTCATGACCGGATGGGAGCTGACACCGCTGCCGGGGGAGGCCGGCACTCTCACCTTCCCGGCAAGGGAGTTCAGACGGCAACAGGACGGGCTCTTCTGACCCGCGGCCGAAGGTCAAGACTTGGATCCCGTACGGATCCCTTCGGGCAAGGTCCATGGACCCCCGGCACCGCCGGCGGGCATCGTGGCCGACATGAGCGAAAACCACCTCGCCCCTGTCGCCGCCCCCGTCCCCACCCCTCCCGTCGAACCCCCCTACTACGCCGTCGTGTTCACCTCCGCCCGCACCGACCTCGACCCCGACGGCTACACCGACACCGCCCGCCGTCTCTCCGGCCTCGTCCGGAGCATCCCCGGCTTCCTCGGCGAGGACTTCGCCCACACCCCCGGCGGACTCGCGATCTCCGTCGCCTACTTCCGGGACCTCGCCGGGATCGAGGAGTGGCGCCGGCACCCCGAGCACCTGGACGCCAAGCGGCACGGGCGGGAGCGGTGGTACGAGCGGTACGCGATCCACATCGCCCGGGTCGAGAGCAGCCACGGGTTCACGCGTGCGTGACCGGTTCCCAGGCATTCCCTGAGAGGCGCCTGTGTGTTTCTTAGGGAAATCACAGATTCGTGAAAGCGTGTTCTCAGAGGACCCCGACATGGTGTCCACCATGACCACGACCTCGCCCCAGGGGCGCACCGAACTGCTGAGGCCGGACGGGAGCCCCGTCCGAGTGCTTGTGGTGGACGACGAGCTGTCGATCACCGAACTGCTGAGCATGGCCCTTCGATACGAGGGCTGGCAGATCAGGAGTGCGGGCGACGGCCAGGGGGCCGTCCAGACGGCCCGTGAGTTCCGGCCCGACGCCGTCGTGCTGGACATGATGCTGCCGGACATGGACGGGCTGACCGTCCTCGGGCGGCTGCGCCGCGAACTGCCCGACGTGCCCGTCCTCTTCCTCACCGCCAAGGACGCCGTCGAGGACCGTATCGCCGGCCTCACCGCCGGCGGCGACGACTACGTCACCAAGCCGTTCAGCCTGGAAGAGGTCGTGGCGCGGCTGCGGGGGCTCATCCGCCGGTCCGGGGCCGCCGACCGGCGGTCCGACTCGGTGCTCGTCGTCGGGGACCTGACCCTGGACGAGGACAGCCACGAGGTCTCGCGGGCCGGGGACTCCATCCACCTCACCGCCACGGAGTTCGAGCTGCTCCGCTTCCTCATGCGCAATCCGCGGCGGGTGCTCAGCAAGGCGCAGATCCTGGACCGCGTGTGGTCGTACGACTTCGGCGGGCAGGCCAACGTGGTCGAGCTGTACATCTCGTATCTGCGGCGGAAGATCGACGCCGGGCGCGAGCCCATGATCCACACCCGGCGTGGGGCCGGCTACCTGATCAAGCCCGCCGCGTCATGAGCGGGCGACGACGGCCGCGTCCGCAGAAGCGGAAGGGACAACCGCGCACCCTGCGGACGCGGCTCGTCGTCGCGTCCGTGGTGCTGATCGCCGTGGTCTGCGCGGTGATCGGCACCGTGACGACGCTCGCGCTGCGTACCCATCTCTACGACCAGCTGGACGACAAGGTCCGCGACATCGCCATGCGCGCGGCGGGCGGCCGGCTGCCGGGCGGCGCCCAGCCGGACGCCCCGACGGCGCCCGATGCACCGTCCAAGACCAGCAGCACGCCGAGCGAACGCATCGAGCACCTGCTGACCTTCGGCCCGACGCAGCCCAACACCGTCGCGGCGTACGTGCAGAACGGCTCGATCGCCGGCGCCGGCAAGGCCGTGCAGCTGAACGACAGTTACAACCGGTTCCGCAAGATGAGTGCCGTCGCTCTCACCGCCGCGCAGAAGCGGGCGCTCGCCGCGGTGCCGAAGGACAGCAACGCGCACACGGTGGAGCTTCCCGGTCTCGGGGACTACCGGGTCCAGTACAAGGTGAGCCCCGACGGCGGCGACGCCTACTACGTCGCCCTGCCCACCAAGGACGTCGACGACAACATCGACACCCTGATCGTCGTGGAGGTCTGCGTCACCCTGGCGGGACTGCTCGCCGCCTCCCTCGCCGGCTTCGTCATCGTCGGCGTGGCCACCCGCCCCCTGCGCAGGGTCGCCGCCACCGCCACCCGGGTCTCCGAACTCCCGCTGCACACCGGCGAGGTGAACCTCAGCGAGCGGGTCCCGGAGTCGGAGTGCGACCCGCACACCGAGGTCGGCCAGGTCGGCGCCGCGCTCAACCGGATGCTCGACCACGTCCACGGCGCCCTGCACTCCCGCCAGCAGAGCGAGACGCGGGTCCGGCAGTTCGTCGCCGACGCCAGCCACGAGCTGCGCACTCCGCTCGCCTCCATCCGTGGCTATGCCGAGCTGACCCGGCGCGGGCGGGAGCAGGTCGGGCCCGACACCCGGCACGCGCTGGGGCGGATCGAGTCCGAGGCCGGACGGATGACCCTCCTCGTGGAGGACCTGCTGCTCCTCGCCCGGCTGGACGCCGGCCGGCCGCTGCAGTTCGAGCAGAGCGACCTCGTCCCGCTCGTCGTGGACACCATCAGCGACGCCCGCGCGGCCGGCATGGACCACAACTGGCGGCTCGACCTGCCCGACGAGCCCGCGCTCGTGTCCGCGGACGCGGCCCGCCTGCAGCAGGTGCTCGTCAATCTGCTGGGCAACGCCCGCAACCACACCCCGCCGGGTACGACGGTCACCGCGCGCGTGCAGCGGCGCGGTCCCTGGATGTGCATCGACGTCGAGGACAACGGGCAGGGGATTCCGCCCGAACTGCTCCCGCACGTCTTCGAGCGGTTCGCGCGCGGGGACTCCGCGCGCTCCCGCGCCACCGGCTCCACCGGGCTCGGACTCGCCATCGTGCAGGCCGTCGCGGCCGCGCACGGCGGTGCCGTGACCGTGGACAGCGGGCCCGGGCGGACCGTGTTCACGGTGCATCTGCCGGCCCTCGCCCCGCAGCCGCAGCCGGAAATGAGCTGGCAACAGCACTCACAGGCACAGCACAGTGCCACCACATCGGTGCAACAGGGCGCCTGACGAGAGTCGGTTCCATGCGAACCGACTCTTCTCCCGGCACCCTGCCGGCGCGGGAGCACCTCCCGGCCGGAAACGCCGGTACGCCTGTCCTGGACGTAGTGATCCCCGTCTACAACGAGGAGAAGGACCTCCAGCCGTGCGTGCTCAGACTGCACGATCACCTCACGCGCACCTTCCCGTACGCCTTCCGCATCACGATCGCGGACAACGCGTCCACGGACAGCACCCCGCTGGTGGCGGCGCGGCTGGAGGCGGAGATCCCGCAGGTCGCCAACTTCCGGCTGGAGCAGAAGGGCCGCGGGCGCGCCCTGCGGACCGTGTGGTCCGCGTCCGACGCGCCGATCCTCGCGTACATGGACGTCGACCTGTCCACCGACCTCAACGCCCTGCTGCCGCTGGTGGCGCCGCTGATCTCGGGCCACTCGGACCTGGCGATCGGCTCCCGGCTCGCCCGTACCTCCCGGGTCGTGCGCGGCCCCAAGCGTGAGTTCATCAGCCGGGCCTACAACATGATCCTGCGCGGCTCGCTGCAGGCCCGCTTCTCGGACGCGCAGTGCGGCTTCAAGGCCATCCGGCGCGATGTCGCCCAGGTGCTGCTGCCGCTGGTGGAGGACACCGGCTGGTTCTTCGACACCGAGATGCTGGTGCTCGCCGAGCGGGCGGGGCTCAGGATCCACGAGGTGCCGGTCGACTGGGTCGACGACCCCGACTCCACCGTGCACATCGTCAGGACGGCCACCGACGACCTCAGGGGCGTGTGGCGCATCGGCAAGGCGCTGGCCGGCGGTTCGCTGCCGCTGGACCGGCTCACCCGGCCCTTCGGCGACGACCCGCGCGACCGCGACATCCAGGACGTGCCCAAGGGACTGGCCCGCCAGCTCGTCGGATTCTGTGTCGTCGGCGGCCTGTCGACGCTCTTCTACCTCGTGCTCTACAGCGTCTTCCGGCAGTTCTCCGGCGCGCAGGTCGCCAACGCGCTCGCCCTGCTGGTCTCGGCGATCGCCAACACGGCCGCCAACCGCCGGCTGACCTTCGGCGTGCGCGGCCGGGGCGGCGCCGTCCGGCACCAGGCGCAGGGCCTGGTCGTCTTCGGCATCGGGCTCGCCCTGACCAGCGGCTCCCTGGCCGCCCTGAACGCGGCCACCGGCCACCCGGCGCACTCCACCGAGCTGGCGGTACTCATCGCCGCCAACCTCGCGGCGACCGTCCTGCGCTTCCTGCTCTTCCGCGCCTGGGTGTTCCCGGACCGCCGGGAGCCCGGCCCGGAACCGACGGTGGTGGCGACACACCACCCGTCCTCGCCCGCCTGCACCACGACGGCTCCGTACGCACCGCTCCCGCCGCGCCCGGTGCCGTACCGGCAGCCGTACCGGACCACCCAGGTCCACGCCGGTGAAGCCGCGGACGGCACCTGGCGGGACACCACCATGCGGCTGCAGCCCGTACGCCCTCACGACACCGACCCGGGGGACCCCCGATGACCACGCACTACGACCAGCCGACCACCCGGCAGGACACTCCCGGCGCCGGGGGACCGCCGCCGGCCGCTCCCCCGCAGGCCGGTGAGGTGCGGCAGCCGCTCGTACGGAGACTGTGGCGCGGCCGCCCCGAGGACCCGCGCTGGGCACGCCCGGCCTTCCTCGGCCTGCTGGCCCTCACCCTCGTCACCTACCTCTACAACCTGAGCGCCTCCGGCTACGCCAACTCCTTCTACTCGGCGGCCGTCCAGGCGGGCAGCAGGTCCTGGAAGGCGTTCTTCTTCGGTTCGCTGGACGCGGGCAACGCCATCACCGTCGACAAGCCCTCGGCCTTCATGTGGCCGATGGAGCTGTCGGTGCGGATCTTCGGCCTGAACTCGTGGGCGATCCTCACCCCCGAGGTCCTCATGGGCGTCGGCACGGTGGCGGTCGTGTACGCGGGTGTACGGCGCCGGTTCAGCCCCGCGGCCGGACTGATCGCGGGCGCGGTGCTCGCGCTGACCCCCGTCGCGGCGCTGATGTTCCGGTTCAACAACCCGGATGCGCTGCTGGCCCTGCTGATGGCGTCGGCCTGCTACTTCGTCGTCCGTGCCGTCGAGGACGGGCGGACCCGGTGGCTGGTGTGGGCGGGTGCCGCGATCGGCTTCGCGTTCCTCGCCAAGACCCTGCAGGCCTTCCTGATCCTGCCGCCGCTGGCCGTCGTCTACGCGGTCTGCGGTCCGGTGAGGCTGCGCAAGCGGCTGCTGCAGCTGGGCCTGGCGACCGTCGCGCTCGTCGTGGCCGGCGGCTGGTGGGTCGCGGTCGTCGAGCTGTGGCCGGCCTCCTCCCGCCCCTACATCGGCGGCTCGCAGAACAACAGCTTCCTGGAGCTGACCTTCGGCTACAACGGCCTCGGCCGGATCAACGGCGACGAGACCGGAAGCGTCGGGGGCGGGGGCGGGGGCAACGGCTCCGGCCGCTGGGGCGCCACCGGTTGGGACCGGATGTTCAGCTCCGAGATCGGCAGCCAGATCTCCTGGCTGCTCCCGGCCGCGCTGATCCTGCTGGCGGCCGGCCTCTGGGCGACCCGCAAGGCGCGCCGTACGTCCGTCACGCGCGCCTCGTTCCTGGTGTGGGGCGGCTCGCTGCTGATCACCATGGTGGTCTTCAGCTACATGGCGGGCATCTTCCACCAGTACTACACGGTGGCCCTCGCCCCCTACATCGCGGCCGTCACCGGCATGGGCGCAGGGCTGTTGTGGGACAAGCGGAAGGAGATCTGGGCGTCGCTCACGCTCGCCGCCGCCGTGGTGGCCGCGGCCGCCTGGGGCTACGTCCTGCTCAACCGCACTTCCACCTACCTGCCCTGGCTGAAGTGGCTGGTCCTGATCGGTGGGCTCGCGGCCGCGTTCGGACTGGTCTTCGCCGGCCGTATCTCGCGGCAGCTCGCCCTCGGTGCGGCGGCGGTGGGCCTGGTGGCCGCGCTCGCCGGTCCGACGGCGTACACCCTCAGCACGGTGAACTCCGCACACACCGGCTCCATCCCTACGGCCGGTCCGGCGGGCGCGAGCATGATGGGCTTCGGCGGCGGACGTCCGGGCGCCGGCAACGGTGGCGGGGCGCCCGGGGGCTTCGGCGGCGGAATGCCGGGCCAGCAGGGCCGGCAGGGGCAGCAGAACGGCAACGGGAGCATGCCGGGCGGCCAGGGCCAGGGCTTCCCCGGCGGGGGCATGCCCGGCCAGAACGGCAACAGCCAGGGCCAGGGCCAGGGCCAGAACCAGCGGAACGGCAACGGGTTCCCGGGTGCCGGCGGGCTGGGTGAAGGCGGCCGTATGGGCGGCGGCGGTGGCGCCGGCGGCCTGCTGAACGGAGCGAACGTCGGCTCCGCGGCCAGGAAGCTGCTGGAGAAGGACGCGGACAAGTACACCTGGGTCGCCGCCTCCATCGGCTCCCAGAACGCCGCGAGCTACCAGCTGGCCACCGGTGACCCGGTGATGGCGATCGGCGGCTTCAACGGCACCGACCCGTCCCCGACGCTTGCCCAGTTCAAGCAGTACGTGGCGGACGGAAAGATCCACTACTTCATCGCCGGCGGCGGTATGGGCGGTGGCATGGGCGGCAGCAACAGCGGCACGTCGTCCCGGATCACCTCGTGGGTCGAGAGCAACTTCAAGAAGGTGACGGTCGGTTCGGCCACCTTCTACGACCTCACCCAGAAGGCCGGTGACTGAGCGGACCGATGGCGGACGGCTTTTGCGACGGGCAGAGCGGAATGTCGCCTAAGAGCCCCGGGGGATGGGTATGCGTGCGGCTGCGGGTGCGCCGTGGCTGTTCGCGCAGTTCCCCGCGCCCCCAGGTTGGCTGCACTCCTGGCATCGTTGGAAGTGGCCGGATCTCCGGAAAGGTGCGTCGATGGCGAAGGCGGGTGCGCGGTCGGTGCGGGCCAGTGTGTGGCTGGAGGGCAAGACGCGGCGTGGCGGGCGCAGCGCACAGCCCTCGGGGCTCGACCGGGAGCGGATCACCGCCGTGAGCGTGCGGCTGCTGGACGCCGAGGGGCTGGCGAAGTTCTCCATGCGGCGGCTCGCCGGTGAGCTGAACGTCACCGCGATGTCCCTGTACTGGTACGTCGACACCAAGGACGACCTGCTCGAACTCGCCCTGGACGCGGCCTACGGCGAGCTGCGGCTGCCCGCGCCGGAGGACAGCGCCGACTGGCGGGAGCAGCTGCGGGCGCTGGCCGCCGAGTATCGGGCGCTGCTGGTGCGCCACCCGTGGATGTCGCCCCTGGCCGGCCGGTACCTCGACATCGGTCCCGAGTCGCTCGCCTTCTCGCGCAGTGTGCAGCGGGTCATCCGGCGCACCGGGCTGCCCGCGCACCGGGTGACCGGCGCCATCTCGGCCGTGTTCCAGTTCGTGTACGGCTACGGCACGCTGGAGGGCCACTTCCAGTCCCGGATCGAGGACTCCGGGCTGCCCCCGGACGACTACTTCCAGCAGGCCATGAGCTCGGCCCGGGAGGACCCCGAGGCCGCGGACTACCTCCAGGAGACCAAGGAGATCATGGACGCCCGCGGCGGCGACACGGTCGCCGAGATGATGGACCGTGACTTCACCTTCGCCCTGGACCTGCTGGTGGCCGGGATCGAGGCGATGGTCGAGCGCGGCTGACTACTCCCCTTCCACCAGCCGTGCCGGGAAGCCGCCGGTCGCCACCGGACCCCATCGCTGTGGAGTGATCCGGATGATCGACTTGCCCTGCTTGATCATCGCCTCCCGGTACTCGTCCCATTGGGGGTGCTCGCCGGCGATGTTGCGGTAGTACTCGACCAGCGGCTCGACGGAGTCGGGGGCGTCGAGGACCTCGGCGGTACCGTCGATCTGGACCCAGGGGCCGTTCCACTCGTCGCTCAGGACGATCAGGCTGACCCAGGGTTCGCTCCCCCAGTGCCTTAACGGCCTGGGAGGTGCCCCCAGGCGTTGCGGGTCTTGGCGCGCTCGGGGTAGGTGGAGACCACGATCCGGCCCGAGTCGTCCACGCCGCAGGTCAGCGGGGAGCCCTGGGGGCTGCCGTCGGTGCGGCGGGTGAGCAGGATGGCGCGGTGGCGGGGGCGTACGAAGTCCAGCAGTTCGGCCGGCGAGACTCGGGTGTTCGTCGCGATGTGGGGTGCCATGGCCGCAGCCTAGGGCGAGCAGGGTCCGGTGAGCCTGACCCTGCCGGGCTCAGGCTCACCGGCGCGCCTCAGGCGGCGGGCAGTGCCTCGCCCTGGACCGCCTGGATGTCCAGCTCGACCTTGAGGGTCGTGCCGATGGCGGCGATGCCCGCCTGGAGGACCTGGTTGTAGTTCATCGCGAAGTCCTCGCGGTGGAGTTCGGTGGTGGCGCGGAACGCGGCCCGGGTGCCGCCCCACGGGTCGGCGCCGGTGCCGAGGTAGGCCAGGTCCAGGTCGACCGGCCGTACGACGCCGTGCATCGCCAGCTCGCCGTGGACCGTCCAGCGGTCCGGGCCTGCCTGGGCCAGGCCGGTGGAGCGGAAGGTGATCTCCGGGTGCCGCTCGACGTCGAGGAAGTCGGCGGACCGCAGGTGGGTGTCGCGCATCCCGTTGCCCGTGTCGACGGAAGCCGCCCGGATCACCGCTTCCACACGGGACTTGGTGACGTCGTCGGGGGCGATCTCGATGGCTCCGCCGAACTCCGTGAACCGGCCGTGCACGCTGGAGATGCCCAGGTGCTGGGCGACGGCGGCGACGGAGGAGTGCACCGGGTCGATGGTCCAGGGGCCGGGTGGCGGCAGTTCGGTGCCGCCCTGCCGGGCCAGGGTCACGGTGCCGACCTCGGCCCGGCCGCTCGCGGTGACGATCGCGCTGGAGGCGGCGGGCGCGTACCCGACGGCGGTCACGATCACCGTGTACGCCCCCGGCGCCAGCCCGGTGGCGTCCCGTACGGCACCCTCGGCGTCCGCCTCGGCCCGCAGCACCTGCGCACCGGTCATGTCGGTCACCGTGACGACGGCGTGCGACACGGCCCATCCGTCCCGGGTGCGGATCCTCGCGGTCAGTCCCATCCCGTTTTCTCCCTGCAAGGAATTACAAAGGCTTACAAATTGGTCGAATGAAACCGGCCCGTGGCGCGCGCATGGCGGTGCGCGCACCACGGGCCGGGGCCGAACTACTCGCCGGGGTGGGCGAGTTCGATGTCGTGGCCGTCGACGCCGGTGCCGGAGACGGTCAGGGCGGTGGCCGCCGGCGGGTAGCCCGTCGCGATGACGGTGTACTCGCCGTTGTCCAGGTCGGCGAAGGCGTACGCGCCGTCCGTCCCGGTGGTGGCGGTGCCGATCACGTTGCCCGCCGCGTCCACGAGGGTCACGCGGGCGTCGGCCAGCGGGCCGTGCGGGGCCCGGACGACACCCTGCAGCTGGGCGCCGGCGTCCAGGTTCAGCTCGATCCGGGTGACGCCGGTGGCGCCGATCTCGACCGGCAGGGCGCGCGGACGGAACCCGGCCGCGTTCACCGCGACGGTCACCACGCCCGGCACCAGCTCGGTGAAGGCGAACTCGCCCTGCTCACCGCTGGCCGCGGTGGCCAGCAGGTCCCCGCGCACATCGGTGACGATCACCATCGCGTCCTTGACCGGCAGCGCGCTCCCGGCCGCCCGGACCACACCGCTCAGCCCGCTGGTGCCGCTGAGCAGGATGTCGTACGACAGCGGGTCCTCGCCCACCACGATCGTGGAGGCCTGCGGCTGGTAGCCGTCGGCGGAGGCGATCAGCACGTACGAGCCCGTGCCCGGTGCGCTCAGCCCGTAGGAGCCGTCGGCGTGGGCGACCGCGCGGCCCAGCTGGCGGCCGGCGAGCGAGATCAGGGTGACCGCGGCCTGCGGGACCGGGGCGCTCTCGGCGCCGCGGACGAAGCCGTGGACCGGGGTGCCGCCGGAGGCGTGCTCGTCGGGGGCGGGCAGGGTGGCGACGGCGGTGAACTGATCGGTGGGGGCGGCCTCCGTACCGTCCTGCGTGCTCACGACCGGGGCGGCCCAGCTGGGCACGTTCTCCTCGGCGGGGGCGGTCTGCGCGACGGTGGCGGCGGCCGGAGCCTCGGCCCTGCCGGCCTCGGCGGCCTGGGCCAGGGCGCCCGTCGTGCGCAGCGGGACCTCCTTGATGAACAGGGTGACCAGGAAGGCGAGGAAGGCGACCGGCGCGATGTACAGGAAGATGTCGGCGATGCCGTGCCCGTAGGCGCCCTCCAGCCAGGCGCGGATGTGCGCGGGCAGCAGGTCCATGTCCGGCAGCTGACCGGAGCCGCTGGCCTTGGCGGCCGCCAGCTGCTCCTTGGGGGTGAGCTGGCCGATGGTGTCCTTGGCGTAGTGGGTGATCCGGGTCGACATCACGGAGCCGAGTGCCGAGACGCCCACCGCGCCGCCGAGGGAGCGGAAGAAGGTGACGACGGAGCTGGCGGCGCCGAGTTCGTGCGGGGCGACCTGGTTCTGGGTGGACAGGACCAGGTTCTGCATCATCATGCCGATGCCGAGGCCCATGACCGCCATGAAGATCGCGATCTTCCAGTAGTCGGTGTCGTACCGCATGGTGCCGAGCAGACCCAGACCGGCGGTCAGCAGCACACCGCCGGTGACCAGCCAGGCCTTCCACTTGCCGGTCTTGGTGATGACCTGGCCGGAGACGGTGGAGGAGACGAACAGACCGGCGATCATCGGGATCGTCATGACACCGGACATCGTCGGGGACTTGTCGCGCGCCAGCTGGAAGTACTGGCTGAAGAACACCGTGCCGGCGAACATCGCGATGCCGACGAAGAGGGAGGCGACCGAGGCCAGCGCGATGGTGCGGTTCTTGAAGAGGCGCAGCGGGATGATCGGCTCGCTGGCCTTCGTCTCGACGAAGAGGAAGATCAGGGCGAGCAGCAGCGCGCCGCCGACCATCGTGTAGGTCTGCCAGGACAGCCAGTCGTACTTGTCGTCGGCGAAGGTGACCCAGACCAGCAGCAGGCTGACGGCGGCGGTGATGAAGAAGGCGCCGGCCCAGTCGACCTTGACCTTGCGCTTGGTCTCCGGCAGGTGCAGCGTCTTCTGCAGCACGAACAGCGCGATCAGCGCGAAGGGGATACCGACGAACAGGCAGTAGCGCCAGCCGAGCCAGTCGGTGTCGGTGATGACACCGCCGACGAGCGGGCCGCCGACGGTGGCGACGGCGAAGGTCGCGCCGAGGTAGCCGGAGTACCGGCCGCGCTCACGCGGGGAGATCATCGCGGCCATGATGATCTGGGCCAGCGCGGTCAGACCGCCGGCGCCGAGGCCCTGGATGACCCGGGCGCCGATCAGCATGCCCGGGTTCTGCGCCAGACCGGCGACGACCGAGCCCGCTATGTAGATGACCAGGGCTATCTGGACGAGCGCCTTCTTGCTGACCAGGTCGGCGAGCTTGCCCCAGAGCGGGGTGGAGGCGGTCATCGCCAGCAGCGCGGCCGTGACGACCCAGGTGTAGGCGCTCTGTCCGCCGCCGAGGTCCTGGATGATCTCGGGCAGGGCGTTGGAGACGATGGTGGACGACAGGATGGCGGCGAACATGCCGAGCAGCAGCCCGGAGAGCGCCTCCATGATCTGCCGGTGGGACATCGGGGCGTGCCCGGAGACGCCTTGCGCGCTTCCCCCGTGCTTGGCGTGAGCCCGCACACCGGCTGGTGTGGTCGTTGCCATGGGCTTCCTTTTCTTACGTGTGAGCGGGTGTACGGGTGGTCTCTTCGACTACGGGTGCGGGCAGCCGTGGCGGGGCGGACCGGCAGTCGCCGAAGCTGGCGCGCAGGCGCGTCATCAGCCGGATGAGCTGGCCGACCTCCTCGTCGGTCCAGTCGCTCAGACGGTCGGCGAGCAGATGGGTGGTCCGCCGGGACAGCTCGTCGAGCTGCTCCAGGCCCGTGGGCGTCAGGCGCAGGATGCGCGAGCGCTTGTCCGCGGGGTCCGGTGACCGCTCGATCCAGCCGCGCGCGGCGACGTGCGCGACATGCCGGCTGGTGACCGACATGTCCACGGCGAGCAGCTCGGCGAGCTTGCTCATGCGCATGTCGCCGTGGCGACCGAGCAGGGTCAGCACGGCGGCCGAGCCGGCCGGACACTCGGGCGGCAGGATCCGCCCCATGTCCCGTTTCACGGCTCCGACGGCACTGAGCTGACGCGCCAGCTCTTCGTACTGCGCCTGCTCGGCCATCACACCTCCCGTATTCGTTGCTTGGGGCAACCATAGATCTGTTGGTTGCTGCAGGCAAACAAATCGGGGTGGGCTGACGCAAAAACTTGGCAAAGGCAAGTATTGCAACCGTAAACGTGCAGGTGGGGGCGGGGGGCCTGCCCCCCTCTGTCCCGGTGGCCCCGCACTTGGGTAGGCCACCTGGATTCGCTAGTGTCTCGGGCCATGGCTAACACCCAGGGCCCCCAGGGCAACTACGACCCCGCCGGCAGCACCCAGATGTTCCGCGCGTTCGTCGACGAGGCTCCGCAGGGGGGCCCGCAGCAGCAGGCCGTCTCCTCCGGCCCGCGCATCGGTCTGATCATCGGCGTCGTCGTCGCCGTGGTGGTCGTCGCGGCGGTGGCCTGGCTGGCGCTCAAGTAAGGGCGCGACCCCGGACCGGGGTCATTCGCTCCACCGGACGGACACGTCCCGCGTCTCGATGTGCATGCCCAGCGGGACGCGCCAGGCGTCGACGCACACCGTCCAGGTGTGGTCCGTGCGCGCCCCCGGTCCGATCGGTACCGGGAGGTCCACGGTCGAGTCGACCGTCCCCCAGTCGATGCCGAGCGCGCCGATGATGTGCGTGCCGAACGTCACCGTGCCCGAACGCACCGACGTCCCGCCGGAGTTGTGAAAGCCGACGGTCACCTTCTCGCACCAGCGTTTGTCCGTGTCCCCCCGAGAGGGGGCGCCCCAGCCGAGGTCGGCGGGTGCGGGAGGCCTGGTGCGGCTGGGGGCCGGGGCGGGGGACGACGGCTGCTCCGGAGCGGTCGTACCCTCGCCGGTGGTGCTGGGCGAGGCGTCCGCGGGGCCGGGTGCGGTGCTCTCGTCGGCCGACTGGGTGCTCGGCCCGGTCGGGTCGGGGCGCGGATCCGAAGAAGCCTCGCCCGACGGTGAGTCGGAGGGCGCGGCCGGCCCGTCCAGCGGGACCATCCGTACCGCTCCCGGCGGTGCCCCCGGCGAGCCTGCCGGGCTCGGTACGCCGCCCACCGCCACGTATCCGTCCCGGCTCCCGCCTCCGCACGCGGCCAGGGTCACACCCAGGCACACGACGGCCGCCGACGCTGCCGTGACGGCGCCTCGGCGGCCCTGTGTCCATGTCGTCGTGCGAAGCGTCCGGGTGCGAAGCATCCGGCCATGGTGACTGACGCTCCGTCAGATAGGAACCCTCAGTCGGAGATGAGCCCCTCGCGCAGCTGGGCCAGGGTCCGGGTCAGCAGGCGGGAGACGTGCATCTGGGAGATGCCGACCTCCTCGCCGATCTGGGACTGGGTCATGTTGGCGAAGAAGCGCAGCATGATGATCCGGCGCTCCCGGGGCGGCAGCTTGGCCAGCAGGGGCTTGAGGGACTCGCGGTACTCCACACCCTCCAGCGCGGTGTCCTCGTAGCCGAGGCGGTCGGCCAGGGAGCCCTCGCCGCCGTCGTCCTCGGGGGCCGGGGAGTCGAGCGAGGAGGCGGTGTAGGCGTTGCCGACCGCGAGGCCGTCGACCACGTCCTCCTCGGAGACTCCGAGGACCGCGGCCAGTTCGGTCACCGTCGGGGAGCGGTCCAGCTTCTGGGACAGCTCGTCACTGGCCTTGGTGAGGGCCAGCCGCAGCTCCTGGAGCCGGCGCGGGACGCGCACCGACCACGAGGTGTCGCGGAAGAAGCGCTTGATCTCGCCCACGACCGTCGGCATCGCGAACGTCGGGAACTCCACGCCCCGTTCGCAGTCGAAGCGGTCGATCGCCTTGATCAGGCCGATGGTGCCGACCTGGACGATGTCCTCCATCGGCTCGTTGCGCGAGCGGAAGCGGGCCGCCGCGTAACGCACGAGCGGGAGGTTCAGCTCGATCAGGGTGTCCCGGACGTAGGCGCGCTCGGGGCTGTTCTCGTCGAGTGCGGCGAGCCGCAGGAACAGGGAGCGGGACAGGGTGCGGGTGTCGATGTCCGCCGTGGCCGGGGCGGCCGGGGCGGTCTCGGGAGCCTGGGCGGGCGGGGCCGGCACAGTCTCGAGTGGCGTGACGTCGTCGAGCACGTCGATGGCGTCGAGCTGCTTGGGCGCTGCCTCGCTCGTGGGCGTGAGCACCTTCGAGCTGCCCTGGTGTGCGGACATGCCACCCCCTTTGGGTCGCGGGACGGTCGCGGCGGCGATGCCTTTCGAGCAACGCAGCCTTCACCTGAATACCGGAGCCGGAGGTCCGGCAAACGCGCTTCCCGCAGAATGTCACATGTCGGCAACACGCTGTAGTGACATGTCGACACGCGAGATGTGAATCGGCCCTGGAAAGAAGGGGTCTGACGGTTTTTCGGCGCACAACTGTCGGGAACCGCCCTGGTGAGCGATTCGCTCTCGCCGGTTACCGATCGATCCTGCTTGCGAACGGGTACGAGCTGGTGTGTTCCGAGCTGTGCTCCCGTGCGCCGGTTATGCCTCGATCCGATTCGCAGAACGCAGCCGCTGGAAGCTACGCGCGAGTAGTCGGGAGACATGCATCTGGGACACACCGAGTTCCGCGCTGATCTGAGACTGAGTGAGATTGCTGTAGTAGCGCAGAAGAAGGATTCTCTGTTCGCGTTCGGGGAGTTGGACGAGGAGATGGCGGACCAGATCGCGGTGTTCCACGCCGTCCAGGGCCGGGTCCTCGTAGCCGATGCGGTCCAGCAGGCCCGGCAGCCCGTCACCCTCCTGTGCGGCCTCCAGGGAGGTCGCGTGGTACGACCGCCCGGCCTCGATGCAGGAGAGCACCTCGTCCTCGCCGATCCGCAGGCGCTCGGCGATCTCGGCGGTCGACGGCTGGCGCCCGAAGGCCGTGGTGAGGTCCTCGGTGGCGCTGTTGACCTGCACCCACAGCTCGTGCAGCCGGCGCGGTACGTGGACCGTGCGGACGTTGTCCCGGAAGTACCGCTTGATCTCGCCGACGACGGTCGGCATCGCGAAGGTCGGGAACTGGACGCCCCGGTCGGGATCGAAGCGGTCGATGGCGTTGATCAGGCCGATGGTGCCGACCTGGATGACGTCCTCCATCGGCTCGTTGCGCGAGCGGAAGCGGGCGGCCGCGTAGCGCACGAGCGGGAGGTTGGCCTCGATGAGTGCCCCGCGCACGCGGTTGTGCTCCGGGGTGCCCGGCCTGAGGTCCTTCAGCTCGCCGAAGAGCACCTGGGTCAGGGCGCGGGTGTCGGCGCCGCGCCGCTTCTCGGGGGCGGGAGGTTCCGTGGCGGGGCCGGGGGGAGCGGCGGCGGGGGCTGGGGCGGGCGCCTCGTCCTGGGGCGGCGCAGTACTGGCCGACACGGTCAACGCCACCTCTTCATCGGTCAATCATCCGTCAAAAGCGGTCATAGCATCACAAGACATGTGCACTGTGTGCAAGCACCGGATAACACCGTGTTGTGGTCAGGCAGCGCCAAGTTGGGTCACGAGATGCACGAAAGCCCCCCGCCGTTCCCGGCGGAGGGCTCCCGGAGCGAGGGGCTCAGAACTCGTAGTCGGCGATCACCCACGTGGCGAACTCCCGCCACAGTGCGACACCCGCCTGATGGGCCGGGTGCTCCAGGTAGCGCTTGAGGGCGTCCGTGTCCTCGACCGCCGAGTTGATCGCGAAGTCGTAGGCGATCGGCCGGTCGCTCATGTTCCAGGCGCACTCCCAGAAGCGCAGCTCCTCGATCTGGCCGCCGAGCGCCCGGAAGGCGGCGACACCCTCGACGACCTGCGGATCGTCGCGCTCGACGCCCTCGTTGAGCTTGAAGAGGACCAGGTGGCGGATCATGGGGCGTACCTCAGCTCTCTCGGCTTTCCGCTCAGTTCTTTGCTCCGTCGGCGATCCAGGTCATGAAGTCGCCTATGGCCTTGGCCGCGTCCGATATGCCCTCGAAGGCTATCTGGACGTAGTCGGCCGCCTTCGCCGGATCCGTGATGATCACGTACAGCGCGAAGACCACGAGCACGTACACGGCGATCTTCTTGGCGTTCACCGTCACCGCGGCCTCCCCTGTGCCTGTGTGCCCCGTGGGACCCCTGTTGCCGGCCGCGAGTGTAACCTTCACGCCCCCCGCGGGGGCCAACGGCCCGCCCGTCGAGGTTCTTTGCCGGATCCCTGTCCGGTCATGCACGAAGGGCCCCGTCTCGCGACGGGGCCCTTCTACAGCGGTAGCGGAGGGATTTGAACCCTCGGTGACTTGCGCCACACTCGCTTTCGAGGCGAGCTCCTTCGGCCGCTCGGACACGCTACCGAGGGAGACCCTACAGCAAGGTGGGGCAGGGTTTGAAATCGGTATTCAGCGGCCCCGGAAAAACTCCGTGAGCATCCGGGCGCAGTCCTCCGCCAGGACGCCCTCGATGACCTCGGGCCGGTGGTTGAGCCGCCGGTCGCGTACGACGTCCCAGAGGGAGCCGGCCGCCCCCGCCTTGTCGTCGCGGGCGCCGTAGACCACCCGGTCCACGCGGGACTGCACGAGCGCGCCCGCGCACATCGTGCAGGGCTCCAGGGTGACCACCAGCGTGCAGCCGGTCAGCCGCCACTCCCCGAGCCTGGCAGCGGCCCGCCGGATGGCGAGGACCTCCGCGTGGGCCGTGGGGTCGCCGGTGGCCTCGCGCTCGTTGTGCCCGGCCCCGAGCACCGTCGTGCCGTCCGGGGACAGCACGACGGCTCCGACGGGGACGTCCCCGCCCCGGACGGCCAGCCCGGCCTCGTCCAGGGCGAGCCGCATGGCGGCCCGCCAGCGGTCGCGTACCGGGTCCGGTGCGCCTTCCGTGTGCGAAGCGCTCAGCGGACGGTCTCCAGCACCTCCGAGGCGCCCAGGGCCTCGGCGATCTCGGCCAGCGCCTCGTTCGGGTCCAGGCCGCGCAGTTCCTTCTCGCTGACACCCAGGTCGTCGAGGATGCTGCCGTCGCCCACCGGGCCGTGCGGCACCCCGCCGGCTGCGGTCTCGTCGTCGTCCTGGTCCTCGTCCTCGGACTCGCCGTCCTCGGTGCCGTCGAGGTCCAGGGAGTCCAGGTCGGTGCCGTCGTCGGCGCCGGGCTCCCGGCCGAGCAGCTCGTCGGTGAGCAGCAGCTCACCGTAGGCGCTGCGGGCGGCGGCGGCCGCGTCGGAGACGAAGATGCGAGGGTCCTCCTCGCCGTCCACGCGGACGAGACCGAACCAGGAGTCCTCCTGTTCGATCAGGACGAACACCGTGTCCTCGTCGGCAGTGGCTTCCCGGGCCAGGTCGGCCAGATCCGACAGGGTCTCCACATCGTCGAGCTCTGTGTCGCTCGCTTCCCACCCGTCTTCGGTGCGCGCGAGCAGTGCGGCGAAGTACACCGTGACTCTCCCACTGGTCTTAGGCGTGCCGGTTGGGGGTCCCCCCGGCGGAGGTTCTGGGCGGAGAGAGCTGTGCTCCGAGCCCCACCCACTCGGAATCGTGGCAGAAACAAGGCGTCCAGGGGACGTCTTCGGCTCCCTGTGTCTGGCTGTTTTGATCGTGTGTCCGCATCCCGGGGGAAAAGGACTCACCAGCGCACTCGTTGCCGCCACCTGCGGATCGTACGCGGCTTTTCCCTGCGCCCACGCACGCCCACCGCCCAAACACCGGAGCGGGCAAGGATCTTCCTCACCTGGATCTCACCTTGACGTCGCCCGTTCACCGGGCTCCGCCTACCAGCGGAAAGTCCGCATACGCATGGCGTGGCGCAGCCGGGCTGCCTTGGCGCGTCGGGGCTGGACGCGTTCGCGCAGCGCGCGGGCTTCGGCGAGTTCGCGCAGGAACTGGGCGCGGCGGCGCCGGCGCTGGGCGTCCGTCTCGGGCTGCTGCGGCCCGACGGCGTCCTCGGCGGCGCCGGTCTTGCGGTCAGGCAGGTCTGGCACAGTCACACCACCCCCGGTCCGTCCCTCCCACTTTCCCTCGGACGGGCGGTTTGATGCCAGAGCCAGGGGCCACCGGGCGCGGTTACTGTTAGGGACATGCGTCTCCACGTCGTCGACCACCCCCTGGTCGCCCACAAGCTCACCACGCTGCGCGACCAGCGCACCGACTCCGCGACCTTCCGGCGACTCGCCGACGAACTGGTCACCCTGCTCGCCTACGAGGCCACGCGGGACGTGCGCACCGAGCAGGTCGACCTCCAGACGCCGGTCGCACGGACCACCGGCGTCAAGCTCGCCCGCCCGCGTCCGCTGGTCGTGCCGATCCTGCGCGCCGGTCTCGGCATGCTGGACGGCATGGTCCGGCTGCTGCCGACCGCCGAGGTGGGCTTCCTGGGCATGATCCGCAACGAGGAGACGCTGCAGGCCTCCACGTACGCCTCGCGGATGCCCGAGGACCTCTCGGGCCGCCAGGTGTACGTGCTGGACCCGATGCTGGCCACCGGCGGCACGCTGGTCGCCGCCATCCAGGAGCTGATCAAGCGCGGTGCGGACGACGTGACCGCGGTGGTGCTGCTCGCCGCGCCCGAGGGCGTCGAGGTCATGGAGCGCGAGCTGGCGGGGACGCCGGTGACGGTCGTCACGGCGGCTGTCGACGACCACCTCAACGAGCACGGGTACATCGTGCCCGGGCTCGGGGACGCGGGGGACCGGCTCTACGGCGCGGCCGAGTAGGCACCGCGTGGCGGGGCCGCGTGTCGAACACGGCCCCGCGCCCTTTCAAGGCGTTCCTCAGCAGCTCTTCTTCGTCGCGGCCGCCGGCTCCGGGTCGGCCAGTTCGGCCAGGGCTCGGTCCGCGGCCGCCCGCTGGGTGAGGGTCTTGAAGCCGTCACCGATGATCAGGTCCAGATCGGCGCCCTTGCGGGCCGCGTCGGTGCGGTGCTCGGCGGCGGGCAGTTGGGTGGCGAGCACCGGCAGCGAGGTGTTCAGCGCGGAGGCGGGGCCGAGGAGTATCCCGGCGCCCTTGACCTTCTTGTCGAACTCCTTGGACGCGTTGCCCACATCACCGATCTTGAAGCCGCGCTTCTTCAGCTCGTCCGCAGTGTCCTTGGCGAGCCCGGTGTGCGCGGTGGCGTTGTAGACGTTCACGGTGATCTCACCGGGCTTGGGCGGCACCTTCACCCGGGCGGCGGTGGTGCTCGCCTTCGTGCGGCAGTGGGACTTGGTGCCGGACGCCGAGGTCTTTTTGTCGCCGCCGGTGAAGACGTCGATGAGCTGCAGCGTGCCCCAGCCGATCAGGCCGAGCGCGGCGACGGACGCCACTACGGCGAACACGAGCCTGCCGCGTCGCCGCGGAGGGCGCATCCGAGGGTATTTGTCCCCCGTGATCCGGTACTGGCCGCCCATGCCGGGGGGAGTCAGCATGCTCATGAGCGCAGCGTAGTGCGCCTGGGCGGCGATGCCTATTAGATGATCAGTAGACGCCGCTCAGCGGAACCCGAAAGGGTCAACGCCGTGTCGTGCCGCGGTCAGTCGAGTTCGAGCACGCGTGCGTGCAGCACCTGGCGCTGCTGGAGGGCGGCGCGGACCGCGCGGTGGAGGCCGTCCTCCAGGTACAGATCGCCCTGCCACTTCACGACGTGCGCGAAGAGGTCGCCGTAGAACGTCGAGTCCTCGGCCAGCAGGGTCTCCAGGTCGAGCTGCCCCTTGGTCGTCACGAGCTGATCGAGGCGGACCGGGCGCGGCGCGACGTCCGCCCACTGCCGGGTGCTTTCCCGGCCGTGGTCGGGGTACGGCCGGCCGTTTCCGATGCGCTTGAAGATCACACGGAAAGCCTACCGGTCAAGACGTTCCGGGCGCAGCCAAGGCGACGGAGTGCGACGCTGGAAAAGCCGTGGCGAAACGGATCATAGCGGGGTCTATCGGGAACAGGGGCCGGAGATGAGTGACAGTGAAACGCTCCCCGCCGAGGCCCGGCAGATCGCGGCGGGGTACGCCTTCTCCGGTCCCGCGCTCGACCTCGGCGCCCTCCTCTGGGACGGCGAGTGTCACCCGGGCGCGTCGGTCCGCATCCCGCTGCCGGTGCTGAACCGGCACGGTCTGGTCGCGGGCGCCACCGGCACCGGCAAGACCAAGACGCTCCAGCTGATCGCCGAGCAGCTGTCGGCCCAGGGCGTGCCGGTGTTCCTCGCGGACATCAAGGGCGACCTGTCCGGCATCGCCCGGCCGGGGCAGCCGGACGAGCGGGTCCGGGGGCGCGCCGCCGAGGTGGGCCAGCAGTGGACGCTGGCCGGCTTTCCGGCGGAGTTCCTCGCGCTCGGCGGGCTCGGCCACGGCATCCCGGTGCGGGCCACGGTCACCAGCTTCGGCCCGGTGCTGCTGTCGAAGGTGCTCCGGCTCAACCAGACCCAGGAGCAGTCCCTCGGCCTGATCTTCCACTACGCCGACACCAAGGGCCTGGAGCTGATCGACCTCAAGGACCTCAGGGCGGTCGTCGCGTTCCTGACCTCCGGCGAGGGCAGGGCCGAGCTGAAGAACATCGGCGGCCTGTCCACCGCCACGGCCGGGGTGATCCTGCGCTCCCTGACCGCCTTCGAGGCGCAGGGCATGGCCGGCTTCTTCGGCGAGCCGGAGTTCGACACGGCCGACCTGCTGCGTAGGGCGCCGGACGGGCGGGGCGTCGTCTCGGTCCTGGAACTCCCCGCCGTCCAGGACAAGCCGCTGCTCTTCTCGACGTTCCTCATGTGGCTGCTGGCCGACCTCTTCCACGACCTGCCCGAGATCGGCGACGCCGACAAGCCCGGGCTGGTCTTCTTCTTCGACGAGGCCCACCTGCTGTTCAGCGACGCCTCCAAGCCGTTCCTGGAGTCGATCACGCAGACCGTGCGCCTGATTCGCTCGAAAGGGGTCGGCGTCTTCTTCGTGACGCAGACCCCGAAGGACGTACCGTCCGATGTCCTCGCCCAGCTCGGCAACCGGGTCCAGCACGCGCTCAGGGCCTTCACCCCGGACGACCAGAAGGCGCTGCGGGCGACCGTGCGGACGTTCCCGAACTCCGGCTACGACCTGGAGGAACTCCTCACCGGACTGGGCACGGGCGAGGCCGTGGTGACCGTGCTCGGCGAGACGGGCGCACCCACCCCGGTCGCCGCCACCCGGCTGCGCGCGCCGGAGTCCCTGATGGGCCCGGTGGACGGGGCCGAGCTGGACCGTGCGGTGCGGGAGTCCGCGCTCCACGGGCGTTATGCACAGGCTGTGGATCGCGAGTCGGCGTACGAGAAGCTGAGCGCCGAGCGGCCGCAGGCTCCTCGGGCCGAGGCGGCCGAGGCGGCCGGGAAGGCCGGGAAGGCGGCGCAGGCTCCCAAGGAGGAGCCGTCCCTCGTCGAGCAGGTCGTCGGCAGCAGCATGTTCAAGTCCCTGGCCCGCTCGGTCGGCACCCAGATCGGCCGCGAGATCACCCGCTCCCTCTTCGGCACGGCCCGGCGCAGGCGGTGAACCGGCGCGCGCGGTGACTTGGCACAGGTGGTGGCCCGGCGCATGCGGTGGTTCGGCGGAGGCGGTGGTCCGCCTCCGCCGGGGGCTCAGCGGCCGTCCTCCTTCGCCGCAGGCTGCTGTGCCTGCGGGCTCTTCCGCTCCGGCTTCGCCGGTGCGCTGCGTCTGGCCTCGGCGCGCAGCAGGGCGCGCAGGACCGCGTACGGGTCTGTGGGCATGGTCGGTTCCTTGCGTCGAGCTGACTGTCCTGGGGGGGCAGGGCACTGTCAGCAGCGCAGGACCACCGTCCGGAGCAGCGGCACGGCGTTCGGCGGCCGGGGTACGGCGGGGCACGGGCGCAGCGCCGGGCGGACCGGTGCGGGCGGGTCGGGCACGGGTGCGGTGCGCTCGGGCGCGTCGGTCTGGTGGAGGGCACGCGCGGGCGGCCGTAGCAGCGTGTCCAGGACGTCGTGCTCGGCGCTCTCGGCGGACGCGGCCGGGGCGGGCGCCGCCTGGGCCTGCAGATGGGCGCCGGGCACCCACAGGGCGAGGAGCAGCACGAGCACCCGCAGCCAGGTACGGCTCCGGGTGGGGCTCGGGGTCCTGCTCACGGCGGTTGCATGCCCGCCCGGCAGCCGTACCGCATCGCGCGGCCCGCGAGATTCGCCCGCTCGGCCTACCGGAGGGGTCGCACCGTGTCGTGCCACGGGGGTCAGACCGTGCGCGGAACCTGGCGGGCGCGGCCGCGGACGCGGAACCCGGTGACGATCTCCACGACGCCGACGACCACCAGCCACCACCCGCCGACCAGGGTCAGCACGGCGACCGACCTGAACGGCGAGTCGATCAGCACGATCCCGGCGGCGAACGTGACGATCCCGAGGAAGATCTGCCAGCCCCGGGCGGGCATGCGCTTGTCGGAGATGGCGGCCAGGGTCTGGGTGATCCCGCGGATCACCCAGCTGATGCCGATCCACAGGGCGAGCAGCAGGATCGACTGCATCGGCCCGCGGAAGCAGAACAGGCCCAGCACGATCGACAGCGCACCGCTGATGAAGGCGAGCACGCGCAGCGAGGTCGTCTTGTGGGTGCCGAAGGCGGAGACCAGCTGGAAGACGCCGCTGACGAGGAGGTAGACGCCGAACAGGACACCCACGGCGACGAGGGAGGGGCCCGGCCAGATCAGCACCAGGATGCCGAGGACCAGCGAGGCGACGCCGGTGAGCAGGACGACCTGCCAGGCGGCCCGGGACAGGGCGTGCAGGGGGCCCTCGAAGGGCGGCTCGGGCTCGTGGTGCGCCTGCGGGGCCCCTCCCGCGTGGATGTTGCGGTCGTCGTACTCGCGACCCCAGGAGGGGTCACCGCTGGGTGCCTCGGTCATGCTCCATGCTTGGACCGCCCGGGCGTGTCCGGCCACCCGGGTGGGCCAGGTGGCTGAGCCGCCGCCCGCCCGCGCGCGCCGCCGCCACCCGGCCGGGCCCTACTTCCCGGCGGCCTTCGCGGCCTTGGCCGCCGCCTTCATCTCCTGCTTGTGCGCGCGCACCTTGGCCAGCGACTCGGGCCCGGTGATGTCGGCGACGGACCGGAAGGACTTCGCCTCGCCGTAGGCCCCGGCGGCCTCCCGCCACCCCGTGGGTGCGACGCCCAGCTGCTTGCCGAGCAGCGCGAGGAAGATCTGTGCCTTCTGCTTGCCGAACCCGGGCAGGTCCTGGAGCCGCTTCAGCAGCTCCTTCCCGTCCGTGACGCCCTTCCAGACCAGCTCGGCGTCTCCGTCGTAGTGCTCGACGAGGTACTGGCACAGCTGCTGGACCCGCTTGGCCATCGAGCCCGGGTAGCGGTGCACGGCGGGCTTCTCGGAGAGCAGCGCGGCGAACGCCTCCGGGTCCATGACGGCGATCTCGTGCGCGTCCAGGTCCTCGGCGCCCATCCGCTGCGCGATGGTCGCCGGCCCCTTGAACGCCCACTCCATCGGGACCTGCTGATCGAGCAGCATGCCGGTCAGCGCGGCGAGCGGGCTGCGGCCGAGCAGCGCGTCGGCCTCGGGGTCCTGGGCGAGGTGCAGAGTGACGTCCATGGGTCGATGATCGCGCCTCGCGCGTCAGGACGCGCGCCAGTACCCCTGGGCGTGCACCCGGGGCCTCGGCAGGCCCAGTTCCCTGCGCACGTACGTGGCCAGCGTGCGGGTGGTGGCCGTGTCGCAGGCGATCCAGACGTACGGGTCGCGGGTGCCGTCGAGCACGACGGGCAGCTCGGCGCGGACCCGGTCGGCGAGTTGGGCGCCCGCGTCGCGGCGGGGCACCTCGCGGATCTCGTGGCGGGCCGGGTCGGCGTGGCAGGGGAGGCCGTCCAGGGTGCCCTCGAACCAGATCGTCGCCGGGGCGGAAGGCAGGGCGCCGAGCAGGGAGTTGATCGCGGGCAGCGAGGCCGGGTCCCCGATGGCGACGACGTGCGAGGGAGCGGGGTCGGGACGCTGGAACCCGGTGCCCTGGACGGTCGCCTCGATGGTGTCCCCGGGCCGCGCGGCCCGCGCCCAGTCGGCGGCGCATCCGTCATGAAGGGCGAACTCCAGGCCGAAGGTGCCGGTCGCGGGGTCCGGGTCGACCAGGGTGTAGGCCCGCTGGTGCGGGCGGCCGGCGTCGGAGAACCACAGGCGCACCCACATCGTGGGGTGGACGCCGGTCGCGGCGAGCAGCCCGCCGTCGGTCAGCCGCAGCCGCCGGTAGTGCGGGGTGACGTCCTCGGCCTCGGTGACCGTGCACACGAAGTCCCTGGCGCGCAGCAGTCGTAGGACCGCTCCCTCCCAGCCCCGCCCCTGCCCCATCGCGTCTCCACCCCTCGCGTACGATTCCTGACACAAACTTAGGCAAGGCTAACCTAAAATGAAGGGGTGTCCAGGGTGACCACCGAGACCTACCGCGACGCCTGGGGCATCCCCCACCTGCGCGCTTCCGGCGTCCGTGCCCTCGCCCGCGCCCAGGGCCGTGTCACCGCCCTGGACCGCGCCTGGCAGCTGGAGGTCGAACGGCACCGCTCCCAGGGCACCTCGGCAGCCTTCCTCGGCGCGGCCGCCCTCCCCTGGGACGTCTTCGCCCGCCGCGCCCGCCTCGACGACACCGCGAGACGCTGTTTCACCGCGCTGGAGAGCCGGGACCCGGAGACGGCGGACTGGGTCCGGGCGTACGTGGACGGCGTCAATGAGGGCCTGGCGGAAGGGGCCCGCCGCGCACCCGAGTTCACCCGGACGAGCCATGCCCCCATCCCCTGGCAGCCGTGGAACCCGCTGGGCATCTGGCTCGGCACGCACATCCTCTTCGCCGGCTTCCCGGCCAAGCTGTGGCGCGAGGAGGCGATACGGCACCTCGGCCCGGAAGCGGTCGGCCTGTTCGCCACCGACGGCCCCGGTACGGCGGGCAGCAACGGCTGGCTCCTCTCGGGCGAGCGCACCCTCACGGGCCTGCCGCTTCTCGCCGGCGACCCGCACCGCTTCATCGAGGCCCCCGGCGTCTACCAGCAGATCCGTCTCTCCTGCCCCGAGTTCGACGTCGTCGGCCTGGCCGTCCCCGGCGTCCCGGGCATCGCCCACTTCGGCCACACCGGCACGGTCGCCTGGTCCATCACCAACGCCATGGCCGACTACCAGGACGTCTACCGCGAACGCCTCCGCCGCACGGGCGCGGGCGTCGAGGCCCTCGGCCCCGACGGCACCTGGCACCGCGCCCGACGCCACACGGAGACCGTGGAGATCGCGGGGGAGCACCCCCTGGAGATCGAGATCATCGAGACGGACCGGGGCCCGGTGATCGCCGGGGGCCCGGAGGGCCTGGAAACCACGGAACCACGACGGTCCGACGACGGCGAAACCGAGGTGGAGCCGCAGCCGCAGCCGGAGGCAACCGCCGAGACGGCCCTGGCCCTGCGCTATCCACCCCGGGTCACGGAAGACCTCGGCTTCAGCAGCCTCCTACCCCTCCTCCGAGCCCGCCGCGTCACCGACGTCGACGCCGCCTTCGACACCTGGGCCGAGCCCGTCAACGTCGTACAGGCAGCCGACACCGAGGGCGCCACCCTGCACCGGGTCGCGGGCCGCGTACCCGTCCGCTCGGAGGCCAACCGCACCAGCCTGGTCCCCGCCTGGCAGCCCGGCCACGAGTGGCACGGCTGGTACGAGATGCCCCGGGCCGGCCTCACCGACGGCATCGCGGTGATGGCCAACCAGCGCGGCCCGGCCAGCCACCTCGGCACCGAGTTCGCCCCACCGCACCGCGCCACCCGCATCCGCACCCTCCTCGACGAGCGCCCCGCCTGGTCCGCCGCCGACCTGCACGCGATCCACACGGACACCCACCTCGCCTCCGCCGCACCCCTCCTGGACCACCTGGCCGGCCTCGACGACCTCGCCCCCGAGGCCGCCCGGCTCAGGGACCGCCTCCTGGCCTGGAACCGCCGCATGGACGCGGACAGCGCCGACGCTGCGGCGTACGCTGCGGTGCGCGGCGCGGTCGTACGGCACCTCGCCGCACACCCGGCGTTCGCCGCGCTGACCGAGGTGCCCGCCTACCCGGAGGTCCTCCTCCCCTGGCTCGCCCTCCTCCCGCGCATCGCCTTCGCCCTGGAACACCTGCTGAGCGCCGAGGAGTTGTACGGCGTCGACCGGCCCGCCGCCGTACGCGCCGCCGTCGAGGAGACCGCCGCCGGGACTCCGGCGGGTCCATGGGGCGCCACCCACCGCCTCGCGCCCTGGCGGGCGCTGCCCGACGAGCAGCCGTACGACGAACCGGGCCTGTCCGGCGACCACGACTGCGTGCTGTGCACCTCCGCCGTGGCCGGCCTGACCGACCTGGCCGCCCGGGGCCCGGCGGCCCGTTACGTCTGGGACCTGGCCCGCCGCGAGGACAGCCGGTGGGTGGTGCCCTTCGGCGCGTCCGGCGTCCCGGGCTCACCGCACCACCGTGACCAACTCCCCCTGTGGCTCGGGGGAGAGCTCGCTCCCGTCGTCACCGACTGGGACCGCCTGGAGAAGGAGACCGATGTCCGACCCGCACGTCCATGAACAGGTGATCGACGGCTACGGCACCGTCCGCATCCGCCCCCTCGACCCGGCGGCCGACGCGGAGGTGGTCCACGCCTGGGTGAGCGACGAGCGCGCCGCGTTCTGGGGCATGACCGGCCTCACGCGGGACCAGGTGGCCGAGATCTACGCCCACATGGCAGGCCTCGACACCCACCACGCCCTCCTCGTCTCCAAGGACGGCGAGCCGGCCGCCCTGCTCCAGACCTACGAGCCCGAGGCCGACCGGGTCGGTGAGTGCTACGAGGTCCGCCCGGGCGACATCGGCGTCCACCTCCTCCTCGCGCCCGCCGCCGCGGACGGCCCGCGCCCCGGCTGGAGCGCGGCGCTGCTGACCGCGATGACGTCGTACGTCCTGCTGGAGCTGGACCACCGCCGGGTCGTGGTCGACCCGGACGTGCGCAACACCAAGGCGATCGCCCGCTTCGAACGCCAGGGATTCGAGCGAGGCCCCGAGGTGGTCCTCCCGGAGGTCGACATCCCGGACGTGTACCTGCCCGAGAAGCGTGCCCGACTGGCCTTTCTGGAGCGGGAGGCAGCCTTCCCGGGGGACCACGCCTGACGAGCCGATCGCCCTCCCCCATCGCCTTCAGGGCATGAGAGGCTGCGTGTTCCTCGCCCCGCCCCTCGACTCCTGGATCACGGGCCATGACTTGGTGCTGGACGGCGGGGTGCCGGCGCGGCCGACCTGGTGAGCGCGGCGGCCGATCCTTCCGTATCTGTACGGAGGGGCAGTGGGACGGAGGGGTGAGGTGCGCGACGAACACCGGTGGCTGCGACGGCTGACCGTCCTCGGCGCGGGCCTGCTCCTGCTCCTCCTGGGCGCGACCGCGCCCGCCTCGGCCCATGCGGCCCTGCGCGGGACGGACCCCGCCGACGGGACCGTTCTCAAGTCGGCGCCGCGCGAGGTCACCCTGGCCTTCACGGAGTCGGTCGGCCTGCTGACCGATTCCCTGCGCGTCTACGACCCCGAGAACCATCGCGTCCGCACCGGCGAGGCGGACCACGCGGCCGGCCGCTCCGACACCGTCCGGGTCTCCCTGCCCGCCGGGCTGGGCACCGGCACCTACACCGTGGCCTGGCGGGTGGTGTCGGCCGACAGCCACCCGGTGTCCGGCGCGCTCACCTTCTCGGTCGGCAAACGCACGGCGACGGCGACGAGCGTGCTCCCGGACCGTGCGGAGAACCCGGCGACGACCAGCCTCTACAACATCGCGCGCTACATCGCCTACCTCGCCGTGGCGCTCCTGCTGGGTCCGGCGGCGTTCGTGGCGTACTGCCGCCCGCCGAGGCCGGGCCACCTGCGCACACCGGTGGCGGCCGCCTGGGGCACCCTGTTCGCCTCGACGATGGCCCTCTTCCTCCTGAGGGCCCCGTACGAAGAGGGCACCGCCCCGACGTCGGCGTTCGCCCTCTCCTCCCTCACCCGTACGGCCTCGACCCGGCCCGGCGAACTCCTCCTCACCCGTCTGGCCCTGCTGCTCCTGGCCGGAGCCTGCGCACTGGCCCTGCGCAGATGGCGCCGCCGGATCCCCCGCCGGGCCGCCCTCGCGACCGCCGCGGCCCTCTCCGGCGCCCTCGCCCTGACCTGGGCGGCCTCGGAACACGCCTCGGCCGGCCTCCAGGTCCCGCTGGCGATCACCTCCGCCACCCTCCACCTGCTGGCGATGGCCGCCTGGCTGGGCGGCCTGACGGCCCTGGCGCTGACGCTGCGCCGTGCCTCACCGGATCCGGCCGCCCCGCTGGTCCAGGCCGTCATCCGCTTCTCCCGCCTGGCCTTCGCCTCGGTGACGGTCCTGGTGGCGACCGGCGTCTACCAGTCGTGGCGGGGCCTCGGCTCCTGGCAGGCGCTCACCGACACGACGTACGGCCGCCTTCTGCTGGCCAAGCTGGCGGCGGTCGCCCTCCTGCTCGCGGCCGCGTCCCGCTCCCGCCGCTGGACGACCCGCCTGGCGGCCCGGCCCGCGGCACGGGAACAGGCCCGGGTCCCGCAGCCGGCCGGCGGCCCCCCGCTCCCCCCGGGGCCGAACCCCGCACCGGCCCCCGCCCCGCACCCCCACAGCCTCCGCCGCTGGGTGCTGACCGAGATGGCGGTGGGCACCCTGGTCCTCGTCCTGACGACCCTCCTGACGAGCACGCTGCCGGGCCGCGCGGCGGCCGAGGCGGCGGAGTCGGCACCGGCGCCGGACGGCATCCAGGCGGCCTCGGTCACCACGGTCCCCTTCGACGTCGGCACCCCCGGCGGCCACGGCAAGGTGCAGATCACCCTGGACCCCGGGCGGGTCGGCACGAACTCCGTCCAGGCGGTGGTCTACGGCCCCGACGGCGGTCTCTCCGCGGTCCCCGAACTGCGCATCACCTTCACCCTCCCGGCCCAGCGGATCGGCCCCCTGGACAGCAAGGTCACCGACCGGGGCGGCTACTGGGCCGCCGACGCCTTCAACCTGCCGATCCCGGGAACGTGGACGATGAAGGTGACGGTGCGGGTGTCGGAGGTGGACCAGGTGACGGTGTCGAAGACCGTGCGGGTGGTGCGCTAGCGGTGGCGCCCGAGCGCGTGCTGATCGAGGGCGTGGAGTTCGCCGCCGCACTGACCCTCCGGTCGGACATCGGCCTGCTGGCCCTGCACGGCAGCAGGGAGGGCGGCACGGCGGAACTGGCCCACGAGGTCGCTGCCCGCACGGGCGCCAGCTGCCTGGTCTTCACCCAGCCCGCAGGCGACCCGGTCCACATCCCCTCGCACCGCATGTCCGTCCCCACCTGCGCGGCTCTGCAGCAGTTCCTGTCCCACGTGACCCTGACGGTCTCCCTGCACGGCCACCTGAGACCCGAGACGCCCCGGGCGATCTTCCTGGGCGGCGCCAACCGCGCGGCGGCCGACACCCTGGCCCGCAGTCTCACCCTCCTCGCCCCGGCCTTCGAGTCCGTCACCGACCTGGACCACATCCCGCCCGGCCTGCGCGGCCTCGGCCCCCGCAACCCGGTGAATCTGACCCCGTCCGGCGGAGTCCAGGTCGAACTACCCCTGAGCGCCCGTACGCAGGGCCCCCGGAAAACCCTCGGAGCCCCGGACGTGCCGCCGCCGACGGTGACGGCGGCGCTCACGGCCGGGGTGCAGCGACTGATGGAGGCTTCGGCGGCGTAGCCATGGCTCCCGGCTTCCCATACGCTATTCCATGGATTTGTGGAGGATGCTGGTATGGGAAAGACGACGGCCGGTACGAAGGCTCAGCTGTACGACGCGTTCGCAGCCAGCGGCAAGGCGCTGGCCAGCGGAAAGCGACTGGAACTGCTCGATCTGCTCGCCCAGGGCGAGCGCACCGTCGACGCCCTGGCCAAGGCGGCGGGGCTCAACCTGACGACGGCCTCGGCGCATCTCCAGACGCTCAAGCAGGCCGGTTTCGTCGCCACCCGCCGCGAAGGTGTGCGCATCCACTACCGGCTCGCCGGCGACGACGTGGCCCAGCTGTTCGCGCTGCTGCGCAAGGTCGCCGAGGCCCACCAGGCCGCCGTCCCCGCGGCCCGCGACGCCTACCTCGGCGAGGACGCCGTGGCACAGGTCAGCCGCGAGGAGCTGCGGGCCCGCGTGGCGTTGGGCGACGTGGTGGTGCTGGACGTACGGCCGGTGGAGGAGTACCGGGCCGGGCACATCCCCGGCGCCCACTCCATCCCGGTCGACGAACTGGCCGAGCGGATCAACGAGTTGCCCGAGGAGACGGAGATCGTCGTGTACTGCCGTGGCGAGTACTGCGTGCTCGCCTACGACGCGGTACGGCTCCTGACCGACCGCGGCCGCCGCGCGATCCGCCTCGACGACGGGATGCTGGAGTGGCGCCTGGCCGAACTGCCTGTCGACGCCGGGGACCTGGCGTGACATCTGCCGTGCCGGACCACCTGCAGTGCAGCGCCACCACGGTTCCCTGACGCCACCCACTGCCACCGGAAGAGAGACATGACCCGAGCCGAGCCCGCCGCCCCTGTCTCCCTGCCCGGCATACCCGACGCCGCCCAGGCACAGCGCCGCATCCTGCGCGTCCTGGTCGCCTCCCAGATCCTCAGCGGTGCCGGTCTCGCCGCCGGTGTCACCGTAGGCGCCCTGCTCGCCCAGAACATGCTCGGCACCACCAGCCTCGCCGGACTGCCCAGCGCCCTGTTCACCGCCGGATCCGCGCTCACCGCCGTCGCCGTGGGCCGTATCTCCCAGGCCCGCGGCCGCCGCCCCGGCCTGGCCATCGGCTACCTCACCGGAGCCGTCGGCAGCGCCGGCGTCATCACGGCCGCCGTACTCGACAGCCCCGTCCTGCTGTTCCTCGCCCTGTTCGTCTACGGCGCCGGCACCGCCACCAACCTCCAGGCCCGCTACGCCGGAGCCGACCTGGCCGACCCCGCCCACCGTGCCCGCGCCGTCTCCACGGTCCTGGTCGCCACCACCCTCGGCGGCGTCGCCGGCCCCAACCTCGCCGCACCCACCGGCGACTTCGCCGAGACCCTGGGCATTCCGAACCTGGCCGGCCCCTTCCTGCTGTCCGGAGCGGCCTACGCCCTCGCGGCCGTGGTCCTGGCCACCAGCCTGCGCCCCGACCCGCTGCTCACGGCCCGCGCCCTCGCCGCCACCGAGCAGGCCGACCGGGCGAAGGCGCCCGCGGCCTCCGTGCAGGAGGGCCGCGGCGGTGTGGTCCTGGGCGCACTCGTCATGGTGCTCACCCAGCTCGTCATGGTGGCGATCATGACGATGACACCCGTCCACATGCACGACCACGGCCATGGCACCGCCGCCTCGGGTCTCGTCATCGCCATCCACATCGGCGCCATGTACCTGCCGTCACCGCTCACCGGGCGCCTGGTGGACCGCTACGGCCGCATGAAGATCGCCGCCGCCTCCGGTCTCACTCTCCTGGCCGCCGGCGTCCTCGCCGCCCTGGCCCCCGCCGACTCCGTCGCGCTGCTGGCGCTCGCCCTGGCCCTGCTGGGACTGGGCTGGAACTTCGGCCTGGTGTCGGGCACGGCGATCATCACCGACACGGTTCCCCTCGCCACCCGCGCCAGGACCCAGGGCATGGTGGACGTCTCCATAGCGATCGCCGGCGCCACCGGCGGCATCAGCTCAGGCGTCATCGCGACCGCGGCCGGCTACCCCGCCCTGGCCCTCACCGGCGGCGTCCTGGCCCTGGCCGTCCTGCCCGCCGTCGCGGCGACCGCGTACCGCCGATGACGGCCGGCATGCAGCCCGCCCCGGGCCTCACGGTCGGCTGAGCCCGAGCCGCGTGCCGGCTTTGTGAGCCATGCGGGGGAAACCACGTCCCGCACCCTCCGGTCCCGGGCATGGATGGCCGTGTTGGTCACCTACGGCTTCAGGGGAGCACGTATGTCGCACATCCCGGCTGATCTTCGGTACGCCGATACGCACGAGTGGGCGCGCAGGGAATCGGACGGCACGATCACGGTGGGCATCACCGACCACGCCCAGAAAGCACTCGGCGACCTGGTGTTCGTGGAACTGGTCAGCGTCGGCAAGGTCTTCGAGGCGCGCGAGCCGGCCGGTGTCCTGGAGTCCGTGAAGGCCGCCACGGACGTCTACACACCGGTCGGCGGCGAGGTGATCGCGGTCAACGAGGAGCTGTCCGACAGCCCTGAGCTCCTCAACGAGGAGCCCTACGACAGCTGGATCTTCAGGCTCAAGCCGTCCGACAAGTCGGAGTTCGCCGGCCTTCTCGACGCCGCCGGCTACAAGACCGAGATCGGCGAGTGATCCGCGCCTGAGCGCCCCGGCTCACCGCCGACGCGGAGAGCCGGCCTCGGGTCACGCCGCACGAGCGCCCCGAGCGGGCTCCTGTACGTCCTCGGGCAGGAAAGCCTCGTCCTCCCCGAAGTCCGGGGCCTGGAAGGGGTTTGTCGCCGGAGGCGGCGACACGGGAGCGGCAGAGCGGGGCTGCCCCTCCAGCGCGGAGAACAGCGACGTCGGTTCGATGAGAGGTCTCGCTTTCGTTTCAGGTCCCGGAAGGGGCCTGGCGTGCCGTGACCGGGCACAGTGGTCCTACAACTTGGTCATCTTGGCGTACGGGCTCAAGATCCGCATCTGCTCGGAGCCGAAATCCACGAGTGCCGCGATTCCGTCCTCGATGCCGATCACCCGGCCGAGTCCGTACACGTCATGGGTGACCTGGTCGCCGACGGCGAAGTGCTTGGGAGGCGGGGCGACCGGGGCCTTGAATGGGCTGGTGGGCAGATGACGCTTCGGTGCAGCAGGCTTTGTCATTGCCCCCAGTATGCGCCTACGAACCGCCTTGGTGGCCTGCAGACGGGCGAGGCCGGGCGGTTCGGCTTCGTAGGATGCCGTACCCCCCGTACCCTTCGGGGACCACGGCGTCAGATAGCGGGCGCCAGAGACTGGAGGCAATACCTCGTGCTGATTGCTCAGCGTCCCTCGTTGACCGAAGAGGTCGTCGACGAATTCCGCTCCCGGTTCGTGATCGAGCCGCTGGAGCCGGGCTTCGGCTACACCCTCGGCAACTCCCTCCGCCGCACCCTCCTGTCGTCGATCCCCGGTGCTGCTGTCACCAGCATCCGGGTCGACGGTGTCCTGCACGAGTTCACCACCGTGCCGGGCGTCAAGGAGGACGTCACCGACCTGATCCTCAACATCAAGCA
>NZ_JBWKFN010000005.1:0-106005 GCF_056434245.1 Streptomyces sp. NPDC044064
GTCGGGGAAAAAACGGAGACAAACAGGAAAAGGGGGGGGTGTTGCGGAGGGGGGGGTGTTTTTTTGGGGGGGGGTTATTTTTTTTTTTTTTTCCTTTCCCCCCCCCCCCCCCCCCCCCCCCCCCCCCCCCCCCCCCCCCCGCACCCGCCCTCCCGCGACACTTCCACGGCGCGCGGGCACAGAAAACGCCGGAGGGCCCGCAGCATGCGCTCGCTGCGGGCCCTCCGGCGCTTGCCGTACCGTCTACGCCTCGTCCCGGCGCAGCGACGGCTTCAGCTCCTTGAGCCGGCCGAGCAGGCCGTTCACGAACGAGGGCGACTCGTCCGTGGAGAACTCCTTGGCGATCTGCACCATCTCGTCCAGGACGACGGCGTCCGGGGTCTCGTCCACCCAGATCAGCTCGTAGGCGCCGAGACGCAGGATGTTCCGGTCGACGACCGGCATCCGGTCGAGCGTCCAGCCCACCGCGTACTGGGAGATCAGCTCGTCGATGCGCTTCGCGTAGACCGCGTAGCCCTCGACCAGCTGCATCGTGTACTCGCTCACCGGCGGCTGCCGGGTGTCGGACCGGGACAGCCGGATCCAGTCCGCGAGGACCGTCAGGACGTCGGCGCCGCGCTGGTCGCCCTCGAAGAGGATCTGGAAGGCGCGTTTGCGGGCCGTGTTGCGGGCAGCCACGGTTAGCTGTTCACCCGGCCGAGGTAGTCGCTCGTACGGGTGTCGACCTTGATCTTCTCACCGGTGGTGATGAAGAGCGGGACCTGGATCTGGTGGCCGGTCTCCAGGATGGCGGGCTTGGTGCCACCGGTGGAGCGGTCGCCCTGGACGCCCGGCTCGGTCTCCTGGATGACAAGCTCCACGGCGGCCGGAAGCTCGACGAAGAGCACCTCGCCCTCGTGCTGCGCGACGGTGGCGGTGAAGCCCTCGATGAGGAAGTTGGCGGCGTCGCCGACGGCCTTGCGGTCGACCATCAGCTGGTCGTAGGTCTCCATGTCCATGAAGACGAAGTACTCGCCGTCCATGTACGAGAACTGCATGTCGCGCTTGTCGACAGTGGCCGTCTCGACCTTGACACCGGCGTTGAAGGTCTTGTCGACGACCTTGCCGGAGAGCACGTTCTTGAGCTTGGTGCGCACGAAGGCCGGGCCCTTGCCGGGCTTGACGTGCTGGAACTCGACGACGGACCAGAGCTGGCCGCCTTCGAGCTTGAGCACCATGCCGTTCTTGAGGTCGTTCGTGGAAGCCACGGTTGCGGAATCTCCTGGACTGACGTACGACCCCGGGGCACGCGCACAGCGCGAGGCTAGAGCGCGAGCAGCTCCTTGGTCGTGATGGTGAGTAGCTCGGGTCCGCCGTCCGCCTCAGGGCGTACGACGAGCGTGTCATCGATCCGGACGCCGCCCCGGCCCGGGAGGTGGACCCCCGGTTCGACGGTGACCGGCACGCAAGCGTCCAGTTTACCCATGGACGCAGGGGCCAGCTGCGGGTCCTCGTCGATTTCGAGTCCGACGCCGTGTCCCGTCAGCGGTGGCAGAGCCTCAGCATAGCCTGCGGAGCCCAGTACCTGGCGTGCCGCACGGTCGACGTCGCGGTAGGCGACGCCGGGCGCCAGGGACTCTCGTCCGGCTCGCTGGGCTGCGAAAACCAGGTCGTACAGCTCGATCTGCCAGTCGGCGGGCGAGGTGCCGATGACGAAGGTACGGCCGATCTCGCAGCGGTAGCCGCGGTAGGTGGCGCCCAGACAGACGGAGAGGAAGTCGCCCTCCTCCACGCGGCGGTCGGTGGGCCGGTGGCCGCGGCGGCCGGAGTTGGGGCCGGTGGCCACCGAGGTCGCGAACGCGGGCCCGTCGGCGCCGTGGTCGACCAGACGCCGCTCCAGCTCCAGCGCGAGGTGCCGTTCCGTGCGGCCGACCAGGATGGACTCCAGCAGCTCACCGAGGGCCTGGTCGGCGATCTCGGCGCCGATGCGCAGGCAGGAGATCTCCTCCTCGTCCTTGACGACCCTGAGCTGCTCGACGGCCCCGCCGAGGTCGGCGAGGCGCAGCCCGGGGGCGACGGCGGACAGCGCACGGTGGCGGGCGACGGTGAGGTGGTGTTCCTCCACCGCGAGGGATTCGGCCCCCTGCACTTCGGCGAGGCCGGCTGCCGTGACCGCGGGGTCGCCGCCCGGCGAGGGCAGGACATGCACCGTCAGGGCCTCGTCGGGACGGCCCTCGGTCGGCCGGTCGTCCAGCGGGCCGGCGCAGGCCAGCAGGTCCTCGCTCTTGCCCAGCAGCAGCACGGAGCCCCGCGGTGCCGCACCGGCGAGGTAGCGCACGTTGGCAGGGCGCGAGATGAGCGCTGCCGCGGCGCCGGCCGCGTTGCAGCGTTCCCTGAGCTGGGCACGGCGGGTCGCGTACACCTCTGACATGAGATGATCGTAGGAGTTTTGTCCGGCTTGCGCTGGTTGGTGGGGGCCGAGTGGGGTGCGGTCGGTAGTGCCTACGGGTGCGGGCCGGCGGGGATCGATCGGGCCCACGCGGCGGAGCCGCCCCCCGATGGGGCCCCGCACCACTCGGACAGGACCGGCCGCCCGCCGGTCACCAGCTCGGGGGGCTTGCGATGGCCCTGGTCAGGACCTCGTCCAGTACTTGGGCCGTGCCCGGGACGTCCAGCTGGGAGTTGTCGATGATCGGGAGGCCCGAGCCGTACCAGCCGGCCATGCGGCCGTGGATGCGGGCCACCTCCTCGTCGGTGAGGCGGCGGTTGCCGGTGCGTTCGGCGTTGCGCTCCAGGACGATGTCGAGGCCCGGGAGGAGGACCACCGGCAGCAGGCCTGGGCCGACATGCCGCTTCCAGCCACCGAGGCCCACCACGGGGCGGTCCGGGAAGACGGCGTCGTCGAGAATGCAGGAGATGCCGTTGGCCAGGAAGTTCCGGGCGGCGAAGCCGCAGGTGCGGCGGGCCAGGCGGTACTGGGCCTCGGAGTTGTCGTTCCACCCGGACTGCGGGTTCGCGTAGCCGGCGCGGACCCATTCGCGCACGTCGTCCAGGCTGATGTGCGCGGTGGGCACCCGGCGGTGGTCGGCCCAGTACTTGGCCACGCTCGTCTTGCCCGCGCCCGCGGGGCCGATCAGCAGGACCGCCAGGGTGGTGGTCGTCGGGTCCGGGACGGCGGCCGCGGCAGGGGGCGCGGTGGGCACACCGACCGGACCGCCGGGCGGCAGCGGGACATGACCGGTCGTGTCGGGCGGCGGGGCGGGGGCGTGCTGCGGAGGCGCGGGCGGCACGGGAGCGGGCGGGGGCACGGATCCCGGCCCGGCTCCGGGGTAGCCGGGTGGCGGCGGGGGCGCGGGTGCGGGACCCTGTGGGGCTCCCGGGTGGTGTGCGGCCGGCTCCCAGCCGGCGTGCGGTCCCTGCCCCGGCCGGTGGGGCGGCGGCAGCGGAGACCCCACTGCGTGCTGCATCCGTTGCCACTCCGTCTCGTACACACATTTGGCGCTGGCAGGCGGGTACGGAGCCCGCTCCCTAGCGAACGGTACCGCCCCCGGCCGTCGTTTGGTGAAACGACCGGGGGCGGTCCGAAGTGCCCGGCCCGGAAAGGCAATCGGGCGGAAGGGAACAGTGGAGGACTTACTGGACCGCTTCCTACTGGCCCACTTCTCCGTAGGCGGCGAGGAGAACGGCCGGGTCCGGGCCCTCCAGCACGGTCGGCTTCGCCAGCCCGTCCAGGACGATGAAGCGCAGCAGGTCACCGCGGGACTTCTTGTCGACCTTCATCGCCTGCAGCAGCTTGGGCCACTGGTCGTAGCGGTAGTGCAGCGGCAGGCCGACCGACTCGAGGACGGTGCGGTGGCGGTCCGCCGTCGCATCGTCCAACCGGCCCGCCAGACGGCCCAGTTCGGCGGCGAAGTGCATGCCGACCGCGACCGCCGCACCGTGCCGCCACTTGTAGCGCTCGTTCTTCTCGATCGCGTGGCCGAGCGTGTGGCCGTAGTTCAGGATCTCCCGGAGCCCGGACTCCTTCAGGTCGGAGGAGACGACGTCCGCCTTGACCCGGATCGAGCGCTCGATCAGCTCGGCCGTGTGCGGGCCGGCCGGAGTGCGGGCGGCCTCGGGGTCGGCCTCGATGAGGTCGAGGATCACCGGGTCGACGATGAAGCCGGCCTTGATGATCTCCGCGAGACCGGAGACGTAGTCGTTGACCGGGAGGGAGTCGAGCGCGGCCAGGTCGCACAGGACACCGGCCGGCGGGTGGAACGCGCCGACCAGGTTCTTGCCCTCGGCGGTGTTGATGCCGGTCTTGCCGCCGACCGCCGCGTCCACCATGGCCAGCACGGTGGTCGGGACGGCGATCCAGCGCACCCCGCGCAGCCAGGTCGCGGCCACGAACCCGGCGAGGTCCGTGGTGGCGCCGCCGCCGACGCCGACGACGACGTCGGTGCGGGTGAAGCCGGACTGGCCCAGCGCCTTCCAGCAGTAGGCGGCGACCTCGGCGGTCTTGGCCTCCTCCGCGTTGGGCACCTGGATGGCGACGGACTCGTAGCCCTGGTCGGCCAGGTCGGCGCGCAGTGCGTCGCCGGTCTCGGCGAGCGCCTCGGGGTGGATCACCGCGACGCGCTTGGCCTTCGGCCCGATCAACCCGGCCAGCTCGCCCAGGAGTTGCCGGCCGACCAGCACCTCGTACGGCTCGGTGCCCGCGGTGCCGGCGACCTGGATCCGGGTGACTGCCTCGCTCATGCTTCCTTCAACTCCAGTGCGTCCAGCGCTGCTTGGGTGACCTCTTCGGGGGTGCGGCCGTCGGTCGGCACGACGGCGGTGGCGACCTCCTCGTACAGGTGACGGCGGGCCTCCATCAGCTCGCGCCACTGCTTGCGCGGATTGACCGCGAGCAGCGGCCGGGCCACGTTCAGGCCGGTGCGCTTGACCGCCTCCTCCACGTCCATGGAGAGGTAGACCACCCGGTGCCCGGCGAGCAGCGCCCGTGTGTCCGCGTCGAGTACCGCCCCGCCGCCGAGCGCGAGGACGCCCTCGTGCTCGGCGAGCGCGGTGTGCACCGTGCGCTTCTCGATCGCGCGGAAGGCGGACTCGCCCTCGTCCACGAAGATCTCGGCGATGGTCCGGCCCTCGGCGGCGACGATGTCGTCGTCGGTGTCCCGGTAGACGACCCCGAGGCGCTCGGCCAGCAGCTGCCCGACGGTGGACTTGCCCACTCCCATCGGGCCGACCAGTACTACCGCAGGCACGGCGGTCACCGGATGGCGAGGTTGTCGAGGTACGACTGCACGTTCCGCCGCGTCTCGGGGACGGAGTCACCACCGAACTTCTCCGCGACGGCGTCGGCCAGGACGAGCGCCACCATGGCCTCGGCGACGATGCCGGCGGCCGGGACCGCGCACACGTCGGAGCGCTGGTGGTGGGCCTGGGTGGCCTCGCCGGTGGCGACGTCGACGGTCTGCAGGGCCCGGGGCACGGTCGCGATCGGCTTCATCGCGGCGCGCACGCGCAGCAGCTCGCCGGTGCTCAGGCCGCCCTCGGTGCCGCCGGAGCGCCCGCTGGACCGCTTGATGCCCTCGGGGGTGCCGACGATCTCGTCGTGCGCCTTGGAGCCGGGCACCCGGGCCAGCTCGAAGCCGTCGCCGACCTCGACGCCCTTGATCGCCTGGATGCCCATGAGGGCGGCGGCGAGCCGGGCGTCCAGCCGGCGGTCCCAGTGCACGTGCGAACCCAGGCCGACCGGGACGCCGTAGGCGAGCACCTCGACCACGCCGCCGAGCGTGTCGCCGTCCTTGTGGGCCTGGTCGATCTCCGCGACCATCGCCTTCGAGGTGTCGGCGTCCAGGCAGCGCACCGGGTCGGCGTCCAGCTTCTCGACGTCGGCCGGGGTCGGGTAGAGGCCGTACGGGGCCTTGGCGGCGGCCAGCTCGACCACGTGGGAGACGATCTCGATGCCGGCCGTCTCCTTCAGGTAGGAGCGGGCGACGGCGCCGAGCGCCACACGCGCGGCGGTCTCGCGGGCGGAGGCGCGCTCCAGGATCGGACGGGCCTCGTCGAAACCGTACTTCTGCATGCCGGCGAGGTCGGCGTGGCCGGGCCGGGGACGGGTCAGCGGAGCGTTGCGGGCGAGGCCGTCGAGGATCTCGGGGTCGACCGGGTCGGCCGCCATGACCTGCTCCCACTTGGGCCACTCGGTGTTGCCCACCATGACCGCGATCGGGGAGCCGAGGGTGAGGCCGTGCCGGACGCCACCCAGGAAGGTGACCTCGTCGCGCTCGAACTTCATCCGCGCACCGCGGCCATAGCCGAGCCGCCGCCGCGCAAGGTGGTCCGCCACCATCTCGGTGGTGATCGGCACGCCGGCGGGAAGCCCCTCCAGCGTCGCGACAAGTGCGGGACCGTGGGACTCCCCCGCGGTCAGCCAACGCAGCCTGCTCAACGGTGCTCCTCAGTGTTCGCGCCCGGTACTGCCCTGCGTACGCACGTCCTCGCGTACGGCGACGACGCCACCGGGTGCGCGACCCCGGTCCGCCACCTCCGATCCTCCCACGTCCGGGGGCGGTGTCCGGCCGCTGGTCCAGCAGGCGGGACGCGGCGGCGGAACGGAGGCGGCCCTTCAGCGCGCGGCGAGCGCCTTCTCGCCTGCGTGCCGCATGGCCTCCAGGGGGGCAGGGGAGCGGCCCGTCATCCGCTCGACCTGGAGAACGGCCTGGTGGACCAGCAGGTCGAGGCCGCTGACCACGGCACCGCCGAACATGGACCAGCGGGCCGCGAGCTCGGTGGGCCACGGCTCGTAGAGCACGTCGAAGAGGGTGGCGGGGCGCTCGGGCACGGCGCTGGCGAGCGCGTCGGTGGTGCCGGCCGGGGTGGTGGCGATCACCAGGGGTGCCTTCAGGGCCTCCCGTGCGTCGCCCCAGTCCGCAGTACGGACGTCCACGTCGAGCCGCTCGCCCCACTGGCGCATCTCGGCGGCGCGGGCCTCGCTGCGGACGTAGGCGACGACCTCACCGGTGCAGATCCGGGCGAGTGCGGCCAGCGCCGAGGAGGCCGTGGCGCCGGCACCGAGGATCGCCGCGGAGTCGACCTGTTCGATGCCGTGCTCGCGCAGGGCGGCCACCATGCCCGGGATGTCGGTGTTGTCGCCGATGCGGCGGCCGTCCTCGGTGAAGACCACGGTGTTGACGGCGTCGACCGACGCGGCCGTCTCGCTGATCTCGTCCACCAGCGGGATGACCGCGCGCTTCAGCGGCATGGTCAGCGACAGCCCCGCCCACTCCGGCCCGAGCTCCTCGATGAAGCCGGGCAGGGCGGCTTCGTCGATCTCGAAGCGGCCGTACGACCAGTCGGTCAGTCCGAGTGCCTCGTAGGCCGCCCGGTGCAGCACCGGGGAGAGGGAGTGGGCGATGGGCGATCCGAGCACGGCAGCCCGGCGGGCGTCAGTTGCCCGAGGAGGCATTGAACTTTTCCTTGAGCTTTTCGAATTCGTCGTTGGTCTTGGCGAATTCGGTGTTGTTCACACCGTCGGTCGCCACGAAATACATCCAGCCGTCGTGCGTCGGATTCAGTGCCGCCTTCATCGCGTCCTCACCGGGGTTTCCGATCGGACCGGGCGGAAGGCCCTTGTGGGTATAGGTGTTGTACGGGCTCTGGTTGCTGTTGATCTCCTTCTCGGAGATGTGGATGTTGCTCGTGCCCTTGAGGTAGTTGTACGTCGAGTCGAACTGGAGCAATTGGTTCGTCTCGGTGTTCGTGGGCTTCAGACGGTTGTAGACCACTTCGGCCATCTTGCGGAAGTCGTCGTGCGTCTTGCCCTCGGCCTGGACCAGGCTCATGACCGTGATGAGCTGGAACGCGTTGTTCAGGCCCAACGCCTTCGCCTTCGCCGGCAGGTCGTAGGCGGCGTACCTCTCCTTGGCCTGGGTGACCATCTGCTTCAGGATCGCGTCGGGCTTCATGCCCTTCGCGGCCGCATAGGTACCCGGGAACAGGAAGCCCTCCAGCGGGTCCTGGATCTGGCTGCTGCTCTGCGCCCAGCTCGGCAGACCGAACTTCCGGTATTCCTGCTTGGCGAGCTTCCGGGTGGTTCCGGTGGACAGCTGGAGTTTCTTGTCGATCGCCGCGTAGACACCCGCGTTGCGCTCGCCGGGCGTGACGATCACATTGTTCTGGCTCTTCGGGTCGAGCATCAGCTGCACGGCGCTGGCGGCGGACATCTGCTTCTCCAGCGTATAGACGCCTTCCTGGAGCCCCTTGCCCTTGGGGTTCGCCTGCAGCGCGGAGACGAACGCGTCCGCGCTCTCGACGACGCCCGCCTCCCTCAGCTTCGTACCGATCTCCCAGCCGCCCGCGCCCTTCGGGATGGAGACCGTGACCTGTTCGCCGTTGCCGCTGCCCGCGTAGTCCGGGGCCGGGCCGAAACGATTTTGGTAGTACTTGTAGCCGAAGTAGCCGACCGTGCCGAGGCCGCCACCGAAGACCAGGACGACGACCATGCAGGCGCAGCCGGTGCGCCGCTTCTTGCTCTTGACCGGTTTCTTGCCGCGCCGTTCGCCACGGCCGGACCGGCTGTCCGCCTCGTCGTCGGCATCGTCGTCATCGCCGCCTCCGGCGAAGAAGGCGTGCTCGCCCTGGTCCTCGCCCGGGTCCCAGCCGGTCTCGGGATCCGGTTCCGGTTTCGAATCGGGACGCCTGCGGCTGGGCGGCACCGGCGGCGGGTAGGCGTCCTCGGTGCCGTAGAAGTCGGGCGCTTCCCCGCCGTAGGAAGCGGGCTGCTGGCCGTACGGGTCGCTCGGGTCGGGCGTGTAGGGCACCTGGCCGTGCGTGCCGGACGCCTCCCAGCCGCCCTGGTGCTGGTACTGCTGCGGGGCCTGCACCGCGTACTGCTGGTCCTGGCCGGTGTACTGCTGACCGTACTGCTGCCGTCCCTGCTCGTCGTAGTACTGGTACTGCTGCTGGTCGTACCCGGGCTGCTGCCCCTGGGTCCAGTCACCGTGCTGCGGCTGCGGGTACTGCTGCTGTGGCTGGCCGCCGTAGGGGGACTGCTGGCCGACGTGGGCCTGCTGTCCTCCCCATCCGCCGTCCCCGTACAACGGGTCCTCCGGATGCCACGGTTCGGAGCCAGGGCCCCGGCCATACTCAGTCATCGATCCCCTAGAGCCGCGAGGCCGACGGTCGCATGGCCGGTGGACCGGCTTCCGTTCCGCCTCTTGCTGTGCGGCGGCTGTTCGAACACCGCCGCATCGCGCGGAACGTTACCGTATCGCGATCAGATGACCACTTCGACGCCCTCGCCGGGTGCTTTACCTGACACCCGTTCGGATTCCAGGGCCTGCTGCAGGATGATGACGGCTGCTGCCTGGTCGATGACGGCCCGGCCCTTCTTGGATTTCACCCCCGAGGCGCGCAGTCCCTGACTGGCCGTCACGGTCGTCATCCGCTCGTCGACCAGCCGGACCGGCACCGGGTCGATGCCCTTGGCGAGCTCCTGGACGAAGGCGCGTACCTTCTGGGCGGCCGGGCCCTCGCCCCCCTTGAGGGAGCGAGGGAGTCCGACGACGACCTCGATCGGTTCGTACTCCTCCACCAGCTGCCTGAGGCGGCGGTGGGCGGCCGGGATGTCCCGGCCGGGGACGGTCTCCACCGGAGTGGCGAGGATCCCGTCGGGGTCACACGAGGCGACCCCGATCCGGGCGTCCCCGACGTCGATCGAGAGTCGGCGTCCTCTGCGCATTTCCGACCGTTTCCTTACTTAACTGTCACTTGGCGGTCTCGGCGACGAGGCGCTCGACGGCCTCCACGGCCTCGCCGACCGCGGCCGGGTTCTGGCCGCCGCCCTGGGCGACGTCCGGCTTGCCGCCACCGCCGCCGCCGAGCGTCTTGGCGGCGGTACGGACCAGTTCACCGGCCTTGAGGCCGCGCTCGCGGGCAGCCTCGTTGGTGGCGATGACGGTCAGCGGCTTGCCGTTGTTGACCGTGAACAGGGCGACCACGGCGGCCCGGCCGCCCTGGATGCGGCCGCGCACGTCGAGGACCAGCTTGCGCAGGTCGTCCGGCGTGGTGCCGTCCGGGACCCGGCCGGTGACAAGAGCGACGCCCTTGATGTCCTTGGCGGACTCGACGAGACCGGCGGCGGCCTGCAGCACCTTCTCGGCGCGGAACTTCTCGATCTCCTTCTCGGCGTCCTTCAGCTTGCCGAGCATCGAGGCGACCTTCTCCGGCAGCTCCTCCGAACGTCCCTTGAGCAGCTCGGTCAGCTGGTTGACGACCGTGTGCTCGCGGGCGAGGAAGTTGTAGGCGTCGACGCCGACCAGCGCCTCGATACGGCGGACACCGGAGCCGATGGAGGACTCGCCGAGCAGCTTCACCAGGCCCAGCTGGGCGGTGTTGTGCACGTGCGTGCCGCCGCACAGCTCCTTGGAGAAGTCGCCGATGGTCACGACGCGGACGCGCTCGCCGTACTTCTCGCCGAACTCGGCGATGGCGCCCTGCTTCTTGGCCTCGTCGATGCCCATGACCTCGGCGTGCACGTCGAGATCGCGGGCGAGCACCTCGTTGATCTTCTGCTCGACGTCGGTCATCACGGCCGTCGGGACGGCGGACGGGGAGCCGAAGTCGAAGCGGAAACGGCCGGGCTGGTTCTCGGAACCGGCCTGGGCGGCCGTCGGGCCGAGGGCGTCGCGCAGGGCCTGGTGGGTCAGGTGGGTGGCCGAGTGGGCGCGGGCGATGGCCTTGCGGCGGCGGGAGTCGACGGAGGCGTGGGCCTTGGCGCCGACCGTGACCTCGCCGACCTGGACGACGCCCTTGTGGACGTACACACCGGGGACCGGCTTCTGGCAGTCGCGGATCTCGATCACGGCACCGGAGTCGACCTTGATCCGGCCGGTGTCGCCGATCTGGCCGCCGCCCTCGGCGTAGAACGGGGTGCGGTCGAGGACGACCTCGACCTCGTCGCCCTCGGTGGCGGCCGGGGAGGAGACGCCGTCGACCAGGAGGCCGACGATCGTGGACTCGCCCTCGGTGTCGCCGTAGCCGATGAAGTCGGTCTCGCCGGCGGCGTCGGCGATCTCGCGGTAGGCGCCCATGTCGGCGTGGCCGGTCTTCTTGGCCTGGGCGTCGGCCTTGGCGCGCTCCCGCTGCTCCTTCATCAGGCGGCGGAAGCCGTCCTCGTCCACGGACAGCCCCTGCTCGGCGGCCATCTCGAGGGTGAGGTCGATCGGGAAGCCCCAGGTGTCGTGGAGCAGGAACGCCTTGTCGCCGGGCAGGACCGAGGAGCCGGCCTGCTTGGTCTCGGTGACGGCTGTGTCGAGGATGTTGGTGCCGGCCTTCAGCGTCTTCAGGAAGGCGTTCTCCTCGGCGAGGGCGACCTTCTCGATGCGCTCGCGGTCGGTGACCAGCTCCGGGTACTGCTGGCCCATCATCCGGATGACGGTGTCGACCAGGTCGAGCGCGACCGGACCGGTGGCGCCCAGCAGACGCATGTTCCGGATGGCGCGGCGCATGATGCGGCGCAGGACGTAGCCGCGGCCCTCGTTGCCGGGGGTGACGCCGTCGCCGATGAGCATCGTGGCCGTACGCATGTGATCCGTGACCACACGGAGGGACACGTCCGAGCCGTGGGCGTCGCCGTAGCGCACACCGGTCAGCTCGGTGGCCTTGTCGATGACGGCCATGGAGGTGTCGATCTCGTACATGTTCTGCACGCCCTGCAGAATCATGGCGAGGCGCTCCAGGCCGAGGCCCGTGTCGATGTTCTTGCTCGGCAGGTCCCCGAGGATCTCGAAGTTGTCCTTGCCGATGCCCTCGCCACGCTCGTACTGCATGAAGACGAGGTTCCAGATCTCCACGTACCGCTCGTCGTTGACGGCGGGGCCGCCCTCGACGCCGAACTCGGGGCCGCGGTCGTAGTTGATCTCGGAACAGGGACCACAGGGTCCGGGGACGCCCATGGACCAGTAGTTGTCCTTCATGCCGAGGCGCTGGATGCGCTCCTTGGGCACGCCGACGACCTCGTGCCAGATGCGCTCGGCCTCGTCGTCGTCCTTGTAGACGGTGATCCACAGGCGCTCGGGGTCGAGGCCGTAACCGCCCTTGTCCTGGGGGCTGGTGAGCAGCTCCCAGGCGAGCTTGATGGCGCCTTCCTTGAAGTAGTCGCCGAAGGAGAAGTTGCCGCACATCTGGAAGAACGTGCCGTGGCGCGTGGTCTTGCCGACCTCTTCGATGTCGGGCGTGCGCACGCACTTCTGCACGCTGGTGGCGCGCGGGAACGGCGGCTTGACCTCACCCAGGAAGTAGGGCTTGAAGGGAACCATGCCGGCGGGGACGAGGAGCAGAGTCGGGTCGTCCGCGATGAGCGACGCCGAAGGGACGACGGTGTGCCCGCGCTCCTCGAAGAAGCTCAGCCAGCGGCGGCGAATCTCGGCCGACTCCATCAGTGGTCCTCATTCCGGTTGTACGAGTACATCGGGGCTTCGATGTACTTCGGGTTGCTGTGGTTGTCGCTGTTCTCGATGGCGGTGTACCGCCGGGGTGCGGGGAGTTCGGGGTCCTCCTGGATACCCAGCGCGTCCGCCAGCTCGGCCTCCCGCTGCGCCATGTTGTCGCGGACGTCGAGCGCGAAGCCGACCGCGCGGTCCTTCAGGCGGTGACCGGTCTCCAGGGCCTTGTTGGCCGCGGTCGCGGCGAGGCTCTCGGGGGTCAGCTTCTTCAGCTTGCGGTTGACCTTGGTGGTGGCCCACACACCTGCGGCGACACCCGTGGTGAACCAGAACGTACGGCGGAACATCGCTCGGTCAGTCCTTCTTTCCCCGGTTGCTCCGCTTGCGTGCCGCCGGGACCGTGCGGCCCACGATCACGGTACGCCTGGGCTCTTTGGCGGGCACGTTCTCCTTGCGGCCGCCGATCGCCCGGCGCACGCCGTAGCCGAAGGCCGCGACCTTGACCAGCGGGCCGCCGAAGGTCGAGGCGACGGTGGTCGAGAGCGCGGAGGCGTTCGACGTGACTTCCTGGACGTCGGAGGCGATCGCGTCGACCCGGTCGATCTGGGTCTGCGCGGAGCGCACGGCCGCGGAGGCGTCGGCGAGCAGCGGGACGGCCTGGTCGGTCACGTCCGCCACGAGCTTGGTGGTCGCCTTGAGCGTCTGGGCCAGCCTCGCCAGTGCGACGGCGAGGAAGGAGACCAGGATCGCCCAGAAGACGGCCACCAGGATCCCGGCCACCTCTCCACCGGACACTGTGCGCACCCGCTCCCTGAAACGTGCTCTGAACTTCGAAACCATGAATAAGCAGTGCACCGAGCCTATCGCGCCACGGGTGCGGCTCCGTACCGGTTTACGGTCGGCGGATGGTGGAGTTGCGGGAAGCGATTGTACGGAATGAACACGGTTCAGTACGCTCCGTGTCCCATGCGAGGTCCTCAGCGCCCCGGCCCTTACACGGACGGGTCTCCGCCCCTTGAACTCACCGCCTTCGTCGGGCGCTCGGCCGAACTCGCCCAGCTGGCCGAGGCGATGGAGGCCGCCCGGCTGGTGACGGTGACCGGGGTCGGCGGCGTGGGCAAGTCCCGGCTGGCCGCACGGGCGGCGGCCCGGTCGGCGCCGCGGGCCTGGGTGAGGGTCGAGCTGGCGCCCGTACAGGATCCGCAGTTCGTGGAGTACGCGGTCGTGGAGGCGCTGGGGCTGACCGACCACACCACCCGGTTACCCCGCCAGACCCTGCTGGACCGTCTCGCCGGCCGCCGACTCCTGCTGGTGCTCGACGGGTTCGAGCATCTGGTGGCGGCCTGCGCCGACCTGGTGTCCGAACTGCTGCGCAGGCTGCCGGAGCTGCGGATGCTGGCCGTGGGGCGGCGCCCACTGGGGCTGACCGGCGAGCGGCTGTTCCCGCTGGCCCCGCTCGCCGAGGACGAGGCGGTGGAGCTGTTCACGGACCGGGCCCGGCAGCACGGGCCTGAGCCGGAGGACTGCCCCGTAGTGCGGGAGCTGTGCCGCCGGCTGGAGGGGATCCCGCTGGCTCTGGAGCTGGCCGCGGGGCGACTGCGGGCGCTGTCGCCGGCGCAGTTGCTGGAGCGGCTCGACGACCGGTTCCGGCTGCTGACCGGCGGCGGCCGGGACGCTCTCCCCCGCCATCAGGCGCTGCGTACGGCGATCGGCTGGAGCCATGAGCTGTGCACCCCGGCGGAGCGGCTGCTGTGGGCGCGGCTCTCGGTGTTCGCGCAGACCTTCGACCTGGAGGCGGCCGAGTACGTGTGCAGCGGGGACGGGCTGGACGCCGAGGACGTCCTGGACGTGCTGACGGAGCTGCTCGCGCAGTCGGTCCTGTCCCGCGAGGAGACTCCGGCGGGCCCCCGCTACAGGATGCTGGACACGGTCCGGGCCTACGGCGGCGACTGGCTGGAGGCGACGGGCGACGCGGTACGGCTGCGGCGGCGGCACCGGGACTGGTACCTGGGGCTGGCGACCTGGTGCGAGCTGGAGTGGTTCTCGGCCCGGCAGCGCGAGGTGGCGGCGCGGGTCGAGGTCGAGCTGCCGAACCTGCGCACCGCCCTGGAGTTCTGCCTGACCGAGCCGGACGAGGCGCATCTGGGGCAGTACCTGGCGGGTTCGCTGTGGTTCTGCTGGGCCGGCTGCGGGCGGCTGTCGGAGGGGCGGCGCTGGCTGGAGCGCAGCGTGGAGCTGGATTCGGAGTACGAGCAGTCCCGGCTGAAGGCCCTGTGGGTGCTCGGTTATGTGGCGATCCTGCAGGGCGACACCGTGCCGGCGCTGGCCGCGCTGCGGGAGTGCCGGGTGCAGGCGGAGCGGGTCGCGGACGGAACGGCGGTCGCGTACGCGGAGCACCGCACCGGCTGTCTGGCCCTGGTCACGGATGACATGGCACGCGCAGAAACGCTGCTGCGCTCGGCTCTCGACCGGTACCAGGAGATCGGCGAGCTGAACAGCAACGTGCTGATGGCCCAGGTGGAGCTGGCAATGGCGCGGGCGTTCCAGGGGGATCTGGCGGACGCGGTGCGGCTGTGCGAGGACGTAAGCCGGGTGTGCGAGGACCACGGCGAGCGCTGGGCCCGGTCGTACGCGCTGTACGTGCTGGCCTACGCGGCCTGGCGGGACGGTGATCCGGCCGGCGCGCGGGAGCTGCTCGCGGACTGCCTGGACAACGCGCACGCCTTCCACGATCTGCTGGGATCGGTGCTGTCCCTCGAACTGCTCGCCCTGGTGACGGCGGCCCAGGGCGACCCGGCCGAGGCGGCGGTGCTGCAGGGCGCCGCGGGCCGGATGTGGCCGTCGGTGGGGCTGCCGCTGTTCGGCTCCGCCTACTACAACGCCCCGCACGAGCTGTGCGAGGCGACGGCCCGGCAGGCGCTCGGCGACGAGCGGTACGAGGAGTGCGTGCGCGCGGGGGCGGAGCTGGACGGCGACGCGGCCGTGGCGCGGGCGCTGGGGGGCGGCGGCGTACGGCCGCTGGAGGCCCTGCCGGCGCCGCGCGGGCCGGTGTCGCACGCGCTCGGGGACGCCGGGAAACGCGAACCCGCCGCCTCGCCCACCCGGAAGGGCGGGGAGACGGCGGGCTGAGATGCTGCGCCGGTGCTGGGATCAGCGGGCGTAGTACTCGACGACGAGCTGCTCGTCGCAGATCACCGGGATCTCCTTGCGGTTCGGCTCGCGGTCCAGGCGGAACGCCAGGGCCTTGAGGTTCACCTGCAGGTAGCGCGGGGTCTCACCGTCGGGGGCGAAGCCACCCTCGCGGGCGATCTGGAAGAGGGTCTTGTCCTTGGAGCGGTCGCGGACCTGCACGACGTCGTCCGGACGGACACGGAAGGACGGCTTGTCGACCTTCTGGCCGTTGACCTGGATGTGGCCGTGGACGACCATCTGGCGGGCCTGGTAGATCGTGCGGGCGATGCCCGAACGCAGGACCAGCGCGTCGAGACGGCGCTCCAGCTCGACGATCAGGGCCTCACCGGTCTTGCCCTGGACCTTGGACGCACGCTCGTAGGCGCGGACCAGCTGGCGCTCGGAGATGTCGTACTGAGCGCGCAGGCGCTGCTTCTCGAGCAGACGGACCTTGTAGTCCGAGTTCTGCTTGCGGCCGCGGCCGTGCTCGCCCGGCGGGTAGGGGCGGGCCTCGAAGTACTTGACGGCCTTCGGGGTCAGCGCGATGCCGAGGGCACGCGACTTCTTGACCTTGGGGCGGGACTGGTTCGCCACTGTCTTTCTCTTTCCTCGTTTTCGGCTTGTCAGAGTTGAGGGAGGTCGCATCCGCAGCCGGGGAAACCCGCCGGGTCCGTATCGGACCTGTCGGGCAGCCGCTCCCCTGGTCTGGGCACATACGTGCAGCACGCGAGTGGCCCACCGACCTCTCCCGGGATCCGGGTGGTGGTGGGCTGCCCGCGACACCGTTCGACGGTGCGCGACGCTCCTGGAGATCAGTCCCGAGGGACCGGGTCTCCGGCTGGCTGTCCCGCTCTGACTGCGCGGGACTCAGCACTTCGAGGGATTCTACAGGGCGCTCAGGACCGCTTGCGACCGAGGTGCTTGCGGGTCCATTCGACGGCGTCCGCGTACCGGGCCTCGGCTCCGTGCCGGGTCGGTGTGTAGTACTCGCGGTCCTTGAGGGCGTCCGGGGCGTACTGCTGCTGGGCGATGCCCTCGGGCAGGTCGTGCGGGTACACGTAGCCCTGCGCGTGGCCGAGCTTGGCGGCGCCCTTGTAGTGCCCGTCCCGCAGGTGCGGCGGTACGGCTCCGGCCAGGCCCTTGCGTACGTCCTCCATGGCCGCGCCGATCGCGGTGGTCGCGGCGTTGGACTTGGGGGCGAGCGCGAGGGCGATGGTGGCGTGGCTGAGGGTGAGGGCGGCCTCGGGGAAGCCGATCATGGCGACGGCCTGGGCGGCGGCGACCGCGATGGGCAGCGCGTGGGGGTCGGCCAGACCGATGTCCTCGCTGGCGGAGATCATCAGGCGGCGGGCGATGAAGCGGGGGTCCTCTCCGGCCTCGATCATGCGCGCCAGGTAGTGCAGGGCGGCGTCGACGTCGGAGCCGCGGATCGACTTGATGAGGGCGCTGGCGACGTCGTAGTGCTGGTCGCCGTCGCGGTCGTACTTCACCGCGGCCCGGTCGACGGTCTGCTCCAGGGTCCGGAGGCTGATCTCCGGCTCGCCCTGGTCGAGGGCGGCCCCGGCGGCGGCCTCCAGGGCGGTCAGGGCGCGGCGGGCGTCGCCGCCGGCGATGCGCAGGAGGTGGTCCTCGGTGTCCTCGGGGAGGGTGACGGCCGCCTTGAGGCCGCGCTCGTCGGTCAGCGCCCGCTTCAGGAGTCCGCGGATGTCGTCGTCGGTGAGGGGTTCGAGGGTGAGGAGGAGGGAGCGCGACAGCAGCGGGGAGATGACCGAGAAGTACGGGTTCTCCGTGGTCGCGGCGATCAGGGTCACCCAGCGGTTCTCGACCGCGGGGAGCAGGGAGTCCTGCTGGGCCTTGCTGAAGCGGTGGATCTCGTCCAGGAAGAGGACGGTCTCCTTGCCGAAGGCGCCGGTGGCGCGGCGGGCCCCGTCGATGACCGCGCGGACCTCCTTGACGCCCGCGGTGATCGCGGACAGCTCCACGAACCGCTTGTCGGTCGCCTTGGAGACGACGTAGGCGAGGGTCGTCTTGCCGATGCCGGGCGGGCCCCAGAGGATCACCGAGGAGGGTCCGGCCGGGCCGCCGCTGCCCTCGCCGACCAGTCTGCGCAGCGGGGATCCCGGCTTGAGCAGGTGCTGCTGGCCCACCACCTCGTCGAGGGTGCGCGGGCGCATGCGGACCGCCAGGGGGCTGCCGGCCGGGTCCTTCTCCTGGCGTTCCTCTGCTGCGGCGGTGAACAGGTCGGCTTCCACGCTGGAAACCCTATGTCACACCACTGACAACGCGGCCCCGGATGTCAGCTGGTCCAGAAGTCCCACCAGCGGGTCAGGATCAGCATGCCGATGATCCCGACGTGCAGGACCGGCACGACCCAGGTGAACTCGCCGAAGAAGGACTTCAGCCAGCGCGGCGACGGCAGGAAGCCGTTGCGGATGTTGAACGAGGTGACGTACCAGAACATGGTGATGGTGGCGACCCAGGCGAGCGAGCACCACAGGCACAGCGCGTTGATCCGGTACAGGGACTGGAACTGCAGCCAGGTGCAGAACGCGACGCCGAACAGCGTGCCGAAGTTGAAGGTCAGCCAGTACCAGCGCGGGAAGCGGGCACGGGCCAGCAGGCTCATGCCGACGCAGACGACGATGCCGTAGCAGACCAGGCCGAGCATCGGGTTGGGGAAGCCGAAGGCGGCGGCCTGCTTGCTCTCCATGACGCTGCCGCAGGAGACGACCGGGTTGAGGCTGCACCCGGGGGTGAACGTCTTGCCCTCGACCTTGGCTTCCAGCAGCTTGAACTTGTCGATCGTGATGACCCAGGCGGCGAGCAGTCCGGCGGCACCGGTGATCACCAGCAGCAGGGCGAAGGCGCGACTGCCGCCCACCGTGCTGGGGGCGTCGACGGCGCGCTCCGGCTCGGGCTCCGTGGAGACGTCCTTGACTGTCGTCTTGCTCATCACGCCGATTCCGTCACTTGAGAGTTGGACCATCTTCGGGCACCGGACATTGTGCCGCACACACCCGGGTGCGCACCGTTCGCTCCGCATAAGGATGTACGTACGACGGGTCCCGTCCGTTCGGTTCCGGACAGCGCCCGTACCCGAGACGACGAAGGCGCCGGACACCCCCGAGGGGACAGCCGGCGCCCACGCGCGCGGGTGCGGCTAGCCGAGCCGCGACCGCAGCTCGGCCACGATGTCGTCCACACCGACCGCCGTCTGCTCGCCGGACTCCATGTCCTTGAGCTGCACGACGCCCTCGGCGAGGTCGCGCTCGCCGGCGACGATCGCGTAGCGGGCCCCGCTGCGGTTGGCGTTCTTCATGGCGCCCTTGAGGCCCTTGCCGCCGTAGGAGAAGTCCGTGGCGACACCGGCCTTGCGCAGCTCGGTGACCTTCGCGAACAGGACCCGGCGGGCCTCCTCGCCGAGCGGCACCGCGTAGACGCTGGTCGCGGACGGGATGTCCAGCTCGACACCCTCGGCCTCCAGGGCGAGGACGGTGCGGTCGACGCCGAGGGCCCAGCCGACGGACGGCAGCGCGGGGCCGCCGATCATCTCGGACAGACCGTCGTAGCGGCCGCCGCCGCCCACCGCGGACTGGGAGCCCAGACCGTCGTGCACGAACTCGAAGGTGGTGCGGGTGTAGTAGTCCAGGCCGCGCACCAGCTTCGGGTCGTCCTCGAAGGACACACCCGCCGCGGAGATCAGCTCGCGCACCTCCTCGTGGTACGTCTTGCAGGCGTCGCACAGGTAGTCACGCAGGAGCGGGGCGCCGCCCAGCTGCTTCTGGACCGACTCCCGCTTGTCGTCGAGCACGCGCAGCGGGTTGATCTCGGCACGGCGCTGGGTGTCCTCGTCGAGGTCAAGGCCGCGCAGGAAGTCCTGCAGCGCGGCCCGGTAGACCGGACGGCACTCCTTGTCGCCCAGGCTGTTCAGCAGGATGCGGAAGTTGCTGAGGCCCAGGGAGCGGTACGCCTGGTCGGCGAGGATGATCAGCTCGGCGTCCAGCGCCGGGTCCTCGGCACCGATCGCCTCGGCGCCGACCTGGGAGAAGTGCCTGTAACGGCCCTTCTGGGGGCGCTCGTAGCGGTAGTACGAGCCGGAGTACCAGAGCTTGACCGGGAGGTTGCCCGCCTTGTGCAGGTTGGCCTCCAGGGCCGCGCGCAGGACGGACGCCGTGCCCTCCGGACGCAGGGCCAGCTGGTCGCCGCCCTTGGTCTCGAAGGCGTACATCTCCTTGGTGACGATGTCGGTGGACTCACCCACGCCGCGTGCGAAGAGTTCGACGCTCTCGAAGCCGGGAGTCTCGATGTAGCCGTAGCCGGAGTTGCGCAGCGGGGCCGCGATCGCCTCGCGGACCGCCAGGTACTTGGCGGAGTCCGGCGGAATCAGGTCGTACGTGCCCTTGGGGGCCTGAAAGGTGCTCACGGAAAGCTCTCTCGTCACATTCCTCGTCGGGGAGCCTGGGGGGCTCCCTGGCCGGCCGCCACCTGCCGCAGATAGGGGTTGGTGGCGCGCTCCTGGCCGATGGTCGTCTGGGGGCCGTGGCCGGACAGCACCACGGTGGAGTCCTCGAGCGGCAGGCACACGCGGGCCAGCGAGTCGAGCATGTCCTCCATGGAGCCACCCGGAAGGTCGGTGCGTCCGACGGAGCCGGCGAACAGCAGATCCCCGGAGAAGAAGACCGAGGGGATGTCCGCGGTCTCGGGCATCTGGAAGGTCACCGACCCCCTGGTATGGCCCGGTGCGTGCGCGACGGAGAGCTCCATCCCGGCGAGCGCGAGCCTCGCGCCGTCGGTCAGCTCCTTGACGTCGTCCGGCTCCCCCACGGTCAGCTCGCCCATGAGCGGCATGCCGATGGACCGGCCGATCCCCTTCTCGGGGTCGGTCATCATGTACCGGTCCTCGGGGTGGATCCAGGCCGGTACGTCGTGCGCGCCGCACACGGGGACGACCGAGGCCACATGATCGATGTGGCCATGGGTGAGGACGACGGCGACGGGCTTGAGCCGATGCTTCTTCAGCGCTTCCTCGACGCCCTGGGCGGCCTGGTGGCCCGGGTCGATGATCACGCACTCCTCACCGGCGGCGGGGGCGACGAGATAACAGTTCGTCCCCCAGGCCCCGGCGGGGAACCCGGCAATGAGCACGATCGTCCTTCGTTGTGTCGATACGGGAGGGCTTACGGGCGGGCAGCCCGTGGTCCAGAGACTACCGGCGCTGCCGTTTCCTCAGCCAACCCATATACGGTACGGGGCTACACGCAGCTGTCGGCTCACAGGTCGCACGCGTACCGGTCGACACACGACACGCATGAGGAGAGAACCCGGTGGTCAGCCAGGAGCAGCGGCGGCGTCAGCTCGCCCGGGAGAAGTTCTTGCGGCAGCAGCAGCGGCGCACCAGCGCGCGGCGCAAGGCGAATATGCGCAACTCTGTGATCGCGTCGGTACTGGGCGTGGTCGTGATCGGCAGTGTCGCGCTGTACACGACCGGCGTGCTCAAGAACGACGACAAGAAGACCAACGCGAGCGCCGACGTGACGCCGAGCGCCACGCCGAGCAGCAAGGCGCCGGACCCCTGCGCGAAGCCGGCCGCCGGCTCCATCGCGAAGGAGACCTGGAAGAAGGAGCCGGCGATGTCGATCGACACGTCGGCGAAGTACACGATGAAGCTCGCGACGACGTGCGGTGACATCGGCATCGCGCTGAAGACGTCGGCCGCGCCGCACACCGTGAACTCGTTCGACTTCCTGGCGGGCAAGGGCTTCTTCGACCACACCAAGTGCCACCGCCTGACCACGAACGGCATCTACGTGCTGCAGTGCGGCGACCCGACGGGCGTCGGCAGCGGCGGCCCGGGCTACACGATCCCGGACGAGAACCTGAAGGACGCGAGCCTGAAGGGCAACAAGTACCCGGCGGGCACGGTGGCGATGGCCAACACCGGTCAGAAGCACACCGGCGGCAGCCAGTTCTTCCTCGTCTACAAGGACAGCCCGCTGCCGCCCAGCTACACACCGTTCGGCACGATCGACGCGGCGGGCCTGAAGGTGCTGGACAAGATCGCGGCCGCGGGTGAGAACACGGGTGCCGGTGACGGCGCCCCGAACGCTACGGTCGTGATCAACAAGGCGACGGTCACCAAGTCCTGACGCCGTACCGGCGCTCAACACGGCCAACTGCGGAATTTCGGTCGCGCTGGATGCGGACAGGCAACCTGCTGGTCGCCTATGTTGGCCGTGACGAAACTGTGGACGATGCCCGGGGGCGCCGAGGCCCCCGCGGGCATCATGTGGAGGAGGCGCTGTGAGCAGCGACCCGTGGGGCCGCGTCGACGAGACGGGGACCGTGTACGTGCGTACGGCCGACGGCGAGCAGGTCGTCGGTTCCTGGGCGGCCGGCTCCCCTGAGGAGGCGCTTGCCTACTTCGAGCGCAAGTACGAGGGCCTGGTTGTCGAGATCGGCCTCCTCGAGAAGCGAGTGCAGACGACGGACCTGTCCGCGAAGGACGCCCAGACCGCGATCGACCACCTGCGCGAGCAGGTGGACGCGCATCACGCCGTGGGTGACCTGGAGGCGCTGCGGGCCCGTCTCGACAAGCTCGTGGCGACGGTCGAGGCGCGGCGCGAGGAGCGCAAGGTCCAGCGGGCCAAGCAGTCCGACGAGGCCCGCAAGGCCAAGGAGGACCTGGTCACCGAGGCCGAGCAGCTGGCGCAGTCCGACCAGTGGCGGGCCGCCGGTGAGCGGCTGCGGGCGCTGGTGGACACCTGGAAGGGGCTGCCGCGGCTGGACCGCAAGTCCGACGACGAGCTGTGGCACCGCTTCTCGCACGCCCGGTCGGCGTTCTCCAAGCGTCGCAAGGGTCACTTCGCGCAGCTGGACGCGCAGCGCGAGGAGGCCCGCAAGACCAAGGAGCGGCTGGTCGCCGAGGCCGAGTCGCTGTCCGGTTCGACGGACTGGGGTCCGACGGCGGCGCGCTACCGCGAGCTGATGGCGGACTGGAAGGCGGCGGGCCGTGCCCAGCGCGAGCACGAGGACGACCTGTGGAACCGCTTCCGCGGCGCCCAGGACGTGTTCTTCGCCGCCCGCAGCTCGGTCTTCGCCGAGCGCGACGCCGAGCAGTCGGAGAACCTGAAGCTCAAGGAGGAGCTGGCCGAGGAGGCCGAGAAGATCCTCCCGGTCACGGACCTCAAGGCCGCCCGGGCCGCCTTCCGCTCGATCAACGAGCGCTGGGAGGCCATCGGTCACGTCCCGCGGGACGCGCGGCCGAAGGTCGAGGGCCGGATGCACGCCGTCGAGCGGGCCATCCAGGAGGCCGAGGAGGCCGAGTGGCGCCGGACCAACCCGGAGGCGCGTGCGCGTGCCGAGGGGCTGACCGGTCAGCTGCAGGCCGCCGTGGACAAGCTGCGGGCGCAGATCGAGCAGGCGCGTGCCCAGGGCAACAACTCCAAGGCCGACAAGCTGGAGCGTGAGCTGGAGGGCCGTCAGGCGCTCCTGGACCAGGCTCTGAAGGGCCTGCACGAGTTCGGCGGCTGATCCCCGCTGCGCATCGAGAAGGGCCCCGTACGTGGCGTACGGGGCCCTTCCTCGTGCGTGGGTGTCCTACGACCGTCTACGACCGGCTGCGCGCCGAGGTCACGCGGTAGACGTCGTACACGCCCTCCACGCCCCGTACGGCCTTCAGGACGTGGCCGAGGTGCTTCGGGTCGCCCATCTCGAAGGTGAAGCGGGAGGTGGCCACCCGGTCGCGGGAGGTCTGGACGGCCGCGGAGAGGATGTTGACGTGCTGGTCGGACAGGACGCGGGTGACGTCCGACAGCAGGCGGGAGCGGTCCAGCGCCTCGACCTGGATGGCGACCAGGAAGACCGAGGACTGGGTGGGCGCCCACTCGACGTCGAGGATGCGCTCCGGTTCACGGGACAGCGACTCCACGTTGACGCAGTCGCTGCGGTGAACCGACACACCGCTGCCCCGCGTGACGAAGCCGATGATCGGGTCGCCGGGGACGGGCGTGCAGCAGCGGGCCAGCTTGACCCACACGTCGTCGACGCCCTTGACCACGACGCCGGGGTCGGCGCTGGAGCGGCGCTTGCGGCCGCGGGTACGGGTCGGCGGGACGGCCTCGTCGATCTCCTCGGTGGCCGCCTCCTCGCCGCCGAGCGCCTGGACGAGCTTTTGCACGATGTTCTGCGCGGAGACATGGCCCTCGCCGATCGCCGCGTACAGCGCGGAGATGTCGGAGTAGCGCATCTCGTGCGCGAGCGTGACGAGGGAGTCGCCGGTGAGGATGCGCTGGATCGGCAGGTTCTGCTTGCGCATGGCGCGGACGATGGCGTCCTTGCCCTGCTCGATCGCCTCGTCGCGGCGCTCCTTGGAGAACCAGGCCCGGATCTTGTTGCGGGCACGCGGCGACTTGACGAACCCGAGCCAGTCCCGGGACGGACCCGCGCCGGGCGCCTTGGAGGTGAAGACCTCCACCAGGTCGCCGTTGTCCAGGGTGGATTCGAGCGGTACGAGCCTGCCGTTGACCCGCGCTCCTATGGTGCGATGGCCGACCTCGGTGTGGACGGCGTATGCGAAGTCGACCGGGGTCGCGCCGGCCGGGAGCGCGATGACGTCGCCCTTGGGCGTGAAGACGAAGACCTCGTTGCGGGACAGGTCGAAGCGTAGGGACTCCAGGAACTCGCCGGGGTCCTCGGTCTCCTTCTGCCAGTCGAGCAACTGGCGCAGCCACGCCATGTCGTTGAGGTGGTCGTCCTTGCCCTTGCCCGCCTTGGGCACGTCGGTGCGGACCTTGGAGGCGCCGGCGACGGCCTCCTGCTTGTACTTCCAGTGCGCGGCGATGCCGTACTCGGCGCGGCGGTGCATGTCGAAGGTGCGGATCTGCAGTTCGACGGGCTTGCCGTTGGGTCCGATGACCGTCGTGTGCAGCGACTGGTACATGTTGAACTTGGGCATCGCGATGTAGTCCTTGAACCGGCCGGGGACCGGGTTCCATCGCGCGTGCACGGTGCCGAGGGCGGCGTAGCAGTCGCGGACCGTGTCGACAAGTACACGAATCCCCACCAGGTCGTAGATCTCCGCGAAGTCGCGACCGCGGACGATCATCTTCTGGTAGACGCTGTAGTAGTGCTTCGGGCGTCCGGTGACGGTCGCCTTGATACGGGCGGCGCGCAGGTCGGCCTGGACCTCGTCGGTCACTATGGCCAGGTATTCGTCACGCTTCGGTGCCCTCTCGGCCACCAGCCGTACGATCTCGTCGTACATCTTGGGGTAGAGGATCGCGAACGCGAGGTCCTCCAGCTCCCACTTGATGGTGTTCATGCCCAGGCGGTGGGCGAGGGGCGCGTAGATCTCCAGCGTCTCGCGCGCCTTCTTCTCCTGCTTCTCGCGCTTGAGGTAGCGCATGGTGCGCATGTTGTGCAGGCGGTCGGCGAGCTTGATCACCAGGACCCGGGGGTCCTTGGCCATCGCGACGACCATCTTGCGCACGGTCTCGGCCTGCGCGGCCTCGCCGAACTTGACCTTGTCCAGCTTGGTGACGCCGTCCACGAGGAGGGCGACGACGTCGCCGAAGTCGCGGCGCAGGTCGTCCAGGCCGTACTCGGTGTCCTCGACGGTGTCGTGCAGCAGGCCCGCCATGAGGGTGGCCGGGTCCATGCCCAGCTCGGCGAGGATGGTGGTGACGGCGAGCGGATGCGTGATGTACGGGTCGCCGCTCTTGCGCTTCTGCCCCCGGTGCCAGCGCTCGGCGACCTGGTAGGCACGCTCGATCTGCCGGAGCGTCGAGTTCTCGATCTTCGGGTCGTTGCTGCGCACTATCCGCAGCAGCGGCTCCAGCACGGGGTTGTACGGGTTCGCGCGCTGGACACCGAGGCGGGCCAGGCGGGCTCGGACGCGGTTGGAGGAGCCGCTGCGGGCGGGCTGGTTGGTGGCCGGACGTCCGGGCGACGGGGGTCCCCCCGCTCGGGCGGAGTCGGGAGTGGGGGACGGTTTGGGGCGCGCCACCTCGGCAGCCTTCTCCACGGGCGTGGACTGGGCGTGCTCGACCGCCCCGCGGGTGTCGTTCTTCGCATGCGACACGTTCGGCGCGGGCTTGGCCGCGGGTGCCGAGGCGGGCTCGGGCTTGGCGGCGGTCAGTGGCTGGGCCTCGTCTGGCAAGAGGACTCCTCGTGCGCGATCCGGGTCCCCCGGTCAGGCTCCGGAGACCCCATGGTAGCGATCCTGCGCCCGGTCATCGCCTTCAGGCGGATGTGAGGACCGTCTACCCCTGCAACACGAGGGACGGGCGCAGGATTCCAGGAGGTGGCTCCGAGGTGTTTTCCCGGCATGCCGCGCATGTCCCGCACGGGGACGCCGACTGCCGCCCCGGTGGTGCCGGAGCGGCCGTGGAGCACCTGGTGCCCGGTTCGGTCAGAGCTGTCAGATCTGGAGCAGCGCCTGGAGCGGTGCCCCGTTCAGCGCCGGTTCCAGACGGGCGCGGCCGTCCAGGAAGCCCAGCTCCATGAGCACCGCGAGGCCGGAGACCTCGGCGCCCGCCCGGTGGATGAGCTGGATCGCGGCCTCGGCGGTGCCACCGGTCGCGAGGACGTCGTCCACGATCAGCACACGGTCGCCGGAGGACAGGTCCTCCGCGTGCACCTCGATCTCCGCCGAGCCGTACTCCAGGTCGTACGCCTGGCGCAGGGTCGCTCCGGGGAGCTTGCCCGCCTTGCGCACCGGGATGAAGCCGAGGCCCGCGCGGACCGCGACCGGGGCGCCGAGGATGAAGCCCCGGGCCTCCAGGCCGACGACCTTGGTCGCGCCGGTGCCGACGGCGATCTCGGCCAGCGCGTCCGTGAGGGCCGTGAAAGCGGCGGGGTCCGCCAGGAGCGGCGTGATGTCCTTGAACATCACGCCGGGCTCCGGGTAGTCCGCCACGTCACGGATGCGGCTGAGCAGCAGCGGCGTGATCTCCGCGAGCTCGGTCATCGACGCTTCCCGGAGGGGCGGCCGCGGCCCCGGGTGCGGGACGACGGCTGGTTGCGCGGACCCACCACGGCGGGAGCGGCGTCCTCGGACTCGTCACCGGCGGCGGACCGCGCGTCCGCGAAGCCCTCCTCGGCGGCGGCCTGGGCACGCTTGGCCAGGACCCGCTTGCGGAGCGCCTTCATCGCCGGCTCGGCCTCCTTGAGGTCGGCGACGAGCGGCGTGGCGATGAAGATCGAGGAGTACGCACCGGCCGCGAGGCCGACGAACAGCGACAGCGAGATGTCGTTCAGCGTGCCGGCCCCGAGGAAGCCGCCACCGATGAACAGCAGGCCCGCCACCGGCAGCAGCGCGACCACGGTGGTGTTGATGGAGCGGACCAGCGTGCCGTTGATCGACCGGTTGGCGATGTCGCTGTACGTCCAGCGGGTCTGCTTGGTGATGTCCTTGGTCTGCTCCTTGAGGCTGTCGAAGACGACGACCGTGTCGTAGAGCGAGTAACCGAGGATCGTCAGCAGACCGATGACCGTACCGGGCGTGACCTCGAAGCCGACCAGGGCGTAGATACCGGTCGTGATGGTGATGTCGTGGATCAGCGCGACGAGGGCCGCGACGGCCATGCGCCACTCGAAGGCGATCGCCAGGTAGATCACCACGAGCACCATGAAGATCGCCAGGCCCTCCCAGGCCTTGTTGGCGATCTGCTCGCCCCAGCTCGGGCCGACCAGGTCGGCGGCGAGCTTCTCCGGGTCGAGGTTCAGGTCCTTGGCCAGCGTCTGCTTGATCTGGTCCGACTTGTCGGTGTCGATACCGGCGATCTGGATGCGCAGGCTGCCGTTGCCGAGCTTCTGCACGACCGCTTCATGGCCGGAGGCGGACTTCGCGTAGTCCTCCGCCTGCGCGACCGACGTGCTCATCGCCGTCGGCGTGGTGAAGACCGCGCCGCCCTGGAACTCGATGCCCATGTTCAGGCCGCGCACCGCCAGGCCGAGGATGGCCGTGATGGTGATGAGGATGGAGACGCCGTACCAGATCTTGCGCTTGCCGACGAAGTCGTAGCTGATCTCGCCGCGGTGCAGTCGAGCGCCGAGGTTGCCGAGTTTCGACATCGCTCACGCCTCCTTCGGGTCGACAGGGCCGGCGGCGGGACCGGCGGGACGGCGGGTGCGGCGCAGCGGCGGCTGGGCACCCAGGCTCTTCGGGTCGAGGCCGGACCACTTGTGGCCGTTCGCGAAGAACTTGCGGCGGGCGAGCAGGGTCATCAGCGGCTTGGTGAAGAAGAACACGACGACCACGTCGAGCACGGTGGTCAGGCCGAGCGTGAACGCGAAGCCCTGCACCTTGCCGACGGTGACGATGAACAGCACCGCGGCGGCGAGGAACGACACGAAGTCGGAGACCAGGATCGTGCGCCGGGCGCGCGGCCAGGCCCGCTCGACGGCGGGACGCAGCGTGCGGCCCTCACGGATCTCGTCCCGGATGCGTTCGAAGTACACGATGAACGAGTCCGCGGTGATACCGATGGCGACGATGGCACCGCAGACGGCCGGCAGGTTCAGCGCGAAGCCGATGGCCGGGCCGAGCAGCGCCATGAGCACGTAGGTGAGGATCGCGGAGACCAGCAGGGACGCCATGGCCACGATCGACAGACCGCGGTAGTAGGCGACCAGGTAGATCACGACCAGAGCGAGGCCGATCGCGCCCGCGAGCAGACCGGCGTGCAGCTGCTGACCACCGAGCGCGGCGGTCACCGTGGTGACGGTCTCCTCCTTGAACGACAGCGGCAGCGCGCCGTACGACAGCATGTTGGAGAGGCTCTGCGCCTCCTGCTGCGTGAAGTGGCCCGAGATCTCCGCCTGACCGCCGGAGATGGCCGACTGGACGAACGGGCTGGAGACGACCTCGCCGTCGAGGACGATGCCGAACTCGTTCTGCGGGGACTGCTTCTTGGCCAGCTCCTCGGTGATGTTCGCGAACTTCTTCGACCCGCTGGAGGTGAAGGTCATCTGGACCTGCCAGCCGGCGGCACCCTGGGTGTCGATCACGGCCTGGGCCTTCTTGACCTCGGTGCCGTCCACGGCGGCCGGGCCGAGCAGGTACTTGTACCAGACCTTGTCGTTCTCACCACAGGCCACGGTGACCTCGCCGGGCTTGGCACCCTTGCCGGCGTTGGCCCGCTGGGCGGGCTTGGAGCAGTCCAGCGCGGCGTACTGCGCCTGGAGCTTGGTGGTGTCGGCCGTGCCGCCGGAGGACGACGCGGACGGGCTCGGCGAGGACGAGGTGCTCGGGGAGCCGGAGGGCGACGGCGTGGCGTCGTCCTTCAGGGCGTCGGTGACCGCACGGCCCTGCGAGGTGGCGGTGGCCGTCGGCGTCGGGGACCCGGAGGAGGACGAGGAGGCCTTCTCCTTGGAGGAGGCGCTGCTCGACGGGCTCGGCGAGCCGCTGCCGCTGGGGGACGCGCTCGGCGAGGGCTTCGCGGCGGATCCCGTGGGCTCGCTGGCGAGCACCGGGCGGAAGTACAGCTTGGCGGTGGTGCCGACCTGCTGCTGGGCCTCCTTGGAGTTGGTGCCCTTGGGGATGTTCACGATGATGTGATCGTTCCCCTGGGTCTGCACCTCCGCCTCGGAGACGCCCAGGCCGTTGACACGACGGTTCATGATGTCGACCGCGGTGTCCATGTTGGCCTTGTTGATCGCGGACCCCTGGTCGGGCTTCGCCTTGAGCGTGATGCTCGTACCACCCGCGAGGTCGATGCCGAGACGCGGAGTCTTGTGCCCGGAGGCGAACATCCCCCCGGTCAGCGCCACGATGGCGATCAGGATGAGGGCCAGCGAGCGCCCTGGCTTGCTCTGGGCGCTCGCGCTCCGGCCCTTCTTAGGTGCTGCCACCTTCTCGTACTCCCTCTCGGGCCGCCCTGCGCCCGGTCGGCGCGGTCGGCCATGACATGGTGTCGGGCTCCCGTGCGGAAAACAGACGCGCCCGGGGTGCTCGGGGTGCGGTCGGTCCGCGCCCCGCACCCCGGACGTGACTACTTCGCGTCGGTGTCGCCGTCGGTCTTCTTCGGCTCTTCGTCCGCCTTGGCCTCGGGGGCCTCGGGGGCCTCGTCGGCCTTGTCCTCGTCGGCGTCCTTCTTACCGAGGTCGACGGCCTTGTCGTCGGAGGCGGCGGCAGCGGCGTCGGCAGACTCGTCGGTCTCGGTGAGGGAGGAGGCGTCGTCCGGGACGATGTCGGCGTCGGACTTCAGGTCGTGCTCGATGCCGTGGACGATGCGGTTGTACTCGTCGTCCGTGAGGACGGCGCCGATCGCGTTCTTGGCGAAAAGGAGGTCCACGCCGGGGCCGGCGTCGAGGAGGACGGTGTCCTCGTTGACCTCCTTGACCGTCGCGTACATCCCCCCGATGGTGCGGACACCGGAGCCGGGCTGCATCTCGTTCCGCATGTTTGCGGCCTGCTGCTGCTTCTTCTTGGACGAGCGCGTCATCAGGAACATGGCCGCGATGAGCACGATGAAGGGGAGAAGGGTAAAGGCATTCACGGGACGGAATTTCCTTCGCGCGACCGCGCGGTGAGCGGCCTGATGGATGGGGGTTGGTCGGCGCCACCCGCAAGGGCGGCATCGGCGGAGTCTAAGCGAGTCCGCGTGCATGGAACAACGCTCAGCATGGCACCTGGGTTCCTGCTCCCGCCATTGCCCTCGCCGTCACGGAGCGGTCACGCCCCGAACAGGTCCTGTTGTCCGTTTCCCCCCGCCGACGAGCGGGGCGGCGTCAGTCCGAGGTGCGCCCAGGCCGCGGGAGTGGCGACCCGGCCTCGTGGGGTGCGGGCCAGCAGACCCTCCCTGACCAGGAAAGGTTCGGCGACCTCCTCGACGGTCTCGCGCTCCTCCCCCACCGCGACGGCGAGCGTGGAAAGGCCCACCGGACCGCCGCCGAACAGCTTCAGCAGCGCCTCCAGGACGGCCCGGTCGAGGCGGTCGAGGCCGCGCGCGTCGACCTCGTAGACGGCGAGTGCGGCCGCGGCGATCTCGCGGGTGATCACGCCGTCGGCCTTGACCTGCGCGTAGTCGCGCACGCGGCGCAGCAGGCGGTTGGCGATACGGGGCGTGCCGCGGGAGCGGCCGGAGATCTCGGCGGCGCCGTTCGGCTCGATCTCGACGTCGAGCAGGTGTGCCGAGCGGTGCACGACCCGCTCCAGCTCGGCGGGCTCGTAGAACTCCATGTGCGCGGTGAAGCCGAAGCGGTCGCGCAGCGGGGGCGGCAGCAGTCCCGCGCGCGTGGTTGCGCCGACCAGCGTGAACGGGGGCAGCTCCAGGGGGATGGCGGTGGCGCCGGGGCCCTTGCCGACGATGACGTCGACCCGGAAGTCCTCCATGGCCATGTACAGCATCTCCTCGGCGGGCCGGGACATGCGGTGGATCTCGTCCAGGAAGAGGACCTCGCCCTCCTGGAGGGAGGAGAGGATCGCGGCGAGGTCGCCGGCGTGCTGGATGGCGGGGCCGGAGGTGATGCGGATGGGGGCGCCCATCTCGGCCGCGATGATCATTGAAAGCGTGGTCTTGCCCAGGCCGGGCGCGCCGGAGAGCAGCACGTGATCGGCGGTCGCCCCCCGCGCGCGTGCGGCGCGCAGCACCAGGTCGAGCTGTTCGCGCACCTTCTCCTGGCCGATGAACTCGCCGAGGTCCTTGGGGCGCAGGGCGGCCTCGACGGCCTGGTCCTCACGGTCGGCGACAGAGCCCACCAGCCGCTCCGCGGCGGGGCCGACGGGCTGCTCATCGGCAGCGCTGTCGGTCGTGTCGTCCCAGTTCATGTGATGTGCCTTCGGCTATGGGGGGTCAGCGGGCTCGGTTCAGGGTCTGCAGGGCGGCCTTCAGCAGCACGCCCACCTGGGGTGTGCCGCCCGCCGCCTCCGCCTGGGGCGCCACGGCGGCCACGGCCTCCTCGGCCTCACGGGTGGCGTAGCCGAGGCCGATGAGAGCCGCGTGCAGCTGGTCGCGCCAGCCCTGGGTGACGGGGGCGCCGACCGCGGGGGCGCCGGTGGGGGCACCGAGCCGGTCCTTCAGCTCGAGCAGCAGCTTCTGCGCGCCCTTCTTGCCGATGCCGGGGACCGCGATGAGGGCCTTCTCGTCACCGGTGGCGACGGCGCGGCGCAGTGCGTCCGGCGTGTGCACGGCGAGCATCGCCTGGGCGAGGCGGGGTCCCACTCCGCTCGCGGTCTGCAGCAGTTCGAAGACCTGGCGCTCGTCGTCGTCCGCGAAGCCGTACAGGGTCAGCGAGTCCTCGCGCACCACCAGGGAGGTGGCGAGCTTGGTCTGAGCGCCCATGCGGAGGCCGGAGAGCGTGTTCGGGGTGCACTGGACGGCGATGCCGATGCCGCCCACCTCGACCACCGCGGAGTCGGGGGCGAGGGCGGCGACCGGGCCGCTGACGAACGCGATCATGCCGTACGGCCTTTCGTTGCGTGGACTGTGTGCCGGGCGACGGCCTGCTGGAGCCGGTTCTGGGCGGGGGCGCGCCAGATGTGGCAGATGGCGAGGGCGAGTGCGTCGGCGGCGTCGGCCGGCTTCGGCGGGGCGCTGAGCCGCAGCAGGCGGGTGACCATGGCCCCGACCTGGGCCTTGTCGGCGCGGCCGCTGCCGGTGACGGCGGCCTTGACCTCGCTGGGGGTGTGCAGGGCGACGGGGATGCCCCGCCGGGCGGCGCACAGCATGGCGACGGCGCTGGCCTGGGCGGTGCCCATCACCGTGCGCACGTTGTGCTGGCTGAAGACGCGCTCGACGGCGACGAACTCGGGCCGGTGCTCGTCCAGCCACTCCTCGATGCCCTGCTCGACGGCGAGCAGCCGCAGGCTCAGGTCGGCGTCCGCAGGTGTCCGCACGACCCCGACGCCGAGCATGGTGAGCGGCCGGCCCGCGACCCCCTCCACCACGCCGACACCGCACCGCGTCAGCCCGGGGTCCACCCCCAACACGCGCACGCGCCCCTCCCTTCGATCGCCTGTTTGTGCAGGCTATCGGGTGCCACCGACAACGCCCCGCACCAACGCCAGACAAGGCGACGGGCCGACGGGGTGTCCCGTCGGCCCGTGAGAACCTGTGCAGCCCGCGGCGGCGCTACGCGTCGACCTTCTCCATGATCTCGTCGCTCACGTCGAAGTTGGCGAAGACGTTCTGCACGTCGTCGCTGTCCTCGAGGGCGTCGATCAGCTTGAAGATCTTCTTGGCACCCTCCTCGTCCAGTTCGACCTGGACGGACGGCACGAAGCTGGAGTCGGCGGAGTCGTAGTCGATCCCGGCCTCCTGGAGGGCGGTGCGGACCGCGACCAGGTCGGTGGCCTCGCTGATGACCTCGAAGGTCTCACCGAGGTCGTTGACCTCCTCGGCGCCGGCGTCCAGGACGGCACCCAGGACGTCGTCCTCGCTCAGCTCGCCCTTGGGGACGATGATGACGCCCTTGCGGGTGAACATGTACGACACCGAGCCCGGGTCGGCCATGGAGCCGCCGTTGCGGGTCATGGCGACGCGGACGTCGGAGGCGGCGCGGTTGCGGTTGTCGGTGAGGCACTCGATGAGCACCGCGACACCGTTCGGGCCGTAGCCCTCATACATGATCGTCTCGTAGTCGGCACCGCCGGCCTCGAGGCCGCCGCCGCGCTTGACCGCGGAGTCGATGTTCTTGTTCGGGACCGACTGCTTCTTCGCCTTCTGGATGGCGTCGTAAAGGGTCGGGTTGCCCTCGATGTCGACGCCGCCCATGCGGGCCGCGACCTCGACGTTCTTGATCAGCTTCGCGAAGAGCTTGCCGCGCTTGGCGTCGATCACGGCCTTCTTGTGCTTCGTCGTAGCCCATTTAGAGTGGCCGGACATCTGCCTGTCTCCTTCGCGTAACCCATCCAAACAACGAACGCCAGAGATCCTACAAGGACTCGGCGGTCCGGTTCGCGCGCACCATGTCGACGAACAGGGAGTGCACGCGGTGGTCGCCGGTCAGTTCCGGGTGGAACGACGTGGCGAGCGCGTTGCCCTGACGGACCGCCACGATGTGGCCTTCGTGCTCGGCGAGCACCTCGGCCTCGGCCCCGACGGACTCGACCCAGGGGGCGCGGATGAAGACGCCCTCTACAGGATCGCCCTCGACGCCCCTGACGTCGACCGCCGCCTCGAAGGACTCGTTCTGCCGTCCGAAGGCGTTGCGGCGCACGATCATGTCGATGCCGCCGATGGTCTCCTGGCCCGAGCGCGGGTCGAGGATCTTGTCCGCGAGCATGATCATGCCGGCGCAGGTGCCGTAGACGGGCATGCCGTCGCGTACGCGCGCGCGGAGGGGCTCCATCACTCCGAAGAGGACGGCCAGCTTGGAGATGGTGGTGGACTCGCCGCCGGGCAGGACGAGACCGTCGACCTCGGCGAGTTCCTCGGGGCGCCGCACCGGCCTGGCCACGGCGTCGGCCGCGGCCAGGGCGATGAGGTGCTCCCGTACGTCGCCCTGGAGAGCCAGGACGCCTATGACGGGGGTGTTCATGTCTTTTGGTGCCTTACCAGCCGCGGTTCGCGTAGCGCTCGGCCTCGGGGAGGGTGTCGCAGTTGATGCCGACCATGGCCTCGCCCAGGTTGCGGGACGCGTCCGCGATGATCTTCGGGTCGTCGTAGAAGGTGGTGGCCTTCACGATGGCGGCGGCGCGCTTGGCCGGGTCGCCGGACTTGAAGATGCCGGAGCCCACGAACACGCCCTCGGCGCCGAGCTGGCGCATCAGGGCGGCGTCGGCCGGGGTGGCGACACCACCGGCGGAGAAGAGGACCACCGGGAGCTTGCCCAGCTCGGCGACCTCCTTGACCAGCTCGTACGGGGCGCGCAGCTCCTTGGCGGCGGCGTACAGCTCGTTGTTGTCGTAGCCGCGCAGGCGGGCGATCTCGTTCTTGATCTGGCGCAGGTGACGGACGGCCTCGACCACGTTGCCGGTGCCGGCCTCGCCCTTGGAGCGGATCATCGCGGCGCCCTCGGCGATGCGGCGCAGGGCCTCGCCCAGGTTGGTGGCACCGCAGACGAAGGGGGTGGTGAAGGCCCACTTGTCGGAGTGGTTGACCTCGTCGGCCGGGGTGAGGACCTCGGACTCGTCGATGTAGTCGACGCCGAGGGACTGCAGCACCTGGGCCTCGACGAAGTGGCCGATGCGGGACTTCGCCATGACCGGGATGGAGACGGCGTCGATGATGCCCTCGATCATGTCCGGGTCGGACATGCGGGCCACGCCGCCGTCCTTGCGGATGTCGGCGGGCACTCGCTCCAGGGCCATGACCGCGACGGCGCCCGCGTCCTCGGCGATCTTCGCCTGCTCCGGGGTGACGACGTCCATGATCACGCCGCCCTTGAGCTGCTCGGCCATACCGCGCTTCACGCGGGCGGTGCCGGTCTCGGGAGCCTGGTTCTCGGTGGTGGACACGGGTGACCTCACTGAAGTGAAAGAGGGTTTTCTGCTTCAGAGAGGAAACGTGAGTGGACCAGGCCACAGCAAGGGCCAATGGCAACCCGGTGGATCCTTTTGGTCCACCAAAGGTTCAGGAGGCCCGTTCCACCAGCGCCGCGGGAGGCTCGTCGTCCATCTCGAAGGCCAGCGGGAAGGGGGCGTGACCGGCCAGCCGGAACCAGCGCACCTTGCGGTGCTCCCGGAGCCTGCGGGCGGCTCCCACGGCATCGTTGTGGAAGCGGCGGGCCATGGGGACCCGGCGTACCGCTTCGGCCAGCTCGCGGGCCGCCGACTCGCCGCCCGGGGCCTCCCGTACGGCCTCGACCTGCTGCGGAGCCTCGAACACCGCGCGCAGCGCCTGGCTCAGCTCGCTCTCGGCGACCTCCCGCTGCTCCTCCTCGGCCTGCCGGGCGGCGTGCGCGGCCTCGTAGAGCACGATCGAGGCGGCCGGGTCCAGGACGCCCGAGGTCGCGAGTTCCTGGGTCACGGAGGCCCGCCGCAGCAGCTGCGCGTCCAGCGCGGCCCGCGCGGCGTCCATGCGCACGTGCAGCCGGTCCAGCCGGCCTGCCGTCCAGCTCAGATAGAGGCCGATGGCGACGAGCGCGACGAAGATCCAGATCAGGGTTGCGGTCACGGGCGAAGGTTAGTCGGCCCGCGAGGCCGGCCGGAGCAGACCCTCGCCTCAGTCCCGCGCCAGCCCGAACCGGGCCCTGAACCCCGTGCGCTCGTCGGTGGCCACCGCCGACGTACCGGTGGTGACCGTCTCGTACACCGACAGGATGTCCGCGCCGACGGTGGACCAGTCGAAGCGGCGGACGTGGGCGCTGCCCCGCTCGCTCAGTTCAGCCCTGCGGTCCGGGTCCGCCAGCAGGCGTACGGCGGCCTCGGCCAGGGCGTCCGCGTCCTCGTTGGCGAAGACCTCGCCCGCCTGGCCCTGGTCCAGGACCTGGACGAAGGCGTCCAGGTCGGAGGCGAGGACCGGGGCGCCCGCCGACATGGCCTCGACGAGGATGATGCCGAAGCTCTCGCCGCCGGTGTTGGGCGCGATGTACAGGTCGACGCTGCGCAGGAAGCGCGCCTTGTCCTCGTCGCTGATCATGCCGAGGAACTCGACGCGGGAACGCAGCTCCTCGGGCAGGTCCTCGACGGCCGCCTCCTCGTCCCCGCGCCCCGCGACCAGCAGACGCGCCTGCGGGCGGGCGGCGAGGATCTTCGGGAGGGCCTTCATCAGGACCGGCAGGCCCTTGCGGGGCTCGTCGATACGGCCGATGAAGCCGAGCGTGTCTCCCTGCCACTCGGGGTTCGGCTCGGCCTTGGCGAAGAAGTCGACGTCGACACCGTTGGGGATGACCACCGCGTCGCCGCCCAGGTGCTCGACCAGGGTGCGGCGGGCGTACTCGCTGACCGCGATGCGCGCGCTGATCTTCTCCAGCGCGGCCTGCAGGATCGCGTACGCGGCGATCATCGCGCGCGAGCGGGGGTTGGAGGTGTGGAAGGTGGCCACGATGGGGCCCTGGGCCGCCCAGCAGGTCAGCAGGCCGAGCGACGGGGAGGTGGGCTCGTGGATGTGGACCACGTCGAACGCGCCGTCGTGCAGCCAGCGCCGCACCCGCGCGGCCGACAGGAAGCCGAAGTTGAGGCGGGCCACCGAGCCGTTGTACGGCACCGGCACCGCTCGGCCGGCCGAGACGACGTACGGCGGCAGCGGGGTGTCGTCGTCGGCCGGGGCGAGGACGGAGACCTCGTGGCCGAGGCGGATGAAGTACTCGGCGAGGTCGCGGATGTGGAACTGGACGCCCCCGGGCACGTCCCAGGAGTACGGGCAGACGATCCCGATTCTCACGCGGGTCCCTTCGCGGGGTCGAGGTCGGCGAGCCACAGGCGCTGGAGCATGTGCCAGTCCTCCGGGTGGTCGGCGATCCCCTTGGCGAAGACGTCGGCCAGTGCCTGTGTCATGACAGACGTCTTCTCGGCCCGGTCGCCTGTCTCCGGTACCTCGACCGGAGGATGCACCTGGCCCTTCATCACGGGCGAGTCGTCGTACCAGAGGGTGACGGGCATCAGCTGCGCGCCGGTCTGCTGGGCGAGCAGGGCCGGGCCGGCGGGCATCCGGGTCCGCTCGCCGAAGAAGTCGACCTCGACGCCGGACGCGGACAGGTCCCGGTCGGCGACCAGGCAGACCAGGCCGCCGTCGCGCAGCCGCCGGGCCAGGGTGCCGAAGGCGGTGCCGCCGCTGTGCGGCAGGACCTCCATGCCGAGGCCCTCGCGGTAGGCGACGAAGCGGTCGTAGAGCGACTCGGGCTTCAGCCGCTCGGCGACCGTGGTGAACGGCGTCTCCAGCCGGGTGGTGACCCAGGCGCCGGCCAGGTCCCAGTTGGCCATGTGCGGCAGCGCGAGGATCAGGCCCCGGGGGGAGGCGATGCCGTCGGTCAGGTGGTGCACGTCCGTGCAGTCGAAGCCCGTCCTGACGCGCTCGGCGCTCCAGGCGGGCAGCCGGAAGGACTCCATCCAGTAGCGCAGGTACGAGCGCATGCCCGCGCGGGAGAGTTCGGCGAGGCGCTCGGGGCCGGCGTCGGGCACCACGCGCGCGTAGTTCGCCTCCAGCCGCAGGACGCCCTTGCCGCGCTGCTTCCAGGCGAGGTCCGCGACGGACCGGCCGAGCCGGACCGCGGCGGGTTCCGGGAGCTTCTTGACGGTGCTCCAGCCGAGGCCGTACAGCGCGTCGGTGAACCGGTCGGCGGTGCTCACTTCGCCGCCTCCCTCCCCTGGGACGCGTTCTGCTCCGCCTCGGCCTCCGCCTCGGCGGACTCCCGGCGGACGGTGACGACCCGCTGGACGAGGGTGACGAGGCTGCCCACGGCGACGATCCACAGGGCGATCGGGAGGAGGATCTGGATGCCCGGGACGCCGAACGTGTGGAGGCCGGCCAGACCGGCCGCCACCAGCGAGATCACCAGCCGCTCGGCGCGCTCGACGAGGCCGTTGACGGCGACCGGCAGCCCGATCGACTCGCCGCGCGCCTTGGTGTACGACACCACCTGGCCGCTGGCCAGGCAGAAGATCGAGACGGCGCACAGGGCGTTGTTGTCGCCGTTGCCCGCGTACCACAGGGCGAAGCCGCCGAAGATCGCGCCGTCGGCCACCCGGTCGAGCGTGGAGTCCAGGAAGGCGCCCCAGCGGCTGGAGCGGCCCAGCTGGCGGGCCATGTTGCCGTCGACCAGGTCCGAGAAGACGAACAGGGTGATCACGATCGTGCCCCAGAAGAACTCGCCCCTGGGAAAGAAGACCAGCGCGCCCGCGACCACACCGGCCGTGCCGATGAGCGTGACCGCGTCGGGGCTCACGCCCCGCCGGATGAGAAACGCGGCGAACGGTGTGAGGACACGCGTGAAGAATGCACGCGCGTACTTGTTCAGCATGGCCTTCCCGACGGTCGTGGCGCCGCGGCCCTGGTGGCCACCGGCTGGCCCATCGTAGTCACGCGCGCGCGTGGGTGACGGGCGGGCACCCACAGACGTGCCGCGAACCGGTGCACACCCGCCCGCACGGGGGGCGCGTGGCGCGATCGGCGTCCGTCGTATGGACGCAGCATGACGGGAGTGGAAAGCTCGAAGGACCGCGGGCGTCGCAGGAGCCGCCAGTGACGCGGTGCCGCGTGTCCGCGCCCACAGTGACCTCACCGTCCACGGGAGGCAGGATCATGGGCGACAAGGCTCAAACACACCCCGGGGCCGCCGGCAGGGCAGTGGCGGCCGACCACCCCGCGTCCGTACGGAATGTGGTGCTGGTCGGCCACTCCGGTTCGGGCAAGACGACTCTGGTGGAGGCCCTCGCGCTGACCGCGGGGGCTGTCAACCGGGCGGGCCGCGTTGAGGACGGCGGCACCGTCTCCGACTACGACGAGATCGAGCACCGGCAGCAACGCTCGGTACAGCTCTCCCTGGCCCCGGTCGAATGGGACGGGTTCAAGATCAACGTCCTCGACACCCCCGGGTACGCCGACTTCGTCGGGGAGCTGAGGGCCGGTCTGCGAGCGGCGGACGCGGCCCTCTTCGTCGTCTCGGCCTCGGACGGCGTGGACGGCTCGACCCGCATGCTCTGGGAGGAGTGCCAGGCCGTCGGCATGCCCCGGGCGATCGTGATCACACACCTGGAGGCAGCCCGGGCGGACTTCGAGGAGATGACCCGGGTGTGCGCGGAGGCCTTCGGCGCCGACGACCCCGACGCCGTGCTGCCGCTGTACCTGCCGCTGCGCGGGCCGGAGGGACCCGACGGGCACGCGCCGGTGACCGGGCTGATCGGGCTGCTGTCGCAGAAGCTGTTCGACTACGCGTCCGGGGAGCGCAAGGAGGCCGAGCCCGGCGAGGACCAGCTGCCGGCCATCGGGGAGGCCCGCAACAGGCTGATCGAGGGGATCATCGCCGAGAGCGAGGACGAGACCCTCATGGACCGCTACCTCGGCGGTGAGCAGATCGACGTCAAGACACTGATCGACGACCTGGAGCGGGCCGTCGCGCGCGGCACCTTCTTCCCGGTCCTGGCGGCCGCCCCCGCCGCCGACGGCGCCCGGCAGGGCCTCGGCACCGTCGAGCTGCTGGAACTGATCACCGGCGGGTTCCCCACCCCGGTCGAGCACCCGATGCCCGGGGTCACCACCATCGACGGCAAGCCGCGCGAGCTGAAGGCCTGCGACACGAGCGGCCCGCTGGTCGCCGAGGTCGTGAAGACCGCCTCCGACCCGTACGTCGGCCGGATCTCGCTGGTCCGCGTCTTCTCCGGCACCCTGCGCCCCGACGAGACGGTGCACGTCTCCGGGCACGGCCTCGCCGACCGCGGGCACGAGGATCACGACGTGGACGAGCGGATCGGCGCGCTGTCCACGCCCTTCGGCAAGCAGCAGCGCCCGGTGACGCACGCCGTCGCGGGCGACCTGGTGTGCGTGGCCAAGCTCGGCCGCGCCGAGACCGGGGACACGCTCTCGGCCAAGGACGACCAGCTCCTGATGGAACCCTGGCAGATGCCGGACCCGCTGCTGCCGCTCGCCATCCAGGCGCACAGCAAGGCGGACGAGGACAAGCTCTCGCAGGGGCTGAGCCGGCTGGTGGCCGAGGATCCGACGATGCGCCTGGAGCAGAACCAGGACACCCACCAGGTGGTCCTGTGGTGCCTCGGCGAGGCCCATGCGGACGTCGCCCTGGAGCGGCTGCGCAGCAGGTACGGCGTCCAGGTCGACGTCGTCCCGCACCGGGTCTCCCTCCGGGAGACGTTCGCCACGAAGGCCGCGGGGCGCGGCCGGCACGTCAAGCAGTCCGGCGGGCACGGGCAGTACGCCATCTGTGAGATCGAGGTGGAGCCGCTGCCGGGCGGCTCGGGCATCGAGTTCGTGGACAAGGTGGTGGGCGGCGCCGTGCCGCGCCAGTTCATCCCGTCCGTGGAGAAGGGCGTACGGGCGCAGGCCGCCAAGGGCGTGGTCGCCGCGTATCCGCTGGTGGACGTGCGGATCACACTGCTGGACGGCAAGGCGCACTCGGTGGACTCCTCCGACGCCGCCTTCCAGACGGCGGGCGCCCTGGCTCTGCGCGAGGCAGCGGGCCAGACCCGGATCCATCTGCTGGAACCGGTGGCCGAGGTGACCGTGCTGGTCGCCGACGACTACGTGGGCGCGGTGATGAGCGACCTGTCGAGCCGGCGCGGCCGGGTGCTCGGCACCGAGCAGGTGGGTTCCGGACGGACCCTGGTCCGCGCCGAGGTGCCCGAGTTCGAGATCGGCCGCTACGCGATCGACCTGCGCTCCCTGTCGCACGGGACGGCGCGCTTCGACCGGGCGTACGCCCGGCACGAGCCGATGCCGCCGCAGATCGCCGAGCGGATCCGCGAACAGGCGGGAGAATCCTCGTAGTTCACCACCGGTGGACGTCATGCGCCGGCGGGCGGCTTCGGCCGTCCGCCGACGCGGTGTCAGCGGCTGCGGATACGCTGATCACCTGATCACGGTGTGCCGAACTCGTTCGGCAGTGGCTCGGTATCGGCACGACGCGCTGTTCAAAAGGTGTGCGGGGCAGGGAAGTCGGGAAGGCCGCAGAAGCGACACCGGCGGCGATGGGGGCGGGAATGTCGGTTGGCACGGAGTGGGACGGACCGCAGGTGCCCGTGTCCGGCGACGAGGGACAGGCGGCGACCTTCGCGCTGGCCTCGGCGGCCTACCGGGACAACGTGGTCGAGGACATCAAGAAGACCGACAACGAGTGGCACCAGTCGGCGGTGAAGGCCGGCCGGATCGCCCTGCTCAAGCCGAACCTCGGCGAGGCCTTCTCGCGGGCCGTCGTCGACCGCATGCTCGCGCCCGGGCGCAAGCCGCTCATCCAGTCCTTCGGCGCCGAGCCGCAGGTCGTCGTGGAGCACTGCCTGGCGGCCAACAACATCCGCCGGGAGCGGGACAACCGGCTGTCCCTGGTCATGGTGGTGTGCGGCCTGATCTTCCTGCCGGGCCTCATCGGCTGGCTGCTCGTCTTCCAGCTGCGCACGTTCGTCGCCAAGCGCGAGGACAAGCGGGCCGGCGCGCTCGCCACCGCCCTGCTCGCCGGGGTCGGCGTGCTCGCCGCGCTCTTCCTGCTGAAGATGCCGTTCACCGGTTTCTGGGCGTGGTACGCGCGCGGTTGCGTCGTCGCCCCGGTGCTGGGCTGGTTCTGGGCCAAGCAGATCTGCGAGCGCACCGCGAAGGACCTGCGGGCGCGCTGGGACGGCCTGCTCTCGGGCACCAGCGTCGGCGCCAAGGTCCCCGAGGCCGTGCCGCGCAGCCCCGGCGAGACCGCGGCCGAGCAGCTGCGCCAGTCGCTGGCCCGGCTCAGCGCCGAGCAGCAGTCCAACGCGGTCTTCTACGCCGGCCCCAAGGGCATACTCGGCATGGGTACCCGCTGGGGCGCCTGGCAGCTCGCCGAGGACCTGGTGCCCGCCGACCCCACCCGGGAGATCCACCCCTTCCGCAGCTGGGACGTCGTACGCGCGATCCACGACCAGCTACGGATGCTGGAGCGCGGCCCGCTGAACACCGGCGGCTTCCCGCGGCCCTCGATACGGCACTGGATCGTCACGCCGATCGGGGAGAACGCCAAGGAGGTGTCCCGGCCGGCGGGCACGGACGTCGAGGCGTTCCAGGTCAAACCGCACGCCATACAGGACATCTGCAACAAGCAGCAGTTCGGCAGCGGTGACCGCCACTACCTGGGCGTGCAGTGGACGCTGTGGGACGGGCAGTTGGTCATCACGATGCTGATCACGGTGACCGTGCTGCACGAGACGCTGCGCATCGAGGTGACCGGGCACGCCCTGGGACCGGTGAACCCGCTGTTCACGACCAAGCCGGCGGCACCGACCAAGGAGGTCGCCAAGTCCCTCAAGCCCTGGGAGAGTCGCACGATCAAGCTGCCGCTGGTCCCCACCGACGAGGTGGTGCGGCTCGCCGCGCGCGCCCCGCTGACCTGGTATCCGCCGTTCCTCAACTGGCTGGGCGGCTCCCTCGCGCTGCCCGAGCCCTTCGGACTCAGGCACGCCTGGGCCGACCAGCCCTGGCGGCACCGCTTCATGGCCGACGACGCGCTGCGCGCGGCCACGCCGGTGCTGCGGGTGGTGCACTCGGCCGCACTCCGGGTCCTCGCGGAGAACGGCGTGGACACGGCGAAGTTCGGCAACCGCTCGTCCGTGCTCAGCGGTCTGGTGCAGGATGCGTCGCCCAGGAAGGCAGACCTCTACGACGCGTAGGGGGTGCCCTCTGCGGAGGGCACGCGGGGACCTACGCCGGCCAGGCCTCCGCCAGCATCTTCCGCGTGTCCGCCAGCAGCTGCGGCAGTACCTTCGTGTGGCCGACCACCGGCATGAAGTTCGTGTCGCCGCCCCAGCGCGGGACGATGTGCTGGTGCAGGTGGGCCGCGATGCCGGCGCCGGCCACCGTTCCCTGGTTCATACCGATGTTGAAGCCGTGCGCGCCGGAGGCGGTGCGCAGGGCCGTCATCGCCTGCTTGGTCAGCTCGGCCAGCTCGGCGGTCTCCGGCCCGGTCAGGTCGGTGTAGTCGGCCACGTGCCGGTAGGGCACGGTCATCAGGTGGCCGCCGTTGTACGGGTAGAGGTTGAGGACGGCGTAGACGTGCTCGCCGCGGCGGACGATCAGGCCGTCCTCGTCGGACTTGGCCGGGATGGAGCAGAAGGGGCAGCCGTCGCCGGACCCCGGGCCGGTCGGCTTGTTCTCGCCCTGGATGTAGGCCATCCGGTGGGGCGTCCACAGGCGCTGGAACGCGTCCTGCGTCCCCACTCCGATCTGCTGCTCCGGCTCACTCGTCATGCAAGGCAGCATATGGCTTCGCCCGTTCGCGGCGTGTCGCCGGGGCGGCAGGAGGGCACTCACCGGCCAAGCTTGGCCGGTGGACGTCGACAGCCCCCTGGCCCGCTGGGAGCAGAGCAGCGAGATTCCCCTGTTCGCCGCCTCACTGGTGTTCCTGGCGGCCTACGCGACCCGTGTCCTCGCGACCGACGTGGCGCCCTTCTGGCTCGACCTGTGCGGGTTCGTGATGCTGGCGATCTGGGTGGCCTTCGCCGTGGACTACGTGGTGCGCTTGCGGCTCAGCGGGCAGCGCTTCCTGCGCTTCGTCTCCGGGCACTTCCTGCTCACGGTGGTGGTCGTGCTGCCGCTGCTGCGCCCGCTGCGGATCGTTCCGCTCTACGACGTCATCCAGCGCCGGCAGGGCGAGCCCCGGCTCTCCCTGTACGCCCGTGTGATCTCCTACGCGAGCCTGTCCACCCTGCTCCTCGGCTTCTCCGGTGCCCTCGCGACCTACCAGCAGGAGCGCGGGGCGCCCGGCGCCACCATGAAGACGTTCGGGGACGCCGTGTGGTGGGCGGCCTCGACCCTCAGCACGGTCGGCTACGGCGACGTCACCCCGGTGACCAGGGCCGGCCGGACGATCGCGGTCGGGATGATGGCCTGCGGAGTGGGCCTGCTCGGCGCGGTGACGGGTTCGTTCTCGTCCTGGCTGTTGCAGACCTTCACCCGCGAAGGCGACGAAAGGCCCCCGGGGAAGTGATCCCCGGGGGCCCTGCAAACGGTACGGATCAGACCTGGGTCCGCTCCTCCACGATCTGCGCGATCTTGGCGATGGCCTCGTCGAACGGGATGCCGTTCTCCTGCGAGCCGTCGCGGTAGCGGAAGGACACCGAGCCGTTCGACATGTCCTCGTCGCCCGCGATGACCATGAAGGGCACCTTCTGCTTCTGGGCGTTGCGGATCTTCTTCTGCATGCGGTCCGAGGAGGAGTCCACCTCGACGCGCAGACCCTTCTTCCGGGCCGCCGCGGCGAACTTCTCCAGGTACTCGACGTGCCCGTCACCGATCGGGATGCCGAGCGCCTGGACCGGGGCGAGCCACGCCGGGAAGGCGCCCGCGTAGTGCTCCAGGAGCACCGCGAAGAAACGCTCGATCGAGCCGAAGAGGGCACGGTGGATCATCACCGGGCGCTGCTTGGAGCCGTCCGGGCCGGTGTACTCCAGGTCGAAGCGCTCGGGCAGGTTGAAGTCGAGCTGGATGGTCGACATCTGCCACGTGCGGCCGATCGCGTCCTTGGCCTGGACGGAGATCTTCGGGCCGTAGAAGGCGGCGCCGCCCGGGTCCGGGACCAGGGGCAGGCCCTGCTTCTCGGCGACCTCGCGGAGGGTCTCCGTCGCCTCCTCCCAGACCTCGTCCGAACCGACGAACTTCTCCGGGTCCTTGGTGGACAGCTCCAGGTAGAAGTCGGTCAGGCCGTAGTCGCGCAGCAGGCCGAGGACGAAGGTGAGCGTCTTGTCCAGCTCCTCGGACATCTGCTCACGGGTGCAGTAGATGTGCGCGTCGTCCTGGGTGAAGCCGCGGGCCCGGGTCAGGCCGTGCACGACGCCCGACTTCTCGTACCGGTACACGGTCCCGAACTCGAAGAGGCGCAGCGGCAGTTCACGGTACGAGCGGCCGCGCGCGTCGAAGATCAGGTTGTGCATCGGGCAGTTCATGGGCTTGAGGTAGTAGTCCACGCCCTCGTCGAGCTGCATGGGCGGGTACATGCCCTCGGCGTACCAGTCCAGGTGGCCGGACGTCTCGAAGAGCTTCCCCTTCGTCGCGTGCGGGGTGTAGACGAACTCGTAGCCCTCCTCCTCGTGACGGCGGCGCGAGTAGTCCTCCATCACGCGGCGGACGATGCCGCCCTTGGGGTGGAAGACGGCAAGGCCGGAGCCGATCTGCTCGGGGATGGAGAACAGGTCGAGCTCGTTGCCCAGCTTGCGGTGGTCGCGCTTCTCGGCCTCGGCGAGGAAGTCGAGGTACGCCTTCAGCTCGTCCTTGGACGGCCAGGCGGTGCCGTAGATGCGCTGGAGCATCGGGTTCTTCTCGCTGCCGCGCCAGTAGGCGGCCGCGTTGCGCATCAGCTTGAACGCCGGGATGAGGCGGGTCGAGGGCAGGTGGGGACCGCGGCAGAGGTCCTTCCAGCACAGGTCGCCGGTCTTGGCGTCCAGGTTGTCGTAGATCGTCAGCTCGCCGGCGCCGACCTCCACGTCCGCGCCGTCGTCGTGCGACGCCGAGCCCTTGAGGCCGATCAGCTCCAGCTTGTACGGCTCGTTCGCCAGCTCTTCGCGGGCGGCCTCGTCGGTGACGACGCGGCGGGCGAAACGCTGACCGCGCTTCTGGATCTCCTGCATCTTCTTCTCGACGGCTTTGAGATCCTCGGGCGTGAACGGCTTCTCGACGTCGAAGTCGTAGTAGAAGCCGTCCTTGACCGGCGGGCCGATGCCCAGCTTGGCCTCGGGGAACAGCTCCTGCACCGCCTGCGCCATGACGTGCGCGGTGGAGTGGCGCAGGATGTTCAGACCGTCCTCGGAGGAGATCTCGACGCCCTCGACCTCGTCGCCGTCGGACAGCTCGTACGCGAGGTCCTTCAGCTCGCCGGCCACGCGCGCGGCGATGATCGACCGCTCGCCCGCGAAGAGGTCGGCGGCCGTAGTGCCCGTCGTCACCACGCGTTCTTCCCGCTCGGAATCGCGTTGGATGATCACACGGACGTCTGACACCGGTCTCTCCTGACTGAAGGTGGGATGCGGCGCTATACCAGGAGCGCGCGCACAAGGGATCGTACCGACCCGACACCACCGACCGCTAAACGGTCACCCTCAGTCCTCGCCCCCGTACGCCTCTCCGCACGCCTCCTCGAAGAAGTCGAGATTCTCCTGAAGCGACTTCATCAGCCGGTCCCGCTCGGCGTCGTCCACCTGCACGGGGACGACCCCGGAGGCGCCGGTGAGCCTGCGGAAGCCGCCCCGGCGCTCCAGCCGGCCGTGGACCCGCACCGGGAGGCCGACGAGGTGGGCGTGGCCGGCGATGCGGTAGTCCTCCTCGTCCAGGGTGAAGCGGACGTGCGGGACCTCGGCGCCGGCGAGCACCCGAAGCCGTACGGTGCCCGCGCCGCGCGGCCCGGAGCGGCGCAGACGGACCACCGTGCCGGTGATCCGGACCGGCACCGAGGGTTCGCCCTGGACGTAGCGGGCGCCGGCCGCGTGCAGCACGGGCAGGTCGCCGGGTGAGAACTCGACGGGTTCGGCGGTGGGGGCGCAGCCCTCGGGCACTCCGGCCCCGGGGGCCCAGGCGATGGCGATGCGGGCGCCCTCGGTGCCGCGGACGAGCGTGGTGAGGGCCTCGGTCAGCTCGCGGCTGACGCCGGCCTCGACCGCGCCGTCGAACGCGTCCATCCCGCCGGTGGCCCGCTGGTAGTCGATGGCCTCGCGGGCGGCGTACAGGGCCTGGTGGAGGCGGACGGCGAGGGAGCGGCCGGTGGGCACGGGCACGAAGGCCGTCAGCCGGTGGCCCTCGGCGGTGGGGCCGACCAGGACGTCCTCCAGAAGTCCGGCGGCGGACCGGCGGTGCCGGGCGCCGTAGTAGCCGGCACGCGCGCGCGTGGCGAGCGCGGCCGCGAGGAGCATCTGGCGGGCCGCGGTGCGCAGGCGCTCGTCGACCGCCCAGGGGGAGGCTCCGACGGGCCCGCCCGGTGTGTCCCGCCACCAGCGGATCTCGTCGCTGGGCACGGCGAGGGAGATCAGCACCTCGCGCGCGGCGGGGGTGTCGCTGCGGGCGAGGGCGTCGAGGGCCTCGCCGAGCAGGTCGTCGCTGTCGGGGAAGGCCCGGCTCTCGGGCACCAGCAGGCTGGTCCCGCCGCCGCCCGGCCCGGGCGGGGTCCAGCGGCCGTAGCGCCCGGCCGCTCCCCCGCGCCGCTGCCAGCCGTGCCGGCGCAGCAGGGCGCCGAGCACGGCGGGGTCGATCTCGGCGGGGTCGGGCGGCCGGTTCCAGGCCAGGTCGTCGGGGTGCGGCCGGACCTGCCTGGCCGGCTCGTCGTACGGACGGATCCTCATGGCCTGCCTCCCGTCCCGACCCGCGTCATGATCTCGCACAGCGCTCGGTCGTCGAAGATGCGCGAGGTCGGTATCCGCACGGTGGTCCGGTGCCGGCCGGTGACCGGTTGACCGGCGAGGTTGACCCAGTAGCAGCAGTGCCTGAGGTCCAGCCGGTCGTGGCCGGCGCGCAGCCAGTCGTCCTGGGAGCGCGGGACCAGCATGACGACCAGGATCTTGTGCACCGAGACGGGCGTGCGGGCGAGTTTGCGCAGGTGGTCGTTGTCGAGGGTGAAGGAGAAGAAGCGGCCCGGCGGGTTCGGCGGGACCTGGTAGGTGCACTTGAGCTGCACCTTGATGGTGACCTCGTCGTCGACGGTGTGTCCGGGTGCGCTGTGGCTGACGTGCCAGTCGATGCCGTTGTCCGGGAAGGGCTGGGACAGCGAGCAGCCCGCCGCGGCGGCGACCGCGTGCAGATATCCGACCTGCAGTGTCTCCATGCAGGCGGTGGTGGCGAGCGTGCCGCGGACGGTGCCCGAGCGTTCGGGCAGCAGCCCGCCCCGCTCGGGCTGCGCTATGGCCATGACCAACAGCCTTCCAAGCCAAGAGTTTCCCCGCTGCGGGCTGCTGAACTGCAAAGACCCGCACTCCTGTTGTGTCCTCCCGGCGTACGGCGCAAACGGCCCGGGTATCACCAAACGGGCAGAAGACGGAACTTCATCTGCCGTGGGTGAACGAGGAGTTGGGTTGGGATGACGTGCTGGTACGAGGGGGCGCTGGCCGCCTTCGACACGGAGACGACGGGCGTCGACGTGGAGGCCGACCGGATCGTGTCGGCCGCCGTCGTCGTCCAGGACGCGCCGGGCACCCGGCCCAGGATCACCCGGTGGCTGGTGAACCCGGGTGTGCCGGTGCCGGAGGGGGCGACGGCGGTGCACGGTCTGACGGACGAACACCTGCAGCACAACGGCCGCTGGCCGGCGCCGGTGATGTTCGAGATAGCCGAGCAGCTGGCCGAGCACGCGGCGATGGGCCGCCCGCTGGTGGTGATGAACGCGCCGTTCGATCTCACGCTGCTGGACCGGGAGTTGCGCCGGCACCGCGCCTCGTCGCTGGACCGCTGGTTCGAGACGAGCCCGCTGCACGTGCTGGATCCCCGGGTCCTGGACAAGCACCTGGACCGCTACCGCAAGGGCCGGCGCACGCTGACCGACCTGTGCGCGCACTACGGCGTGACGCTGGAGGGCGCGCACGACGCGGCGGCGGACGCCATGGCCGCGCTGGACGTCGTACGCGCCGTGGGCCGCCGGTTCACCACCCGGCTGGAGCGTCTGAGCCCTGCCGAGCTGCACACGCTCCAGGCCACCTGGCACGCGGCGCAGGCCCGCGGCCTTCAGGCGTGGTTCGCGCGCAGCGGCTCGGAGGAGACGGTGAGCACGGACTGGCCGCTCAGGCCGGAGCTGCCGGCGGCGGCGTAGCGGATGTCCGGCAAGCTCCGCGCGGCAGGCGGGAATTGCCGGACAGGCTCCCCGGACCTCGGCGGGGGCGGGGGTTCACCAGGAGCCTCCGCCACCGCCGCCCGCTCCCCCGCCGACGCCGCCCGAGGAGCCGCTGCCGCTGCCGCCGGAACTTCCGGAGCCGCTGGAGGAGGGTGCCCTGGACGACATCGCGGCCGTGACGACGACGCCGAGGGCCAGCGCGGGTCCGAACCGCACGGCCGGCGAGGCGCGCCGCCGGGTGGGCACGGCGGACGACTCGACGGCGTGCCGCCAGGTGTCGCCCAGGCCGAGTGCGACGGCCCACGCCGTACAGAGCCGTACCTGGTCGTCGTCGAGCGGTTCCGTGCCGGGGAACGCGGACGGGTCGGCGAGAGCGCGCCGGAACGCCTCGACCCGCAGCAGTCGGGCGCTGCCCTCGGCGGTGCGCCGGTGCAGTTCCCAGCCGCGCCGCCACAGCGCGAGGCCGACACCGAAGACGATCACGCCGGCGACGAACAGCGGCCCTCCGGCCGCGTGGCGGCCGGCGCCCAGTGCGGCGCCCACCACGCCGGCGAGCAGGCCGAGGACGGTGGCGGCGATGCCCACGGGCCGGGCGCAGCGGGCGCGGCGCACGGCGGCCGGGTCCCACAGACCGGAGTCGGCCTGCCACTGCTTCAGGTGCCGGGCCAGCGCGTGCCAGCCCGTCTCGAAGGACGAGTCGTACCCGCCCAGGGTGATCTCCGTGCGGCCCGCGAACATGTAGCGCAGGACCTCCCTGGCGACCGGATCGTCGGCGCCCGCACCACGGTTGGGGCGCCGCAGGGTCGGGGCGTGCTCGGCACCCCCGAGCGTGAGGTGGCCGTCGGCGGCGAGGCCGAGCAGCCAGGCGGCCTGGTGCATGGGGGCGACCTGCTCGGCGGCCAGGATCCCGCCCTGGGCCGGGCTCAGGTCCCGCGGGGGCAGGGGGTTCGGAGCGGGCGTTCCCGGGCCCCGGTCGGTCCCCGCCGGTGCGGGCCGGTCGCGGCCGGCGAGCCGCAGCAGTCCGGTCGTCACCAGGGCCACGGCGAAGGCGAGGGCGACGGAGTAGAGGGCGGTCCGCAGCGGATGGGTGACGGTGGTTCCGACGGCCTCACCCTCGGGCGGCGCGGGCAGGGCCGCCCGGCCGGTGGCGCCACCGCGGGTGGCGTAGAGGGTAAGCCCTTGCTTCCCCTGGAGCCGGTCGATCCGCACGGTGAGGCGGCCGGGCTCGGTCTGCTCGGCGGTGCACTTCCGGCGGGAGCCGTCGGTGCCCTGCACACAGCGCAGACCGGTGAGGTCGTAGGGGGCGACGGCGTGGATCTCGACGCGGGACCGGTCGACGGTCCAGCCGGTGCCCACCGCGTCCCAGGCGAGCCGGCCCTTCTTCACGACGTCCCGGAGGGTGTACTGGATGCGGTACCGGTGCACGCCGGTGACGGCCCGGCCGGGGTCGCCGACCTTGATGCGGGTGGCGATCTCGCGGTGGCCGTTCGGTTCGAGGTAGTAGTCGCCGACGGTGAGTTCCCAGGGGACGCGGTGGCCGTCAAGGGTGACGGCGACGTCGGCCTCGTCCTCGTCGTAGGGCAGGTCGGGCAGGTCGCGGTAGATGCCGTGCCGTTCGGCGTCGGGGTATCCGAAGTCGTAGTCGACGACTTCGGTGATGCGCGCGCTGCCGTCGGCGGAGATCCGCGCGCCGACCCACATGGTGGTGACCCGTTCACTGTTGCCGCCGACCCTGGCCAGCGCCACGAGAGCGCCGAGCAGCAGCGTGAGGAAGAAGATGCCGATCAGACTGCCGATCCGGCGCTGACGCAGTCGCGCGCCAACTCTCGGTCCGTCCTTGCCCCGTTCCGTACCCATGACGCCCCCCTGACGTCAAAAGAGCCGGTCCGCTGTGCGGACCGGCTCTTTCCCGGTGGGCGATACTGGGTTCGAACCAGTGACCTCTTCGGTGTGAACGAAGCGCTCTCCCACTGAGCTAATCGCCCGGGAACGCACTGAACAATACAGGTCCCTGCGGTGTTACTTCAAACCGCTTCCAGGTGACGCAGCAGTCCGCGCCGCCCGGCCGCCATCATCAGCCGGTGGTTGAGGCGGAAGACCGGGCGTCCCGGCACGGCCAGCCTTCTGAGCAGGGGCTTGGTGACGTCGACGACCTGGTCGTAGCGGGCCAGCGTGCCCGCGCCGTCGGCCGTGACGGTCCAGCGGGCCGAGCCCTCGATGTCGCCGGACACGGCGATCTCCAGGACACCGGCCGCCGGGTCGCGGCGGGTCTCTCGGGCGGTGAAGGTCATGTCGTACGGCAGCAGGGAGCGGATGGTGATGACGCCGGTGACGTCGTCGAGCCGGGTCACCGCCCGTACCTGCGGCCACCAGTCGGGATAGCCCTCGGGCCGCTCCAGCACCGCGTACACGACGGCCGGCGGGGCGGGCAGGGACCACAGGCTGCGAAAGCGGTAGCGGTACCAGTCCATGGCCAGAGTCTGCCCTGGTGGACGCGTTGGTCTGAGTACGCGTACTCATGCGCCGCACGGTGGCGCGAACCACACTCGGGGGACGAGCGCCGCCGCCCGTGCGACGGCGCTCCCCCAAACGTCTTCAGGCGGGCATCTCGTCGCCGAGCAGGGCCAGGTTCTCGATGGCCGCGAGGCCGTACAGAGCGGTGTCGTTGGTCGACACCCAGCTCGCCTCGCTCCCGGGAACCAGGGTGGCCGGTCCGGTCAGCTTCTCGGTCTTCCACGGTGCGGACTCGGTGTAGCCGTCGGAGCTGTGGAACTTGGTCCAGGCGCGCTCGGCGAGCGTCGCGTCACCGGTCTGTACGGCGGCGTAGGCGTCCAGGCGCGAGTGCCCCTGGAAGAGCAGCAGGGTGCCGAAGTTGCTGCCGTAACGGGCCGCCTGTTCGGCCTTGGTGGCGTTGAAGTAGCGGCAGTAGTCGAGGTAGGCCTCCTTGAACTTCGGCAGGTCGACCAGGTGGATCAGCTCGGCGCACAGTTCACCCAGACCGAAGACGGCGGAGAGGTGGGAGACCGCCACCACCGGTTTGTCGGCGACGGCGAACCTGCCGGTGTCGATGTCGTACAGGCCGCTGCCCTGGACGAAGCCGTTGGGCTGGGCGGCGATGGTCTCCATGGTGGACAGGATCCGGGCCCTGGCCTTCTCCCATTTGGGGCCCTTGCGCTCCCACTCCGTCAGCCAGGCCGACACCAGTCCGCTCCAGTCGGTGCCGAAGCCGATCGACAGGGCGTGCGGGTCGGGGGTGTACGGGCCGGTGCGGACCTTGCGCTGCGGGTCGAGGACGAGGAACGTCTCGTCGGAGTCGACGTTGGCGCGCATGAGGTCGCCGACGCGTTCGTCGGCGGTGAGGAAGTAGTAGAAGCGCCGGTAGGTGGTGTTGGCGATGCGCTGTTGCTTGGCGCTGTCGGCGAAGTGCTGGACGCCGTGCCGGGTGCCGAGGCCGGCCCACTTGCCGAGGTGGTAGACGTCGACCTCGCCGGTGTGCCGGGGCATCGCCTCGGCGAAGCGGAAGATGTCGGAGCGGCCGCTTCTGAGGTAGGCGTACCAGAGCCACAGGTCGGGTGAGAGCTCGGAGTTGTCCCAGGCGTAGCCGCCGATGTCGTACCGCCACACGTGCCGGGCCGGATCGTAGGTGTGCATGATGTCGCCGTAGTCCCAGAAGCCGTACCAACGGCGCATCTCCACCTGGTCCTTGTAGTAGGTGAAGAGGAAGTCGAGGTGGTCCTCGATCTTCGCCTTGGCGGCGGTGGAGCGGTCCGGCTCGGAGTAGAGGCCGGGGCCGAAGACCTTGGCCCTGATGAGCTGTCCGGGCGGGGCGGCGAGCTGCGGCAGTGTCCTCACGGCTGTCACCTGGTCGGCGAGGGTCTCGGCGGCGGGCGTCGACTCGTCGGCCCAGAAGAGGAGTTCGGAGGTGCGGGCGATGCCGTGGGGGGTGCCGAACTCCGGCTCGTAGTCCTCGTAGGTGATGTTGAGGCCTTCGAGCTGCTCGGCGTAGGTGTCCTGGCCCATGCCGTCGTGGTAGAAGCGCAGGTCCATGGGCTGCGCCTCGGGCGACCAGAGCCAGAGGGTGACGGTGGCCTCGTCGGTGTGGGCGTCGCGGATGTCGAGCTGGGCGGGGAACTTCTCCCAGAAGTCCCTCAGGCCGAAGGAGAGTCCGCCGCTCGCCCCGCCGACGTAGCCGAAGCCGGAGGCCCGCCCGCCACCGCCGGCGGTGATCCAGCCGTAGCCCTTCCTGGTGCGCTTGCGCAGGGTGAAGCCGTCTGCGGAGAGCTGGGAGAGCGTGTAGTCGCCCCAGTGCGGGACGTACTGCAGGCGGGTGGTGACGCGCTGGTCCCAGGTGGCCGGGTCGGGCAGCTTCCGGCCCTCGTACTGGGCGGCCTGCACGGCGGCGCCCGGGTCGCGGCGCAGCCCGGTGATGCCCTGGACGGCCTCCCGCAGCAGGCCGGTGCCCTCGCCGCCGATGCGGATGTGCCGGTCGTAGGCCGCGTCCCGCATCGGCACGGCGAACCGTACGCCGAGCCCGCGGATGAAGTCGCCGCCGGCCTTGCCGGGCTCCAGCGTGCCGTCGTAGGTGATGGAGTGCACCATGCGGAAGGACTCGGAACCGGCGTAGAAGTACAGCCGGATCGAGAAGGGAAGCCAACTGCGGTCGCCCTTGCGGTGCTTGCCGTCGAGCCGGACCACCGCGCGGACCGGGCCGTCCTGTTCGACGGTGGCCTCGCCGATCACACCGTCGAAGCGCTCCGTCCTGACCGTGCCCTGGTCCTCGTCCTCGGCCTCGGGCTGCCGGACGAGCACGAGCCGCCCGTTCCTGGCGATCTCGGTCGAGCCCCGGGTGACCGACTTGACGAGGGTGGAGCCGTTCTTGCCGATCTTCACGGTGATGACGCCGGTGGAGACGTCGACGGTGCCGCCGCTCTTGTCGACGGTGACCTTCCGGTCGGGCGCCTTGGGGGTGCCGGCCGTGAGGGTGAGCCTGCCCGAGCCCGAGGCGACCGCGTGTGCGGTCCACTTGAGGGAGCCGTCGGGCCAGTGGGCGAGGGGCCAGGTCTGTACGGGGACGTCCTTGCCGTCGGCGTCCGTGAGCGCGAAGGTCTGGTCCTCCTGGTGGGCGCCCATCGGCCAGGGCACGCCGACGGTGGAGCCGGGCGCGGCGCCGAGGCCGCCGTCCTCCAGCCAGTCCAGGGTCACCGGGTCGGCGCCGTCGGCCGCGGGCGCGGGCGCGGCCTGCGCGTCGCTCGCCCCGACCGCCCAGCTGAACCGGGCGGCGGCACCGGCGACGGCGGCCGCCTTCAGGAGGGACCTGCGGGGAATGGGAGACATGGTCTTTCCTTCCGTGCGGGCAGCTGCGAACTGATCAGGGGCATGACAGAAACGGGTGCGATGCCCAGGGGGCACCGGCCTCGATCGAGGGCGCCGCGGGCTCAGCGGCGCCGGTACCGCTCCTCCACGGCGACGGCCGCCGCCGCGACGGCCCCGAGCACGGGGACCGCCAGCGGTGCGATGAGCACAGCGGAACAGCAGGTCAGGACCGCTCCACCGACGAGCAGGAAGGATCCGGCGGGGTCGAGGAGGGTACGGCGGCCCGCGTCGGCGAGCAGGGCGCGCCAGCGGCTTCCCGGGGTCCACACGGCAGCAGCGCGCAGCACGGCCACGGTGAGGCCGAGCAGCGCGAACAGACCCACGGCACCGGCCGGCGGCCCGCCGGGCAGCCCCTCGCGCACGGCCCGGACGTCCACCCAGGCGAGCGCCGGCACGGCCCAGCCGACGGCCCCGACGGCCCAGCCGCCGCGCAGCGCGCTCCGGAAGTCGGCGACGAACTCCCGCGCGCCGCCGCCCTCGTGCGCCGTACGACGGCGCAGATGCCGGGCGCCGGCGGCGAAGGCGGCCGGGCAGGTCACGACTCCGAGCGAGGCCACCGCGATCCACACACCGGTGAGCAGGCACTCGGCGAAGACCCCGAACCTCTCCGCGACCACGGACTCCCAGCGCGGCTTCACACGTGCTTCCGTCATGGTGGCCGCCTCAGCCCTTCAGTCCGGAGGTCGCCATGCCGTCGATCAGGTACCGCTGGAAGGCGAGGAAGAAGAGCAGCACCGGCAGCAGCGCGACCAGGGACATGGCGATCATGCCGCCGTAGTCGGCGGCCACGCCGTCGGAGTCGCGGAACATCATCAGGCCCAGGGAGACGGTGTACTTGCCGGGCTCGTTGAGGTAGATCAGCGGGCCCATGAAGTCGTTCCAGGCGTTGATGAAGGTGAAGATCGCGCTCGTGATCAGGGCGGGCCGGCACAGCGGCAGCACGATCGACCAGTAGATGCGCAGGTGACCGCAGCCGTCGAGCCGGGCGGCCTCGTCCAGCTCGCGGGGCAGGTTGCGCATGAACTGCACCATCAGGAAGACGAAGAAGGCCTCGGTCGCCAGGTACTTGCCGATCAGCAGCGGGGTGTAGGTGTTGATCCAGCCCAGCTTCTGGAACATCACGTACTGCGGGATCAGCAGGACGTGGTACGGCAGCAGCAGGGTACCGATCATCAGGGAGAAGAGCAGGTTGCGGCCGGCGAAGCGGATGCGGGCGAAGGCGTAGGCGGTGAGCGAGCAGGAGATGAGCACGCCGACGACGGCCCCGACGGCGTAGAAGAGGGAGTTCTGGAAGAAGGTCCGGATGCCGATGTCCGCCATGCCGTCGGCGAGACCCTTGAAGTTGGACAGGATCGGGTGGGACGGGAACAGCGTGAGGCTGTTGATGATGTCCCTGCCGGGCTTGAACGAGGCGCCGATCACCCAGACCACCGGGTAGAGGATGACCGCGAGGATCAGCAGGGCGCCGAGATGCCAGGCGAGGGAACCGGCGCGCCTGCGGCCGGCCCTGTCCGTGGCCTTCGTGGTGACCGCACTCATCGGGCGCCCTCCTCGTAGTGCACCCACTTCTTCTGCGACCAGAAGAGGACGGCCGTCACCAGGGCGACTGCGAGCAGCAGCATCCAGGCCATCGCGGCGGCGAAGCCCATCTGGGCGTTCTTGAAACCCTGCTGGTACAGGTAGCAGGTGTAGACGAGCGTGGCGTCGGCCGGACCGCAGTAGGTGTTGGAGACGACGTAGGCCGAGCCGAAGATCTGGAAGGAGTGGATGGTCTCCAGGAGCACGTTGAAGAACAGCACCGGGGAGATCATCGGCAGGGTGATGTTCCAGAACTTGCGGAACGGTCCCGCGCCGTCCATCTCGGCGGCCTCGTACAGCTCCCTGGGCACCTGCTTCAGCCCGGCCAGGAAGATGACCATGGGCGCCCCGAACTGCCAGACGGTCAGCGCGACCAGGCAGTACAGCACCCAGTCGGCGTTGCCGACCCAGCCGCCGGCATGGAAGCCGAGGAAGGTCTGGGCACGGTCCACCACGGCGCCGTCGGAGAAGAGCGAACGCCAGACGAAGCCCACCGAGACGCTCGCACCGATGAGTGAAGGGGCGTAGAAGGCGGCCCGGTAGAAGGACTGGCCGCGGCGGCTCTGCGCGAGGAGCAGGGCGACACCGAGGGCGAGCAGCAGCTTCAGCGGGGTGCCGATGACGACGTACTTGGCCGTCACCTCCACCGACTTCTGCCAGCGCGGGTCGTCGAACATCTTGGTGAAGTTGTCGAACCCGACCCACTTCGGGGTGTTGAAGAGGTTGTAGTCGGTGAACGCGAAGTACAGCGAGGCCGCCATCGGGCCCGCGGTCAGCAGCAGGAAGCCGGCGATCCACGGGGACATGAAGAGGTAACCGGCGAGGTTCTCCCGGCGGCGGCCCGCCCCCCCCGCGGTGCCGCGGCCGGCCGGACGTGCCTTGCGGGTCGCGGGCGCGGAGTCCTTGACGAGCGTCACGGCACGTCCCATCAGGCCTGGAAGGCGGCCTCGGACTCGGTGAAGAACTGCTTCACCGCGTCGGAGACCTTGGTCTTGCCCTGTCCGAGGTCGCCGCCGAGGCGCAGGAAGGCGGCCTCGACAGTGTCGGCGCCGGAGGGGTGCGGGGTGATCGTGCCGAGGACGCCGGACTTGGCGGTGTCCTCCTCGTACTGCGCGATCTCCTTGTTCACCGCGTCGGCCGGCTTGAAGGCCCCGTACTGCTCGGTGCTCGCGAGGATGCCCCGGTCGTAGCCCATGATCTTGCCGACCTCGGGGTCGTGGACCATGAAGTCGATGAACCGGGCGACCTCCTCGGGGTGGGAGGTGCGGGCGGAGGCGCTGAGCATCAGGGAGGCGAGGTACTGGCCGGTGTTCCTGCCGTCGGTGGTGGGGATCGGGGCGAGGCCGTAGGAGCTGTCGCCCTCCGCGGAATAGCGGACGGTGAAGTTGTCCCAGGTGAACTCCGACGCGCCGTGTCCGGCGGAGAGGGAGGACTTGGGCATGTCCTGCTGGACGACCTTGGGGTCGGTGACGATGCCGGCCTTGACGCGGTGGTAGCCGTCCGTCCACCACTCCGTCAGGTCGGCCCTGTCGAAACCGAGTCCGTCCTTGGTGAAGAAGGCCTTCCCGTTCTGGCGGAGGTAGAGGTCGTACAGGTACATGATGGTGAAGTAGCCGGTGTCCCCGGCGACCTTCGTCCTGTCGTGGATGGTCTTCAGGGCCTTGAAGTACTCGTCCCAGGTCCAGCCCGGCTGCGGCTCGACGCCCGCCTTCCGGAAGACCTTCTTGTCGATGACGAGCGCCATGGTGTTGGAGCCGACCGGAACGCCGAGCTGCTTGCCGTCGACCTCGCCGACCTTCGTGACGCCCGCCCGGAAGTGATCCAGGCTCAGATTGCCGGCCTGCACCTGTGACTTGAGGTCCAGAAGAATTCCGCGCTTGTCGTACTTCCGAAGAAATGTGACGGCGTTCTGGAAAACGTCCGGGGGATTTCCGCCGGCCGCCTGCGTCTGGAACTTCTCCCAGAACGACTGGTACGTCTGAAAGTCGGTCTTGACCTTGATCTTCGGGTACTTCTTCTCGAAGAGCGCGATCGTCCGATTGATCTTCTTGGCCCGCTCCTCGGCTCCCCACCACGAGTAACGGATCGTCACCGTCCCGTTCCCGGAACCGCTTTCACCACCACACCCGGTCGCCGTGGCGAGCCCGAGCGCGGCGGCCGAGACCCCGGCGGCCTTCAGGATCGTACGCCTCTCAAGATTCCTGCTGGTTCCCACGGTCGGGCCCCTCTCCGCAGCGTCGTCGCCGCCATCATGAATCGTTTCAAGTAAGCGCTTGCTGGCACAAGTTACGGAGGGGCCGGAGGTGCGTCAATGATTCGGGCAGGATTTTCTGCCGGGCCCGGGCCGGAACCCGGGGCGTCCGGTCTGGGCGCAGGAGCACGTGGGCGGGGTGATTGCGCAGGTCGGCGGTCGCCGCCGGGTGGACAGGGAAGCCGGTCGGCCGGCCACAGGACGCCACCTCCGCGGAGCGCCACCGCTGGACGAAGTGGCCACAGCCGTCCAGCGCCTGCGGGGGCCGCAAGGCCCGGCAGGGTGGCCGGAATGCGTCGGTGGCGCCGCCCCGCGGCGTCGGGTGCGCGCACGCGGCGGTGGGCACCTCGGGTTCGCCGTTCTCGGCCGGGTGGCTCCGCCCTTCGAGCTGCAGCGGCTCCGGGTCCCTGCTCATGGCCCGGGCCCGGACCGCCGGATCTACCGGATCGGGCTGGAGGAGTGCGCGGTGCGGCTCGGTGACAGAGCGAAGTCGGACGAAGCCGGGAACAGAGCGGAGCCGGAACCGCGGCGAAGTCGCAACCGCAGCACAGTCGCACCGATGATCCACCCGGACGGCGTAACGCCCGCGGTGACCTTCGGGAAGCGCCCACACGACGACGGCCCACCTGCTGTTCGCAGATGGGCCGTCGGTTCCGGGTGGGCGATACTGGGTTCGAACCAGTGACCTCTTCGGTGTGAACGAAGCGCTCTCCCACTGAGCTAATCGCCCGGGCGCAGGAAGAACATTACCCCATGTCAGGGGGTGCCTCCGACCACGCCCGGGTCCGCGGTCACTGGTTCTTGATCTGCCACGGCAGCACGATGCCGAACTTCCACAGGTAGACCCCGACCAGCGCGCCCACCATCACCAGGCCGATCACCGTCAGCGTGATGTTGCGGCGCCGCACCCTGGGATCGAGGGCCTTCTGGGCCGCCTCGGTGACCTTGCGTTTCGTCCAGCGCAGCACAAGCTGGGCCCAGACGAACTCGGTCGCCCAGATCGCCATGCCCGCGAAGATCACCACCCAGCCCGGGCCCGGGAGCGGCAGCATGACGATGCCCACCACGACGACCGCGAGGCCGACCACGAAGATGCCGACCTGCCAGCTCAGGTGCAGCGCACGGCGGGCCTTGATGAAGGCCGGCGCCCGGGAGCCGAGCCCCCGCTCGGGCTGCTCCGCGCCCGCCGCCACGTCCGCCTTGTCGGCCTTGTCCGCATCGTCCGCCGCCACGGCGACCTCGCCCGGCTCGTCACTCCCCGTATTCATACAGACAAACCCTACCCGAGTGAATCCAGTCACCGGAATGGTCGCAGGTCTCGCCCGAGTTCTCGGCCGGAAGAGTTACGTAAAGACACGCAAAACACTCAGAGGGGTTTACAACGGCACCGTAGGTGGCATGTCGATTTCGCCGACGTGCGAATCCCCGAGCGCACACTGAGCGAAAGGCCCTGGCGCTTATGAACACCACGGTCAGCTGCGAGCTGCACCTGCGCCTCGTTGTGTCGAGCGAGTCATCCCTGCCTGTCCCCGCAGGCCTGCGGTACGACACGGCCGACCCCTACGCCGTGCACGCCACCTTCCACACCGGAGCCGAGGAGACCGTCGAGTGGGTGTTCGCCCGCGACCTCCTCGCCGAGGGGCTTCACCGGCCCACCGGCACCGGCGACGTCCGCGTCTGGCCGTCCCGCAGTCACGGTCAGGGCGTCGTGTGCATCGCCCTGAGCTCTCCGGAAGGGGAAGCCCTGCTGGAAGCCCCGGCACGGGCCCTGGAGTCCTTCCTGAAGCGAACCGACGCCGCCGTGCCGCCCGGCACGGAACACCGGCACTTCGATCTGGATCAGGAGCTCTCGCACATCCTGGCGGAGAGCTAGGCCGAGGCCGCCCCTCAAAGCCGCCCGGCGCCGTCCACTCGGGGAGACGGCTCGGGCCAAGACAACCGCATACGGCACAGAGCGACGCCGTCACCGTGAGTGCTCACGGGGCGGCGTCGGCCTGTTTTCCGGCCACATCCAGGCATATCGTGCAGGCACCGGACGGACTCGGGAACCGCCGAGTGCACGGAGGCGTTCTACCGGGCAATCGCCGGTGGGCGGCCCCCGGTACGGTGGGCGCGGTTGTCGCTACCATCGGCCAGCATCGGCGGGCGCCCGCCCGACCCTCAGGCCAGGGAGCGAAACGTGCTGATCACCCACGACACCCGGTGCGCACTCGACACCGTGGTGGATCTGGTGAACACCGCGCCGGAGGACGACCCGGCGGCGGACGGACTGCCGGACGTCGCGGCTCTCGCTGACTTCGTGCGCAGTCACGCGATCAGCGATGTCGGGGTGCTGTCGGAGTTCGACCTGTCGGCGGTGCGCAAGATCCGGGGCAGGTTCGCGGGAATCTTCGCGGCTCCGGACGCCCGGTCCGCCGCGGGGATGATCAACGAGCTGGTCGCCGCGGCCGGTACCACCCCGCGGCTGACGGACCACGACGACTACGACTGGCATGTGCACTACTTCGCCCCGGGCGCGTCCGTGGCCGACCACCTGGCGGCCGACTGCGGGATGGCGCTCGCCTTCTTCGTGGTGGCCGGGGAGCAGGAGCGGCTGCGGCGCTGCGAGGCGCCGGACTGCCGGCGCGCCTTCGTGGACCTCTCCCGCAACCGCTCGCGCCGCTACTGCGACAGCCGCACCTGCGGGAACCGGCTGCATGTGGCGGCCTACCGGGCCCGGCGCAAGGAAGCGGCGGGCTGATCCCCGGGAACACGCCCGGTCGACGCCGGTCCCGGCGGGTGACGCCGGGACGGACGTGTACGGCTCACAGCAACAGCAGGTCGTGCAGCGCAGCCATGAGGAGCAGACACCCGATCACCGCAAGGAAGATCATCAGCGGTGGCTGGGATAGGGCGAAGAGGCATCCGCGCGGCTCGTCCTTCGGCGGCGCGGCCTCGCTCTGTCTCGTGTCCAGCATCTCGCGGTGATGATGACCCAGGGGATGCCCCCTTGGCGATCACCACAGCTTCGAGTGCGGTACTTCACCGATTTCCGTACCGGTCCGCTCGACTTGCTTCCGGTTGTGAACGGTTTCAGATCATATGCCGTGCTTCTTGAGGATGGCCTCGATGTCGCTGAAGTCGTCGGCGGAGGTGGTGGCGGGCGGAGCGCCCGCGGGCCGGGCGGCAGGCCGGTTCGCCGGGCCCAGCGAGGGGGCCGAGGCGGCCGGGGCCACCGCGTCGCGTCCGGCGGCCCGTGCCGCCCTGCGCTCCGCGCGGCTGCCACCGCGCCTGCGCTCCACGGCCCGTGTCGTCGCGAAGAGTGCCCAGGCAGCGCCCAGCACACCGAAGCCGGCCCAGGCCGTCGGGCTGAAGGCCGTGTCGGCCAGCCAGCCGACGACGCCCGTCATGACCAGGCCGATCGGGATCAGCGCATAGGCGGTGATGCGGGCGGCGGCCAGGAAACGCTTGCGGTAGGCGGTGACCGCGGCGACGCCGAGGCCGGCCGCGGAGACGGCGGAACACACGGTCTCGGCAATCATCCGGTCCTCCTGGCGGGCTCGATGGGGCACGGCGGGGCGCGGGGTGCGCTTCGTCCCCTTCCATCCTGCACCGCCCGGTCCTCGCGATGCCATGCTCCGGCCCGACATCAGGGAGATCTCCGGGTCGTCTCCTCCCGAAGTGCCGGTGGCCGCCCACCGTCCGATTCGGTACCCGGGGTGCGGCCTGGAAGACTGGTGCGCATGAGCGACTCCTCCCCCGCACGCACCGAAGCCCCCGTCCTCGACGTCTGGTGCGAACTCCAGTGTCCCGACTGCCGCAGCGCCCTGGACGACCTCCGCGCCCTGCGCGCCCGTTACGGCGACCGGCTGGAGCTGCGGCTGCGGCACTTCCCGCTGGAGAAGCACAAGCACGCCTTCGCCGCCGCCCAGGCCGCCGAGGAGGCGACGGAGCAGGGGCAGGGCTGGGCCTACGTCGAGGCGGTGCTCGGCCGGGTCGCGGAGCTGGACCGCAAGGGGGAACCCTTCCTGGTCGACGTCGCCCGTGAACTGGGGCTGGACGCCGAGGAGTTCGACACCGCGCTGATCGACGGGCGGCACATCCTGATCGTCGACGCCGACCAGGCCGAGGGCAAGGCGATCGGTGTCACCGGTACGCCGACCTACGTCATCGGCGGCGAGCGCCTCGACGGCGGCAAGAGCCAGGAGGGGCTGCGCGAGCGCATCGAGGAGATCGTGGACCGGCTGCTGGCCGGTCCTCAGGCCTGACCGCAGGGCTGACCGGACACGGGTGGACTTCGCTACAGAAGGTCCTTGTACAGGGAGTGCCGCGTCGTCTCGTAGCCGAGCGACTCGTACAGCCGCTCGGCCGGGGTGTTGCCCGCGAAGACGTTGAGGCCGAGGACGCGGCGGCCGGCGGCGATCGCCTGCCGCTCCGCCAGCAGCATGAGCGTACGGCCGTGGCCTCGGCCGCGGTGGGCTTCGTCGGCCTCCACGTCGAAGACGAAGGCCTTGCCGTCCTGCAGGGACACCCACAGCGTGCCCACCCGCTCGCCCTCGTGCTCGAGCACGCTGAACAGCATGTCCTCGGTGGCGAGCCCGTGCGGCAGCAGGGTCTCGTGATCGTGGCGCGACTTGGCGTACGCCTCGGCCTCGGGCACGCCCCGCTCGATCCAGACGCGCGCGTAGGCCTCCGATTCGCACGCGAGCCACGCCTCGAACTCGGCCGCGCCCATGGGGTGCCCGAGACTGCCGGCGGGCAGTTCGGGCGGTACCTCGCCGAGCGGCTTCTCCATGCCGCGGTTGCGGTGGGCGTAGCCGAGCGCCTCGAAGAGCCGCAGCGCGTGCCCGGCGTCCCCGGCGACGCCTGTCTCGATCTGCCGGCAGCCCCAGCTCCGCGCCACCTCCTCGGCGGCGAGCACGGCCACCGTGCCCCGGCCGCGACGGCGGTCCGGCTCGTCGATGCGCACGTCCAGGATCCGGGCCATCCGGTCGCCGAAGGCGGCTGAGGTCCCGAGATGCATCGAGCCGACCGGGCGGCTGTTCACGCACACCTGGTAGCGGCGGGAACGCGTCCCGTCGGCGTTGTGCTGGAGCGGCTCGGTCGGCCGCAGAGTCGTCGTCATCACGGGTGTTCTACCCGCTCCGGTGCCCCGGGGCAGCTGATTTTCCGGCTTCTGTCAGGGGTCCAGGTCCTCCCCGGCCCGGTCCTCGAAGATCCGCATGGCCTTCGCGGTGACCGGGCCCGGTGCGCCGGACAGTTCCCGGTCGTCGATGCGGTGCACGGCCTGGACGTCCCTGAGGGTGGACGTGAGGAAGACCTCCTCGGCCCGTTCCAGCACGTCCAGCGGCAGCTCGGTCTCCTTGGCGCCGGTCCACTCGACGGCGAGGGCGCGGGTGATGCCCGGCAGACAGCCGGAGGCGACCGGCGGGGTGTGGATCTCGCCGTCCAGGACCACGAAGACGTTCGACCCGGTGCCCTCGCAGAGCTGTCCGACCGTGTTGCCGAACAGCGCCTCGGAGGCACCGTGTTGGTGGGCTCGGGCGAGGGCGACGACGTTCTCGGCGTACGAGGTGGTCTTCAGGCCGGTGAGGGCGCCGCGCTCGTTGCGGGTCCAGGGAACGGTGATCACGGCGGTGGAGTCGGGGCGGCGTGCGGTCTCGCCGAGCGCCACCACCAGGGTCGGGCCGTGCTCGCCGCGGTCGGACCCGAGGGGGCCGTGGCCGCCGGTGTAGGTGATGCGCAGCCGGCCCAGCGGCATCGGGTTGGCCTCCAGGACGGCCGCGCAGGCGCGGCGGACCTCGGCGTGGTCGGGGTCGGGCAGGCCCAGGCCGCGGGCCGACCGGGTCAGCCGGTCGAGGTGGCGGGTGAGCGCGAAGGGCTGCCCGTCCACCGCCTTCACCGTCTCGAAGATGCCGTCGCCGACGGTCAGCCCGTGGTCGAAGACGGAGACCCGGGCCGACTCCGGGTCCTGCAGCGCGCCGTCCAGCCAGATCCTCATGACAGAGCCCCTCCGCTCACCTCGTACGTCCCCGACGCTACCGCGAGCAGCCGGGACGCCTTCAGCTCGGTCTCGCGCCACTCACCTTCGGGATCGGATCCCCAGGTGATGCCGGCGCCGGTGCCGAAGCGGAGCATCGCCGCGCCCTCGCAGGACCGGTCGATCCAGAACGTCCGGATGCCCACCGCCAGCTCGCCGACGCCCCGGTCGGCGTCGACCCAGCCGATGCCGCCGCAGTACGGGCCACGGGGTGCCGTCTCCAGCGCCGCGATGATCCGCAGCGCGCTCGACTTGGGCGCGCCGGTGACCGAGCCGGGCGGGAAGGCCGCGGCGAGCAGGGCGGGCCAGCCGGCGCCGTCGCGCAGCTCGCCGCGGACTGTGGAGACCAGGTGGACCAGGCCGGGGTGCTTCTCCACCGCGCACAGGTCGGGGACGGTGACGCTGCCGGTGGCGCAGACACGACCGATGTCGTTGCGGACCAGGTCCACGATCATCACGTTCTCGGCGTAGTCCTTCTCCAGGAGGTCCGCCTCGGTCCGTCCGGTGCCCTTGATGGGTCCCGACTCGACGGTACGGCCGTCCCGGCGCAGGAACAGCTCGGGCGAGGCGGTCGCGATCTCCACGCCGTGCTCCGGCAGCCGGATCGTGCCCGCGTACGGCGCCGGGTTGCCGCGGGCCAGCAGGGCGGTCAGGGCGTCCACGTCGGCGTCGGGCGCGACGGGCGCGCCGAGCACCCGGCAGAGGTTGGCCTGGTAGACCTCGCCGGCCGCGATGTGCTCGCGGATGCGGCCGACGGCCGCGGTGTAGGCGGCCCGGTCCAGGGAGGTGGACCAGTCCCCCACCGCCGGGCCGTGCCAGCCGCCGGGGACCGGGGCGGGCACCGGCTCCTCCCGTACGTGCGCGAAGCGGGCGCAGGTCAGCCGGCCCTCGAAGTCGGCGCAGACGGCCCAGAACCCGGTGGAGTCCAGGGCGGCGGGATCGTCGGTGACGTCGAGGAGGCCGGTGGCCAGACGGGCGCCGAAGCGGGCGAGAGGAGGGAGGCCGGAAGGGAGGTCGAGCACGTGGTCGAGTCTAGGGCGGGTGGCCGAAAGGTGGCCCGGGCATGTCCCCCTCGTGGGCGCTGACCACGTGCTCCGTGGAGTGCACCGCAGCACGCTGCGCAAACGCGTTTTTGTACTGGCCCGGGAATCCGCTAGAGTTCAACACGTCGCCGGGACGCGAGAGCGGACCGAAACGACAAGCGGACGTAGCTCAGTTGGTAGAGCGCAACCTTGCCAAGGTTGAGGTCGCGAGTTCGAGCCTCGTCGTCCGCTCGAAGGAAGAAGGGGTCTTCCCGATCCCCTACACTCCTGGTGGAGTGGCCGAGAGGCGAGGCAACGGCCTGCAAAGCCGTCTACACGGGTTCAAATCCCGTCTCCACCTCCAAGGACGATTAGCTCAGCGGGAGAGCGCTTCCCTGACACGGAAGAGGTCACTGGTTCAATCCCAGTATCGTCCACTGGATCTTCTCGAAGATCCGAACCCGCGCGATTAGCTCAGCGGGAGAGCGCTTCCCTGACACGGAAGAGGTCACTGGTTCAATCCCAGTATCGCGCACCGACTGTGACTTTCACGTCACAGCCTGCGGACGATTAGCTCAGCGGGAGAGCGCTTCCCTGACACGGAAGAGGTCACTGGTTCAATCCCAGTATCGTCCACACACCAGGAAGCCCCCGGTCTCGCGACCGGGGGCTTCTTCGTGCGCTCAGCTGGAGAACAGCATGTGCGCCCAGCTCTTCTGGTGGCCGTGGTGACCGCCGTGGTGACCGCCGTGGTGGCTGTGGTGACCGCCGTGCGGGGCGCCCCAGGCCGGCGCGGGCGGGGCCGGGTACGCCTGCGGCGCGGCCGGCGGGACGGGCTTGGCCCACTGGGCCTCCAGCTGGGTCAGGGCCTCCAGCTCGCCGTAGTCGAGGAAGATGCCGCGACAGCCGCTGCACTGCTCGATCTGGACGCCATTGCGGTTGTAGGTGTGCATCGGCGCATGGCACTTCGGACACTGCATGGTCGGCTCAACTCCTCGCCGGTTGGTGCTGCTTCGTGTTTCCCCAGGACAGACTCCGTCCGGCCCCGGTCGGTTGCACCCTACGCCCGGAATCCCCGAGTCAACTGGTGGGGGATGGAACTCATTCGCGCACAGGCGTCCACCAGGGCCTGTTCCACCTCGTCCAGCGGGCGGTCGGCCGTGAGCGCCTTGGTGAGCGCGCGGGCCGCGGTCTGCACGGTCAGGGCGCGGGCCGGGACGTCCAGGGCGGGCCAGGGGTCGCCTTCGGCGGGTACGGCGGGGCCGCGGGCCTCGCGGTAGGCGGTCAGGAAGCGGGTCCACTCGTCGGGCGGGAGAAGCCCGCAGGCGTACCAGGAGGCGGGGCGGGCGAGATCCCAGGCCGGGACGCCGACGCCGAGGTCGTCCACGTCTATCAGCAGCCAGGGGCCGTCGGGTGCGGGGCTGCGGACCAGCTGGCCGAGGTGCAGGTCACCGTGGCAGAGGGCCGGGGTGCCGGGCATGGGGGCCTCGGCGCGGGCCCAGGCGGGGAGCGCGTGCCAGGCCCGCAGGACGGGGGGTGCGGCGGCATGGGGCGCGGTGCTCACGGCCGCACGCAGGCGCTCGACGGCGAGGGCGGCCCTGGCGGGGCCGCGCATCGGGGGCACGGGGGTGGGAGGGACCGTCCGGTGCAGCCGGGCGAGGAGGGTGGCCGCGGCTTCCCAGGGGGCGGCGGCCGGGTCGTCCGGGTCCACGGGGGCGCCGTACGGCCAGAAGGTCACCAGGCGGTTGTGGAGAGTGGCCGGGGTGTTGGCGAGCGGGGCGAGGAGGACGTCCGGGAGCCGGGCCGCCGCGGCGAGACGCAGGGTCAGCCCGGCGGGGTCGGTGTCCGGGGCGTGGGCCTTCGCCACGGTGTCGGCGTGGCGGACGACCGTGGCGTCGGGGCGGTCGGCGAGGGGGGTGGTGCCGCACGCGCAGGTGGCGCCGCCGGCCCGGGGGTGGGCGGTGGCGCTGAGTTCTGCGGTGAGAGCGGCGAGCAGGTTCACGGAAGCCTCGGTGAGTGGGGTGTCCGGGGTGAGCGTACGCGGGGCGCGGGGCGTGCGGTGGTGCTCGGCGCCACGGCCGGGCGGGGGTGGGCCTCGCCGGGTACGGCGACCGCCGCTCCCCAGGGGCGCGGGGAACTGCGCGATCGGCCCCCACCGGCCCGCAGACGGAACGGACGGAGGTCCGGAACGGCGCAATGCCGGCGCAGCTCCCCAGCTGCGCCGGCATTTGTGCCGTCCGCCGTACCCCCGTCCCCACGGGGTTTCATGGATCGATGTCCCCGCCCGGACCGCTCTTCCGGGCCTGGGGTCGCCGCTCAGCGCCCCAGCATCGCACCCACGGACGACGCCTGTGTGGCCACTGTCTCTCAGCCGTCGAAGACGAGGAGGAGCAGTGCCGCCAGGGGAAGGGCCATGAGCGTCGCCACCAGCGGGTGGCGACGACCCGTCCGGCGAGGGGCGAACGTCGTGCGTCGCGGTGCCGGGTGGGCCATGGTCCCTCTCCTGACCGTCTCTGTTGTCGTTGACAGCGGCGGGTGCCTGACCTCGGGGGACGAGTGCTGCACCCGCCGCTTGACCTCAAATCTAGGCGTGCGGCCCCCGACGGGCGTCATGCCTTCGTACCGAATCGCGGGCCTCCCGGAGGATGAGCCACGACCTGTGGAGTACTCCCCTGGGTGGAGACGGGGTCCCAGGTCTCGGGGTCATCCCGGAGGGGTCGCCCACCGTGTCCGGTCATTTCCGGACCATCCGACGGGTGCGGCGAGTGACTTCGATCACTTCGGGTGGGGTGTGGGGGTGTGATGCGTGCGCGCGGTGGCCGGTTCGGGGCGGCAGGCTGGAAGGAGGGCACGGTGTTCCTTCCGTGGGCGCCTCTCCTCGTCCATGGTCGCTCCGGCCGGGGCCAACCTCCCTGCCGCGTCCGTATGTTGAAGTCACGGGTGTCCCAAGGGCACCGCAGGGAGCGGCTAACTGACCGTGTTTCACCTCGTGCTCCCGTCGCGCACAATCCGTCCGTCCCGGAGGGCGCGGCCTCTGCGCGCAGGCGGCTGTGGAAACGTAAGCTGTGCCACGTCACAGGGACCGGGCAGCGGGGATGAACATGGCGATGATGCGCCTGAGGCGCGAGGACCCGCGCGTCGTCGGCTCGTTCAGGCTTCACCGACGGCTCGGCGCGGGCGGAATGGGCGTGGTCTACCTCGGCTCCGACAAGAAGGGGCAGCGGGTCGCGCTGAAGGTGATCCGGCCCGATCTGGCGGAGGACCAGGAGTTCCGCTCGCGGTTCGCCCGTGAGGTCTCGGCGGCCCGGCGCATCAGGGGAGGCTGCACCGCACGGCTGGTGGCGGCGGACCTGGAGGCCGACCGGCCGTGGTTCGCGACGCAGTACGTGCCCGGCCCCTCCCTGCACGACAAGGTCGCCGACGAGGGCCCGCTCGGCGCGGCCGAGGCGGCGGCGGTCGGCGCGGCCCTGTCCGAGGGACTCGTCGCCGTGCACGAGGCCGGGGTCGTCCACCGGGACCTGAAGCCCTCCAACATCCTGCTGTCCCCCAAGGGGCCGCGGATCATCGACTTCGGCATCGCGTGGGCCACCGGCGCCTCCACGCTCACCCACGTCGGCACCGCCGTCGGCTCCCCCGGCTTCCTCGCTCCCGAGCAGGTGCGCGGCGCGGCCGTCACCCCGGCCACGGACGTCTTCTCCCTCGGCGCGACCCTGGCCTACGCATCGACCGGCGACTCCCCCTTCGGGCAGGGCAGTTCCGAGGTGATGCTGTACCGCGTGGTGCACGAGGAGCCGCAGCTGTACGGCGTTCCGGACGCCCTCGCGCCGCTGGTGCGGGCCTGTCTGGCCAAGGATCCCGAGGACCGGCCCAGCACCCTCCAACTGTCGCTGCGGCTCAAGGAGATCGCCGCCCGTGAGGCGCAGGGCCTGGCCGACGCACGGCCGCCCGCGCCGCGGGCCGCCGAGGCGGACCGGCCCACCGGACGGCTCGTGGACACCTACCCCGAGCCGCAGCGCGCCCAGCGGCGCACCGCCCCCGGCACCCCGGTGCCGCGCGGCGGCACGCCCGCCCGGGGCGGCACCCCCTCGCGGGGCGGCAGCGCCTCACGTGCCGGGGGCGTCGCCTCCCGGCCCGGCACGGCCCGGCCCACCCCGGCGCCCCGCTCCGGCGGCACACGCTCGGGCAGCGGGAGCCGGCCCGCTCCGCGCAGCGGCACCGGGCGTCCGGTGCCGCGCGCGACGGGAACCGGCCGACGCCCGGCCAATCCCCGGCTGCTGCGCCAGCGGCTGTTCGTGTTCGTGGTCGTGACGCTGCTGGTGGCCCTCGGTATCGCGGTGGCGCAGGGCTGTCAGGGCCCGGCCCGCGGGCTCGGCGACGACGGTGGCGACGGCCGGCGGCAGCGGCACGTACAGCCGGGCTTCACGCCGCCGGACGGCGGGAAGCTGATGTCGCAGCGGTACGACTCGACCTTCGAGTCCGGGTCCGGCTCGGAGAACTGAGCTTTCCGGACCGGCTCAGGACGCGGGCCGTCCCGAGGCCACCGCGTAGAAGGCCACCGCGGCGGCCGCGCCCACGTTGAGGGAGTCGACCCCGTGGGACATGGGGATGCGCACCCATTCGTCGGCGGCGACCAGGGCCTGCGTGGACAGGCCGTCACCCTCGGCGCCGAGCATCAGCGCGACCCGGTCCATCCGGTGCGGGGCGGCCTCGTCCAGGCTTCTGGCCTTCTCGTCCGGAGTGAGCGCGAGGAGCGTGAAGCCCGCCTCGCGCACCGACTCCAGACCCTTGGGCCAGGTCTCCAGGCGGGCGTACGGCACGGAGAACACCGCACCCATGGAGACCTTGACGCTGCGGCGGTACAGCGGGTCGGCGCAGTCGGGCGACAGCAGCACCGCGTCCATGCCGAGGGCTGCCGCCGAGCGGAAGATCGCGCCGATGTTGGTGTGGTCGTTGACCGACTCCATGACCACCACCCTGCGGGCGGAGCGGAGCAGTTCCGCCGCCGTCGGCAGCGGCTTGCGCTGCATGGAGGCGAGGGCGCCGCGGTGCACGTGGTAGCCGGTGACCTGCTCGGCCAGTTCCGGGGTGACCGCGTACACGGGGGCCGGGAGTTCGTCGATGACGTCGCGCATGACGTCGATCCACTTGGCCGAGAGCAGCATGGAGCGCATCTCGTAGCCGGCTTCCTTGGCCCTTCGGATGACCTTCTCGCCCTCGGCGATGAACAGGCCCTCGGCCGGCTCGCGCTTGCGGCGCAGTTCGACGTCGGTCAGGCCCGTGTAGTCGCGCAGGCGCGGGTCGTCGGGATCCTCAACGGTGATGAGATCGGCCACAGGGTGATACTGCCTTGTCCTGGGTGTGCTGCCAACGGCTGGGAACGGGTTGCGTTACCCCGGGTTACGCGGGATCAAGCCACCGGCTCCGGGCCGACGTTCACGACCTCGCCGATGACGATGACCGCCGGGGGTTTCACGTCCTCGGCACGTACGGTCTCGGCGACCGTGGCGAGGGTCGCGTCCACACGGCGCTGGGCGGCCGTCGTGCCCTCCTGGACGAGGGCGACCGGGGTGTCGGGCGACCTGCCGTGCGCGACGAGCGTCTCGGCGATCTTCCCGATCTTGTCGACGCCCATCAGGATCACGAGCGTACCGGTCAGCCTGGCCAGCGCCGGCCAGTCGACGAGGGAGCGCTCGTCGTCGGGGGCGACATGACCGCTGACCACGGTGAACTCATGGGCGACACCGCGGTGGGTGACCGGGATGCCGGCCGCGCCGGGGACGGAGATCGAGCTGGAGATGCCCGGCACGACCGTGCAGGGGATGCCGACCTCGGCGAGCGCCTGGACCTCCTCCATGCCGCGGCCGAAGACGAACGGGTCGCCGCCCTTGAGCCGAACCACGGACTTGCCCTGCTTGGCGTGCTCGATCAGCGCGTTGTTGATGGCCTCCTGGGCCATGTACCGGCCGTACGGGATCTTCGCGGCGTCGATGACCTCGACGTGCGGCGGGAGTTCGGCGAGCAGGTCGCGCGGGCCGAGCCGGTCCGCGATGACGACGTCGGCCTCGGCGAGCAGACGGCGGCCGCGGACGGTGATGAGGTCCGGGTCGCCGGGACCGCCGCCGACCAGGGCCACGCCGGGTGTACGGGTGCGGTGGTGCGGGGCGACGAGGGTGCCGTCGCGCAGGCCCTCGACGACCGCGTCGCGGATGGCGGCGGTGTGCCGGGGGTCGCGGCCCCTGGCGTCCGTGGTGAGGACGGCGACGGTGACACCCTCGCTGTGGCCGGTCGCCGGTGTCCAGGCCGTCGCCTGGTCGGCGTCGTCGGAGCGGACGCACCAGACGCGGTGGCGCTCCGCCTCGGCGGAGGCCCGGGCGTTGGCCTCGGGGTCGCTGGTGGCGATGAGGGCGTACCAGGCGGCCGCGAGGTCGCCGTCCGCGTAGGGGCGCCGCTCCCAGGTGATCTCGCCCGCGTCCGCCATCGCCTCCACGGAGGGGGTCGCCCCGGGGGACACCAGGATGATGTCCGCGCCTGCCGCGATCAGTGCGGGGAGGCGGCGCTGGGCGACCTGGCCGCCGCCGAGGACGACCACTCGACGGCCGGAGAGGCGGAGGCCTACGGGGTAGGCGGGGTGTTCGGCCATGAGGGGCGGCTCCTCTTGCTGCTGTGCAGTGCGAGGCCTCTGCGGCTTTGCGGTGGCCCTGACGTGCGGATTTTACGTTGGCTGCAGGAAAGGCGGGTCGGCTGTCCGGTGGCTGGGCAAGGTGGCCGGGCGCGGCCGCGTGGTCCGTGCCCGCCCGCCGGAACGACTGCGCACGGACCACGCCTGACCGGCCGTCGGCCAAAAGCCGCCCCTACTTCTCGGTGACCCCTGCCGAATCGAAGGTCGCCACCTCGTGCATCGCCCTGGCCGTGCTCTGCACCAGCGGGAGGGCCAGGAGGGCACCCGTGCCCTCGCCGAGGCGGAGGTCGAGGTCGACCAGGGGCCGCAGGCCCAGCTTGTTGAGGGCCGCGACATGGCCGGGCTCGGCGCTGCGGTGGCCGGCGATGCAGGCCGCGAGCACCTCGGGGGCGATCGCGCGGGCGACCAGAGCCGCGGCGCCGGCGCTGACGCCGTCCAGGATCACCGGGGTACGCAGGGAGGCTCCGCCCAGGAGCAGGCCGACCAGCGCCGCGTGTTCGAAGCCGCCGATCGCCGCGAGGACGCCGATCGGGTCGGCCGGGTCCGGCTGGTGGACTTCGAGCGCACGGCGGACGACCTCGGTCTTGCGGGCCAGGGTCTCGTCGTTGATGCCCGTGCCCCGGCCGGTGACCTCCGCCGGGTCGGCGCCCGTGAAGACGGAGATGAGCGCGGCGGACGCGGTCGTGTTGGCGATGCCCATCTCACCGGTGAGCAGCGCCTTGTTGCCCGCCGCCACCAGGTCGCGGGCGGTCTCGATGCCCACCTCGATGGCCGCCTTGGCCTCCTCGCGGCTCATCGCGGGGCCGGTGGTCATGTCGGACGTGCCGCCGCGGATCTTGCGGGGCAGCAGACCGGGCGTGGCCGGCAGGTCGGCGGCGACACCGACGTCCACGACGCAGACCTCGGCGCCGACCTGGTTGGCGAAGGCGTTGCAGACCGCTCCCCCGCCCAGGAAGTTGGCCACCATCTGGGCGGTGACCTCCTGCGGCCAGGGGGTGACGCCCTGGGCGTGGACCCCGTGGTCGCCGGCGAAGATGGCGACGGCTGCGGGCTCCGGGATCGGCGGCGGGCACTGCCGGGACAGGCCCGACAGCTGCGCGGAGATGATCTCCAGCATGCCGAGCGCGCCGGCCGGCTTGGTCATGCGCTTCTGGCGCTCCCAGGCCTCGCCGAGCGCCTTGGCGTCCAGCGGGCGGATCTGCGCGACGGTCTCGGCAAGCAGGTCGTGGGGTTCCTCTCCGGGCAGGGCGCGGCGGCCGTACGTCTCTTCGTGCACCACCCAGGACAGCGGGCGCCGCTTGGACCAGCCGGCCTGCATCAGCTCGGGCTCGTCCGGGAACTCGTCGACGTACCCGACGCACAGGTAGGCGATGACCTCCAGGTGCTCGGGCAGGCCGAGGGCTCGGACCATCTCGCGCTCGTCGAAGAAGCTGACCCAGCCGACGCCGAGGCCTTCGGCGCGCGCGGCGAGCCAGAGGTTCTCGACCGCGAGAGCGGCGGAGTAGGGCGCCATCTGCGGCTGGGTGTGCCGGCCGAGGGTGTGGCGGCCGCCGCGGGTCGGGTCCGCGGTGACGACGATGTTCACCGGGGTGTCGAGGATGGCCTCGATCTTCAGTTCCTTGAACTGCTTGGCCCGGCCCTTGGGCAGCGACTTGGCGTACGCCTCGCGCTGGCGCATGGCCAGTTCGTGCATGGTGCGGCGGGTGTCGGCGGACCGGATGACGACGAAGTCCCAGGGCTGCGAGTGGCCCACGGAGGGCGCCGTGTGGGCGGCCTCCAGGACGCGCAGCAGCACCTCGTGCGGGATCGGGTCGCTGCGGAAGCCGTTGCGGATGTCGCGCCGCTCGCGCATCACCTTCAGGACGGCCTCGCGCTCGGCGTCGTCGTAGGCCGGAGCGGCCGGTCCGGAGGACTGTCCTGCCTCTTCCACTGCGGCCGTGCTCTCTTCCTGGTCGGCGGCCCTGGTCTCCAGGTCCTCCGCGTGCTGTACGACGTCGGGGGCGTGTTCGTCGGCCGCCGCGTCCGGTCCGGCAGCGGGCTCGGCCTCGCGCGGAGCGGGGACCGTGGCGACGGGCTCCTGCTGCTCCTGGGTGGGCAGGACGAGGGGCTGCGGCGGGGTCGGCGCCAGGTGCGGGGTGGTCGGCACCTGGCCCTCGACGGGCACGAACTGCCCGAGCGGCTGCTCGGGGTGCGCCTGGAGCGGGACGCCGGAGGGCAGCGGCCCGGTGGTGCCGGCGGGTGCCGACGGCGCGGCCGCCGCGGCCGGGTCCGGCTCGGTGGCCGGTGCGACCGGTGTCGGGGCCCCGGTCTCCGGCGTCACCGGAGCGGCCTCGGCCTCGAGCGCCACCGGAGCGGCCTCGACCGGCTGGAGCTGCGGGCCGGCGGGTGCGGCGATGCCGGTGTCCGGGGCCGACGCCACCGCGGCCTGCCCGGCGGCGTCCGGCGCCTGGGGCTGCGGCTGCTGCGGGGCGGCCGCGGCATCGCCGTCCTGCGGGACGGGACCCGCGAGCTGCGGGCCCTGGGCCTGCAGGAGGGCGGGCCCGGACACCTCGGGCGTGGCCTGCGGAAGCAGCACCTGCGCGACGTCCTGCGCCGGGGCGAGGGGTTCCGGGGACTCTGCCGGTCCGGCTGCGTGCGCCGGCTCCGGCGCCGGCTCGGCGGCGGCCACGGGCTCGGGCGCCTGCCCCTGCTCGACGGCGGGCGGGACCTGGGCGACAGCGGGGGCGGCGGAGTCGGGGACAGCGGCCGGCGGGGTCTCGACGGGTCCGGCGGCGGACGGGCCGGGCTGGGCCGGAGCGACCGGGACGGCGTCGGTGACGACCGGGGCCGCTTCGCTGACGACCGGGGCCGCTTCGGTGACGCTCTGGGCGACAGCGGTGTCCGCCGCCTCGGCCACGCCCTGCGCCGGAGCGGCGGCGACAGCCTCGGCCGGTGCATCCGCAGCCGAGGGCACCTCTGCCTGCACGGTGTCGACGAAGGGTGCGGTCTCGACCGGCTGAACCGCCTCGGCAACGGGTGCGGCCTCGACGGGCTGAACGGCCTCGGCAAGGGGTGCGCCCTCGACCGGCTGAGCGGCCTCGACGACAGGTGCGGCCTTGGCCTGCAGGACGGGCTCCGGCTGCAGGACGGGCTCCGGCTGCAGGACGGGCTCGGACTCCTGGAGGGGTTCGGACACCTGGACGGGCTCCGCCGCGTCCGCCACCGGCGTGGCCTCCGCGACCGGCGCGGCCTCGGGTGCCTGGACCGGTACGGCCTCGGCCTGCGCCGGCTGAACCGGAGCACCCTGCTCCAGCACGTCGGCCGCAGGGGGCACCGGGCCGCTCTCCACGGTATGGACCGCCTCGGCGACCTCGGCCTCGGCCGCGGGGACGACCCCACCGGCAGCGGCGTCGGAAGCGGCGGCGACCTCGGGGCCCTGGCCCAGGTCCAGATCCCCCTGGGGGACGTACACACCGTCGTGACCGTGCACCGGCTGCACCCCGTCATGACCGTGCACGGCCTGCGGCTGGACCGCCTCGCCGGGCAGCTGCGCGGCCGCCTGCGTGGCAAGGCGGGTCATCGTGGCCTGGGCGGCGTCGGGTACATCGGCGACGGCCTCGGGGACCGCGAAGGGACCGACCGTTTCGGCGGCCGGGGCCTCCGTGCCGACCTGGGCCACGGCGACCGGCGCGGCGCCCCAGGGGGCCGCGTTCTGCGGGGCCATGTCGCCCAGCGGCTGGGCGTCGAGGTACTCGGGTCCGGGCGTGGCCGGTCCCGGCTGCCGTACCGGCGCTCCGGCGGGCCCGCGGTCGGCGAGGGAGCGGACCGGGCTGGCGGTGGCGTCGGGGATCGGCGGACCGAGATGCAGGGGCCGGCGCGCCTGCTGCGGCGCGGCGGCCGCGTCGTGCGGGGCCGAGAGGATGGGCGACGGCGGCACGGACGCCGGCGCCGGATTCGGCAGCCGGACGCCGCTGAGGTCGACGGAACCGCTGTCCCGGCCGGCCGTCTCGTGCGGGCCCGGCTGGTGGACGGTCTCGACGACCGGTTCCGGGGCGGGGGGATGCACTTCGTTGCCCCACGCGCCCTGGGCTCCCGGCAGCAGCAGGTCTTCGTCCTCGGCGGGTGCCTCGGAGAGGTAGGTGTACGCGCCGTGCGCGGGGGCGCCCGGCTGTTCCACCATGCCTGCGCTCTCCGGCTGCCCCTCGCCCGGGACCTGGCCGGTGTCGGTCATGCGTACCCCTCGCCCATCGGTTAGTGCTTCTACGACCAGCTCACCCGGAACGGCGCACCGACCGCCCCGTAGTGAAGAACGAGCGTGTGTGCCCAGCGGCACGAACGACCCGCCCAAAAAAGGCGACAAAGCCATTCAGTGGCATTGTCCCGGCCGTTCAGCCGTCGCGACAGCATGATCCGCGACAGCCCGCTGTGGACTGCGCCACGTTGCGCGTCCTCGGGTTCTGCCGTACCACACCCACCCCAAAGCGGGCACGTTTTCCGGACATTGGCGAACGAAGTTCCGGGCCACCGATGCGGTACAACGATCGGCCAGCCTACCGCGCGCAGTACGACAACAGGATCACGGGGCGCGATCCGGCAGGCCCGCCCGTCGCCCGACCACCACCCCTCAACGAGGCGCTTCGCGCCGCAGCAATTCCCCGGTGAGCAGGAACGCAACGTTCCGCTCAGTCTCCGTCCAGGCCCTGGTGTCGAGTTCGACGGACTGCAGCAGGGCGCACTCGACCCGGTATCCGTGTTCGCTCAGGCCGCGGCCGACGAGTTCGGCCTCGTCGCGGGTCGCGGCGTGGGTCACGATGCGCTGCGGGCGGCGGTCGGCGACCGCGGAGACCACGGCCGCTCCCCCGCCGCCGACCCGTACGACGTCCGGTTCGGGCAGGTTTTCGAGGACATGGGGTGCGGTGCCCTGCACCACCTGGAGCTGGACGCCGAAGCGGCGGGCGGCCGCGTCGGTCCGGGCGCAGGCGTCGGACAGCCGGTCGACGGCGATGACGGCGGCTCCGGCGCGCGCCGCCTCGGTGGCGAAGGCTCCGCTGCCGCAGCCGATGTCCCAGACGAGGTCGCCGACCCGGGGACCGAGACGGGCGAGTTGGGCGGCCCTGAGCAGCTGGGTCTCCCCTTCGCCGAGGCCGCCGCCGTACCCCCCGTACTCCTCGTCCGGCTGCACCCAGCCGCGGGGTCCGATGCCGGGGTCGCGCCCGGCGATCCAGCCGCCGCCCTCGGCGGCTCCGGCCGGGCCGCCGATGACGATGACGACGTTCGGGTCGCGCCAGGTGTGGTCGGGGGCGTTGTCGGAGGTGACGACGGAGACCCGCTCGCGTTCGGTGCCCAGCTCCTCGCAGATGACGAAGGTCCGGTGGATCCCGTCCATGAGCAGCCCCAGCTCGGCGGGGCCTGCGCCCGGCGAGGTGAGGACGGCGACCTTGGTGTGGGCACGGCAGACGTTCACGGCACGGCGCAGGGTGCGCCGGTGGGCGACGACCACCTGGGCGTCGTCCCAGGGCATGCCGGCGCGGGCGAAGGCGGCGGCCACCGAGGAGACGGCGGGGACGACCTCGACCTCCAGGCCGAACTCCGGTGCACGCAGGGCCCGTACGACGCCGAAGAAGCCGGGGTCGCCGTCGGCGAGCACGACCGCGGTGCCACGGTGGGCGGCGATGCGGCGGGAGGCCAGCGCGAGGCTGCCGAGGCGGATGCGCTCGGCACTGGGCGGGACCTCGGGGAGCGCGAGGTGGTGTGCCGCTCCGGCCACGAGCGTGGCGGCGCCGAGGGCGGCCCGTGCCGTGGCGGTCAGCGGCGAGCCGTCCCAGCCGATCACCGTGACCCGGTCGGCCATCGTCGTCAGTCTCCAGGTTTTCGCAGCTCGTCAGGGGTACGGGCCCGTCGGGCGGGCTCCGTGAGGGTACCTGGTGAAGGTAGCGGACGCGCGATGCGGCGAGGCCGTGCGCGGATCCGGGTGCGCCTCGCCGGGGTCAGTTCCAGTCGGCGTACGAGGTGAAGTCGCCGCTGTCGGCGAGCTGCCCGTCGGCGCCTTCGATGTCCTCCGGGAGGAGGCTCCAGACGATGAAGTCCGTGCGCAGGTCGGTCCAGGTTCCGTCCTCGGCACGGACGTGGACTATGCAGGCGTTGCGCAGCACACCCTCGCTGATGCAGCCGATCTTCTGCGCGACCTGCTGGGAGGCCGTGTTGTCGGCGGCGGTACGGATCTCGATGCGCTCGAACTTCTGGTCGCCGAAGAGCCACTGGGCCGTGGCGAGGGCGGCCTCGGAGGCGTAGCCCTCGCCGCGGGCCCAGGGGGCGACGATGTACGAAAGCTCGGTGGAGCGGATGTGCCAGTTGGTCTTGCCCAGTTGGACGATGCCGACGAGGCGCTGGGTGAGGAACTCGGTGACGGCGAGATCCAGGCCGCGACCGGCGGTGCGCTCGGCGGGCGCGTACTCGGTGATCCAGTGCCGGGCGTCGTCCTGGGTGAACGGCTGGGGGACGTCGGTCCAGGCACCGATGTGCTCGTCGTTCATCATCTCGGCCAGGGCGGGCACGTCGTCCTCGTCGAGGGGACGCAGCACCAACCGCTCCGTGCTGATGGAGATGTTGGGGAAGGTGCTAGTCATGCGCCGCTCCGTAACCTTCGGAAAATCCTTGAGAGAGCATCAGGACCGCCAGGGCCCCGCTGAACTGCCCAGCATGCAGCATGAAACCACTGAACGGCACGAGGGGGCCCACCCCGGGTGAGGGAGTGGACCCCGTGCGTGGCGATACGCCGTATACGTGCCGCCGGACGAGCCGTCAGGTTCAGAAGGACGGGATGACCGAGCCCTGGTACTTGTCCTCGATGAACTTCTTGACCTCGGGCGAGGTGAGGAGCTTGGCGAGCTTCTTCACCCGCGGGTCCTTCTCGTTGCCCTTCTTGACCGCGAGGAAGTTGCCGTACGGGTTGTTCTTCGCGGACTCCAGCACGAGGGCGTCCTTCGCCGGCTTGAGACCCGAGGAGATCGCGTAGTTGCCGTTGACCACGGCGGCGTCCACGTCGTCCAGGGAGCGCGGGGTCTGGGCCGCCTCGACCTCCTTGAACTTGAGGTTCTTGGGGTTCTTGGCGATGTCCTGCGGGGTGGCCTCGGTGCCGACGCCGTCCTTGAGCGTGATGAGGCCCTTGGCGGCGAGCAGCTTCAGCGCGCGGGCCTCGTTGACGGAGTCGTTCGGGACGGCGACGGTCGCACCGCTCTTGAGGGCGTCGGCGCTCTTCACCTTGTGGGAGTAGAGGCCGAGCGGCTCCAGGTGCACCGTGACGACGGGCACGATGTGGGTGCCCCGCTTCTTGTTGAAGTCGTCCAGGTACGGCTGGTTCTGGAAGTAGTTGGCCCCGACCGAGCCGTCCTCGGTCGCCGTGTTCGGCGTGATGTAGTCGGTGAACTCCTTGACCTCGAGGTCGAGGCCCGCCTTCTTCGCCAGGTTCTCCTTGACGAAGTTCAGGATCTCGGCGTGCGGGGTCGGGCTCGCGGCGACGACCAGCGGGCCGCTGTAGTCGGAGGAGCCGGCGGAGTCGTTGCCGGAGCCGCAGGCGGTGAGTCCGAAGGTGAGGGCTCCGGCGGCGAGGACGGCGGTGGTGAGCTTGGCGGTGTTACGCACGAAAAGTGCCTTTCCTTAAGGGTGGTGCGACCCCGTGATGGGTGTACGGGGAGTCTTTGGGGGTCTCAGGCGACCTTGGTGATGTCGGCGGCCTCGGTCGCCTCGGCCTTCAGCAGGCGCAGCTTGGGAGCCGGGCCGGAGCGGGCGCCGCGGTGGTGCAGGGAGCGGGCCGCGTAGTCGCCGGCGAACTGGATGAGGGAGATGGCCACGGCGAGGATCGCGACGGTGATCCACATCAGCTCGGTCTCGAAGCGCTGGTAGCCGTAGCGGACGGCCAGGTCGCCGAGACCGCCGCCGCCGACCGTGCCGGCCATGGCGGAGTAGCCGATCAGGGCGATGACCGTCGTGGTCGTGCTGGCGATCAGCGAGGGCAGGGCCTCGGGGACGAGGACCTTGCGGACGATCGTCCAGGAGTTGCCGCCCATGGCCTGTACGGCCTCGACGAGACCGTTGTCCACTTCGCGGACAGCCGTCTCGACCAGGCGGGCGAAGAACGGGATGCCGCCGATGGCGAGCGGCACGACGGCGGCGGTGGTGCCGATCGTCGTCCCGGTGACCCAGCGGGTGAAGCTCATCAGGGCGACCATCAGGATGATGAACGGCATCGACCGGCCGACATTCACGACCTGGCCGATCGCCTTGTTGGCGACGACGTTCTGCAGCAGGCCGCCCCGGTCGGTCAGGACGAGGAGGATGCCGAGCGGAAGGCCGGCGGCGACGGCGATCAGGGTGGACCAGGCCACCATGGTGAACGTCTCGCTACACGCCTGGGACAGCAGCGGCTGCATCTCGGACCAGGTCACTTGGCACCTTCCTTCACCAGCACGGGCGCCTGGGCCGTGTGGTCGACGACGTCGATCTGCAGGCCCAGCTCGCGCAGGAAGCCGACGGGCACCACGTTGTCCTCGTAGCGGCCGGGCAGTTCGATGCGCATGCGGCCGATCTGGAGACCGCCGACGGTGTCGATGGCGGCGCCGAGGATCGAGATGTCGATGTTGTAGGTGCGCGCGAGCTGGGAGATGACCGGCTGGGTGGCGGCCTCGCCGTGGAAGGTGACGTCGAGGACGGTCCGGTCGGCGCCCGTGGCCTCGCCGCCCACCGGGAACAGGGCGGAGGCCAGCTCGGAGCCGGGGGTGGCCAGCAGTTCGCTGACCGTGCCGGACTCCACGATCCTGCCCTTGTCCATGAGGGCGGCGGAGTCGCAGACGGACTTCACGACGTCCATCTCGTGGGTGATGAGCAGGACGGTCAGGCCCAGCTGCCGGTTCAGGTCGCGCAGCAGCTGGAGGATGGAGCGGGTGGTCTCCGGGTCGAGGGCGCTGGTGGCCTCGTCGGAGAGCAGCACCTTGGGGTCGCCGGCCAGGGCGCGGGCGATGCCGACGCGCTGCTTCTGGCCGCCGGAGAGCTGGGCGGGGTAGGCCTTGGCCTTGTCGGCGAGGCCGACCAGGTCGAGGAGTTCGAGCGCCTTGCGGGAACGCTCCTTGCCCGACTTGCCGAGGATCTCCAGCGGCAGCTCGACGTTGTCCTGCACGGTCCGCGAGGAGAGCAGGTTGAAGTGCTGGAAGACCATGCCGATGTGGCTGCGCGCCCGGCGCAGCTCCTTGCCGGCGCGGGGGCCCCGGCCGGCGAGCGCGGTGAGGTCCTGTCCGGCGACGCTCACCGTCCCGGATGTCGGACGCTCGAGCAGGTTGACGCAGCGGATGAGCGAGGACTTTCCGGCGCCGGACTGGCCGATGACGCCGTAGACCTCGCCTTCGCGGACGTGGAGATCGACGCCGTCGAGGGCGGTGACCTCACGGCCGCGGGAGCGGTAGACCTTGGTCAGGCCCGATGTGGTGATCACAGGGGTTTCCGTCACTGTCGAGTGCCCGGGCGTGGGTGTGCCCGGACACGGGTGCAGTTGCAGTCGTTCACGGACGCGGCACGGTTCTCGCCGAGGCGGTGAACCGGGGAGAACGTCGTGTGCGCGATGGGGGTCCCCCCACGCCGTTCAGGCAGTGGGGGAGGCTTCAGTCACGCAGGCCGGGGATCCGGCGTGGGACAGGCCACGGCTCTCGCTTCGGGGCGCGAGGCTCAGGTGGTGCGGGGGCCCTCTAGAAAGCGCACATTCGGCGCGAACACATACAACGAGCACCGGGCGTCAGGGTCGCCTCGGTCGCAAGGGTGCGGCAGCTCGTCGTGGTCATGCGATCAGTAAACCAGACCTACGGTGCTGACCGGCCGCCGCTGTCCGCATGCTGGACAGCGGCGGACAGTTCTCAGTCGCGAACGGAGATCTCCACTCCGGCATCGGTGACCAGTGCGGACAAGGCCGACAGGTCCCTCACCACCAGGTCGGCGTCCAGCTCCTCGGCCCGGTGGGTTGTGGCCAACGCCACGGTGGTCATGCCGGCCGCGCGGCCCGCCTGGAGTCCGGCGGGTGCGTCCTCGAAGACGACGCAGCGGGCCGGGTCCACGCCGAGCTGCCGGGCGGCGAGCAGACAGGGCTCGGGGTCGGGCTTGCCGCGGGTGATGTCGTCGGCGGCGACGAGCGTCTTGGGCAAGATGCCGACGGCGTCGAGGCGGGCCTCGGCGAGCCGCCGGGTGGCGGAGGTGACGACGGCCCAGCGGTCGGCGGGGAGCGAGTCGAGGAAGTCCCGGGTACCCGGCAGGAGCTGCACGCCTCCGTCGGGCACGTCCTCCACCTCCAGCTGTTCGACCCGGGCGACCGCCTCCGGCACGAGGCGGGCGGGCAGCAGATCGGCGACTATCTCGGCCGCGGGCCGCCCGTGCAGCGCGACGCGCCGGAACTCCTCGGCGGTGATGCCGTACTCCTGCGCCGTGGGGGTCCCCCCGCGCCCTTTAGGCGTGGGGGAGGGTCCAGCAGCGCTCGACGGAGTCGAGGGAGGAGACGAGAGTGCCGTCGTTGTCGAACAGGAGGGCGTGCGCGTGGAACATCATGGTCTAGACCCTACGGCGTACGACGGGGTCGGCGACGTCGGGCCATTTCGGCCGTAATAAGGTCACCGCATGCTCAACGCCCTGACGCTGGTGACCGGAGTCGCCGCGCTGCTGCTCGCCGCCTGGTGCGGCTGGGCCGCCCACCGGGACCAGCCGACCAAGGACTGGCACTTCATCGGCATGGCCGTGGTGTCGCTGCTGGCCGTGATCCAGCTGGTGGCCGGGATCGTGCTGCTGGCCCGGGGCGAGAAGCCGGAGCAGGGGACGGCCATCTTCGTGGCGTATCTGCTGGGCGCGTTCGCCTGCGTGCCGGCGGCGGGCTTCATGTCCCTGGCCGAGCGGACGCGCTGGGGCTCGGTGACGGTGGCGGCCGGCGGTGTGGTGCTGGCCGTGCTCGAGGTACGGCTCTACGACATCTGGGGAGGCTGAGATGACGGCGCTCGAGGAGAAGCCGACCCGGTTGATCAGCGGGCCGGGGATGCTGCTCGTCTGGTTCTACGGCGTGATGGTGGTCGGCGCGGTCTCGCGCTCGGCGTACCAGATCGCGACGGACTTCCAGCGGGCACCGCTCGCCTACTCGTTGTCGGCGGTGGCCGGTGTCGTGTACGGCTTCATCACGTACACGCTGGTCCGTGGCGGCGAAACGGCCCGCAGGGCGGCGCGAGTCTGCTGCGCGGCCGAGCTGGTGGGAGTGCTGGTCGTCGGTACGTGGACGCTCGTGGAGCCCTCGGCGTTTCCCGACGCGACCGTGTGGTCGGACTATGGGATGGGCTACATCTTCATCCCCGTGCTGTTGCCGTTGTCCGCGCTGTACTGGCTGCGGAAGGTGCAGGCGCAGCAGCGGGCTGCCGCCTGAGAAGTGCGGGCGCCCGCGGGCCGTTCGCGGCCGGTCGCACCCACGCGGCGGAGCCGCATGTCAATACGGCCCCGCGCCTCCTTGGGCGCTCCTCACGCCGTAGTTGCGTAGGCACCCGCCTGCTTCTCCAGGACGATCAGCTCCACGCCGTCCGCACCCTTCGACCGGCCCACCGCCTGGTACCCGACCCGGCGGTACAGGCGGAGGTTGCCCTCGCTCCGATGGCCGGTGAAGAGGCGGAACTTGGTGGCACCCCGCTCCCCCTCCAGCGCCGCTTCGGCCGCGCGCAGCAGACGCGCACCGATGCCGTGGCCCTGGAGACGCGGGTGGACACAGAGCTTGCCGATGGCGGCGGCGCCGTCCTCGGTCACCTTGCCGCGCACCGCGCCGACCACCTCGTCGCCGAGGCGGGCCACGAAGACGCAGTCGGCGACGACCTCCTGACGGACCGAGTCGAGACTCTGGACGAGCGGGTCGATGCGGTAGTTGCCGTACAGCGCCGCCTCGCTCTGGAAGCACAGGTACTGGAGCCTGAAGATCTGCTCCGAATCCTGCTCGGTCGCCACCGAGATGGTCACGCTCATGCCCATGTGCGCATGCCTCCCGCTCACCTGATCGCCTGTCGTTCCTCACTCCTATCCCCGCGCTTCACGGGCCGCAACCTCCGGCGTGAGCAATCGGCGCAGACATCCCAGACATCTGGAACGTTCCGGTCCGAGACTGCCTTGTGAGATACCCAACTCCCCCGCGATCTCCCGGTATGTCAGGTCCCTCGGGGAGAGCAGCGCCTCGATGAGCCGGGGGCAGCGGCCGGGCAGCCGGCGGGCCGCGTCGCGCAGGGCGCGGTACCGGGCGGCCGTGAGTGCCAGCTGTTCGGGGTCGGGGCGGGCGTCGTCGGCCGGCTCGATGCCGTAAGGACGTTCGATGCGGGTGGTACGACGGCTGCGCCGGGCCTCGGCACGGACGGCCTTGCGCAGCCAGCCCTGCGGGTCGGTCGGCGGCCCGGTGGTCTCCAGAAGCTCCAGGAGGCGGAGCCAGACGGCCTGCTCCAGATCGCCCGGTTCACCTCCGCAGGCATATGCCTCGGCGGAGGCCTCGGCAGCGAGCAGCGGGCGCAGGGTGACCACCAAGTCGTGCGTCATATGCGGAACGACGCGCCGCCCCGGCGGCAGGTTTCCGGGACGGCGCGGAGTCACCCCTAAAGGGGTGCGGTACGGCCTCGGTGTTGACGAGGGCGGCTCCGGTCAGCCGGCCAGGAAGTCGGCGCGGGCCAGCACACCGGTGTCGGCGTTGTCGGTGAAGACGCCGTCGATGCCGGTGGCGAAGTACGTCCCGAAGGCTCCGAAGACATCGCCGTAGGCGTCCGCGGCGCTGCCCTTGCGGTACTCGGCCGGGAGGAAGGGGTTCTCGTTGCGCATGGTGTAGGGGTGCAGGACGAGCCCCACCTTGTGCGCGTCGGAGACCAGCGTGGTCGGCTGGGCCAGGGTGCCGTCGGCGTTCTTCGGGATGATCAGGTCCAGCGTCGGGCCGATGCCCTGCGCGTAGCCGGCGAGCTCCCGCAGACCCTTGGGCGTGATCAGGTCGGCGACCGTGCGCGGGTCGCCCGCCTCGACGAAGTCGTAGGGGCGGCTGGTGGCCGAGGAGAGCAGCACGACGAGCGGGTTGTCCACCAGCTGGTTCAGCTTCTGGATGCTGCTCGGCTCGAAGGACTGCAGGATGACCGGCGAGTTCCGGCTGTCCTTGCCGTACTTGCGCAGCAGCTTCGCCACCCGCTCCTCCAGGCCCAGGCCCAGCTTGCGGAAGTAGGTGGGGTGCTTGGTCTCGGGGTAGATCCAGACCTGCTTGCCGCGCTTGCGGGTCTGCTCGTCCTGCCACTTCAGGACCTCTTCGAACGTGGGGATCTCCCAGCGCCCGTTGTAGAGGGTGTTGTGCGGGCGGTTGGCCGGGATGCGCTCGACCGCGCGCAGGGTCTTCAGCTCGGCGAGGGTGAAGTCCTCCGTGAACCAGCCGGTGGTGGGGACGCCGTCCAGGACCTTGGTGGTCTTGCGGTCGGCGAACTCGGGATGCGAGGCGACGTCCGTGGTGCCGCCGATCTCCGGCTCGTGCCGGCAGACGAGGTGACCGTCCTTGGTGGGCACCAGGTCACCCGCCTCGACGACGTCGGCGCCGAGATCGAGGGCCAGGTTGTACGAGCCGAAGGTGTGCTCGGGGCGGTAGCCGCTGGCACCCCGGTGGCCGATGATCGTCGGCACCGGCAGGCTCTTCAGCCCGCGCCCGCCATACCCTGCCGTCCGGGCGTCGGCCGCCCGGGCGGTTCCGGGCAGTCCGAAGACCGCTCCGCCCGCGCCGAGCACCGCTGCGCCGAGGAGCGCCCGCCGTCCCGTGCCCTGCGTCTGCTCGTTCGTCCGGTCGCTGTCCATGAGCGCCCTCCCGCTGTCCTGCCTCTTCGATGCGCGCCGATCGTAGGGGCGTACACATGACCGACGGGAGACCTCGGTTCGAACACGCGGGTGACGCCGTCTGTCGTGTGTGAGGCGAGACATGACGGTCCGTCGGCTTCGGCCGCAGGCATTCGGCGCGACCTCCGTCACACTGCCGGCGTACGTCACCGACGGACACCGGGGCGTCACCGCAGGTAAACCAGTGTCAACAGTGTGTAAGACCTCGGTGAACCGGCCGCACCCGATGTGCGCATCCCCCGGAGCCGCGAGTAATGTCCTCACCTGCACAGACACATATCGCTTCCCTCGACATCGGAGGACCCGTTGTCCCGCTTCGCGCTCATCAAGGCAGTGCTCGGACCGATCATGCGCCTGATGTTCCGCCCACAGGTGGAGGGCGCGGAGCACATCCCGGGGGACGGGCCGGTCATCCTGGCCGGCAATCACCTGACCTTCATCGACTCGCTGGTGCTGCCGATCGTCACCAAGCGGCAGGTGTACTTCATCGGCAAGGACGAGTACGTCACCGGCAAGACCCTCAAGGGCCGGCTGATGGCGTGGTTCTTCACCGGCGTCGGCATGATCCCGGTCGACCGGGACGGGGCCAACGGTGGCGTCGCCGCGCTGATGACCGGGCGGCGGATCCTGGAGGAGGGGAAGGTCTTCGGGATCTACCCCGAGGGGACGCGGTCGCCCGACGGCCGGCTCTACCGGGGGCGCACCGGTATCGCGCGACTGACGCTGATGACCGGTGCGCCGGTGGTTCCGTTCGCGATGATCGGCACGGACAAGCTGCAGCCGGGCGGGGCGGGGATGCCGCGGCCCGGGAAGGTCACCGTTCGCTTCGGCGAGGCGATGGAGTTCTCGCGGTACGAAGGAATGGACCGGGACCGGTACGTGCTGCGGGCCGTGACCGACTCCGTGATGGCCGAGGTCATGCGGCTCTCCGGGCAGGAGTACGTGGACATGTACGCCACGAAGGCCAAGGCCGCGTAGCGCCGCCGGCGGTTCGGCCGGTTTTCAACTGCGGGTGCGGGGGCTGGTCGCGCCCACGCGGCGGAGCCGCATGTCGACACAGCCCCGCGCCCCTGAGCTGCTCGGCTCACCCGGCACTTTCCAGTTGCTGCCCCTTCAGCAGGAACCACGCCGCCACCGCCGTTGCCAGCAGGACCGCTGCTCCTGCGGCCGACGCGATCTGCAGGCCCTGGACGAAAGAGCTGCTCGCCGCGTCCAGGAGGGACTCCGCCGTGTGCGCAGGCATGGCCGTCGAGGCCTCCACCGCCGCTCCCAGTGACTCATGGGCCGCTGCCGGGGTTCCGGCCGGGCCCGTGAAGTCGCGGTAGACACCGGTCACGATCGAGCCGAGCAGGGCGATGCCGAGGGCAGCGCCCAGTTCGTACGCCGTCTCGGAGACCGCGGAGGCGGCGCCCGCCTGGTCCTTGGGCACACTGGAGAGGATCACGTCGGCCGTCACCGTGAAGGAGAAGCCGGCGCCGATGCCGACGACCAGGAGCGCGACGCCGAGGACCGGGTAGCCCGTCGACCGGCCCACGGTCGTGAGGACGGCGAGGGCGATGCCCACGGCGGCCAGACCGCCCGAGACCACGGCCCGTACCGAGAAGCGGCGGGCCGCGCGGCCCGCGATCAGGCCGGCCGCCACCGCGCCGACGGCGGCGGGCAGTTCGGCCAGGCCCGCCTCGAAGGGGCTCCTGCCCTGGACCAGTTGCAGGAACTGGGAGAGGAAGAAGACCAGGCCGGACATGCCCAGCACGGTCAGCAGGTCGGCGAGGACCGCGCCGCTGAAGCCACGGCGCCGGAACAGGCGCATGTCCAGCAGCGGGGCCGGCATGGTGAGCTGGCGGCGCACGAAGCCGTAGAGCGCCGACGCGCCCAGCAGGGCCGCGGCGAGCGTGGGCCAGGTGAAGCCGTGGGTGGCGGCCTCCTTGACCGCGTACACCAGGCCGATCATGCCGACCAGCGACAGGACGACGCTGATCAGGTCCCAGGGGCCGGGGTCCGGGTTGCGGGACTCGGGCAGCGTACGGATGCCGACCAGCACCAGGACCGCCATCACCGGCAGGTTGATCAGGAAGACCGAGCCCCACCAGAAGTGCTCGAGGAGGAAGCCGCCGGCGATGGGGCCCACGGCCGTGCCGGCGGAGGCGGTGGCGCCCCAGATGCCGACCGCGAGGCTGCGCTCGCGCGGGTCGTGGAAAAGGTTGCGGATCAGGGCGAGGGTGGCAGGCATCAGGGTCGCGCCGGCGACGCCGAGCAGGGCCCGCGCCAGGATCAGGAGTTCGGGGGTGGTCGCGTACGCGTTCAGGACGGATATCGCGCCGAACGCAGTGGCGCCGGTCAGCAGGATGCGCTTGCGGCCGATGCGGTCGCCGAAGCTGCCCATGGAGACCAGCAGACCGGCGATGACGAAGGAGTAGACGTCGCCGATCCACAGGAGCTGGGTGCCGGAGGGGTTGAGGTCTTCGCTGATGTACGGGGTCGCGAGGCCGAGGACGGTGGCGTCGACGGCCACCAGCAGCACGGCCAGGACGAGGACGGAGAGCGCGAGCCAGCGGCCCGGGCGCCTCTCCACCTCCGCCCCACGTTCCCCCAAGCTCTCGACTTCGCTCGAGCAGGGGGGACCCCCATGCTGCAGGGTGCTGGTCATGATTCCTCTCTTCGTAGTGCGCCGCCGAGCAGCAGCTCGACGATCATGTGGGTGAAGTCCTTGGGGGCGACGCGGCCTTCCGAGACCGCCCAGGCACCGGAGGCCAGCAGGCCGTACAGCGCCTCGGTGAGCCAGACCGGAGTGAGGTCGATACGGAACTCGCCGCTCTCCTGGCCGCGCCGGAACAGGGCCGTGACGCGCTCGTCGATGCGGGCCCAGCCCTGGTTCTGCTCCTCGCCCTCGAACAGCTGGTTCTCGGTGTAGAGGAAGGCGAGCAGGCCGGCCGAGGGTTCGAACGCGCGAACCAGACGGTGCACGGCCTCGCCCGCGGAACCCTCCTCCAGGCGGGCCGTGTCCAGCGCCGCCTCGCACTCCGCGATGCCGAGCGCCTCCAGCGCCCGTACGAGCGCGTCGCGCCCGGCGAAGTGGCGGTGCAGCGTGGCCCGGCTGATCCCGGCGGCCTTGGCGACCTCGTCCATGGTCGCCGTGGACTTGCGGGTCAGCAGGGCGGCTGCGCTGCGCAGCACGTGGTCACGATCCAGGGCCATGAGACAACCATAGCCCATGTGAGACATCTTTGTCTCATTGTAGGCATGTGTGACTCATAGCTGCTGGTCAGCAGGGGTGATCGGTCAGTGCCAGGGCAGCTGTCCGCGCCGCTCCCAGTAGGTGCCCGGTTCCTCCACCAGGGTGGCGAGGCGGGTCAGCTGGTCGACGTCCAGGTCCACGACGGGCGCGTGGAGGTTGGAGGCGAGCTGGGTGACGGTCGCGGCGCCGGAGAGCACGACCCCCGCCCAGGGCTGGCGCAGGATCAGGGCGAGGGCGACGGCGTCGCAGCCGAGGTCGGTCTCCTCGGCCACGGTCTTCAGCGCGTCCGGGGCATTCTGCGCGGCGAGGCGGCCGTTGGCCATGCCCTCCTTGATGATCACGGTCAGTCCGGCCTCGTGCGCCTCGGCGAGCGCGGGTCCGGCCGAGGTCTCGAGGGCGTTGTACGTCGACTGGACGGTACGGAAGAGGGGCTCGCCGTCGACCCGCACGGCGAGGGCGGCGCGGATCGCGTCCGCCTGGGCCGGACCGCTGGTGGAGAAGCCGATGGTCAGGCCCCCGGCCGCGGCCTCGGCGAGTTCGGCGTGGAGTTCCTTGTCGGTGAGGGCCGGACTGTCCGGGGTCACCGAGTGGATCTGGTAGAGGTCGAGCCGGTCGCCGAGCAGCGCTTCGGACTCGGCGCGCTGGCGCTCGTACGTCGCCAGGCTGTGGTCCTTCACCTCGTGCTGCGTGGCATCGGTGGACCAGCCGGCGGTGTAGGTGTAGCCCCATTTGCTGCCGATGACCACGTCGTCGATGTCCGGGCGGGCGTTCAGCCAGTCGGCGAGGAACTCCTCGGAACGGCCGTAGGAGCGGGCGACGTCGAAGTAGCGCACGCCCTGGGCGTAGGCGGCGTCGAGCAGGTCATGGGTGCGGTCGCGCAGGGCGTCGACGCTACGGACCGGCGGGAGGTCCTCCTCGCGGCCCAGGTTGATGTAGCCGGGGCGGCCGACGGCGGCGAGACCGAGCCCGATGTGGCAGGTCGGCGTCGTGGCGGTCGCGAGACGGGCGAAGGGCATCGCGGGCTCCGTTCGGTCGGCTCCGTGGAGCCTGTGTCATGTCCCGCGCCTGGCCGGGGACATGACACAGGCTCCTATGGCTCAGGACCAACGTAACCCGCCGCGTGCGGGCGGACACGACGGTCAGCCGGCCGAGTCGACCGGTCTGCTGTCGTCCAGCGCGTGCCGTACGTACGTCACGTAGCGCGCGAACAGTTCGGGCTGGCCCGTCCGGGCGATGTCGACCACGGGCGAGTCGGCTCGCCGTACCCCCGCCAGGTAGTGCGCGGTACGGCAGCGGCCCGACGCGGAGTCGGGGTCGACCAGGGACACGTAGCAGCTGGGCAGGTGCCGGGTGAACCGTACGGTCATCTGCCCGGCATGCCCCTCTGCGGTGAAGTCCCGCGCCACTCCGGCCAGTTGACGGGCGGACTCCGCCGCCCGGCCCGGCAGTCCGGGGTCGCCGATGCTGCGGGCGTACTCGATGGTCAGCGCCGACTCCGGGTCGGCGATCAGAAAGGTGATCCGCACACCCCGGCTCAGCAGCCGGCGGACGGGGTCGGTGAAGTCGCGCTCGGGGCGGGAGACGAACAGGCTGGTCAGGCTGCGCAGGGCGACACCGACCTCGATGATCTCCGTCTGTGCCCCGGCCAGGAACGCGGCCTTCTCCGTGGGCGCGAGCCGTCCGTGGGCGTGGACGGTCAGGCCGCGGCCGCCGTCACCGGTGGCCAGTCGCCGGTCGATGACCCCGCCCAGCTCCTGGAGGAACGTCTCCCGCTCGGCATCTCTGAGGAACAGGTCGTAGTAGAAGGGGACGGCGACACCGGCAGCCGCGAACAGGGCGAGTTCGTTGAGGACGGACCAGCCGAAGCCGTCGCGGCCGTTGGACAGCAGGGCCAGGCTCAGGCCCGCGAGCAGGACGCACAGTGCGAGGGCGGCGCGGAATCTGCTCAGCAGCCGCCGGCCTCCCGGCGCGTTGTTCTCCATGGCTCCCCCCGCCTCCCTGTCTGCCCGGGGAGGCGGGGGTTCACGCGCCAGGGGTCGTCACTTCTTGGCGTCCGCCCAGACGTGCTGCGCCGCCACGTCCGCCTTGACCTCGGTGAGCTGGACCGCGACCGCGCTGGGGGCCGTACCGCCGCGGCCGTTGCGGGAGGCGAGGGCGCCCGGGACGTTGAGGACGGTGCGGACCTCGGGGGTCAGATGGGCGGAGATCTTCGCGAACTGCTCGTCGGTCAGCTCGTCCAGCTCCTTGCCGTCGGCCTCCGCGACCTTCACGCACTCCCCCGCGACCTCGTGGGCCACGCGGAAGGGCACACCCTGCTTGACCAGCCACTCGGCGATGTCGGTGGCGAGCGAGAAGCCGGCCGGGGCCAGCTCCTCCATGCGCTCGCGGTTGACGGTCAGCGTGGCGATCATGCCGGTGAAGGCGGGGAGCAGGACCTCCAGCTGGTCACAGGAGTCGAAGACCGGCTCCTTGTCCTCCTGGAGGTCGCGGTTGTAGGCGAGGGGCAGTGCCTTGAGCGTGGCCATGAGGCCGGTCAGGTTGCCGATGAGACGGCCGGACTTGCCGCGCGCCAGCTCGGCGATGTCCGGGTTCTTCTTCTGCGGCATGATCGACGAGCCCGTCGAGAACGCGTCGTGCAGGGTCACGAAGGAGAACTCCTTCGTGTTCCAGATGATGATCTCCTCGGAGATCCGGGAGAGGTTCACGCCGATCATCGCGGTGATGAAGGCGAACTCGGCGACGAAGTCACGCGAGGCCGTGCCGTCGATGGAGTTGCCGACGCTGCCGTGCTCGAAACCGAGGTCCTCGGCGACCGCCTCCGGGTCCAGGCCCAGGGAGGAACCGGCCAGGGCGCCGGAGCCGTAGGGCGACACGGCCGTCCGCTCGTCCCACTGGCGCAGCCGCTCGGCGTCCCGGGACAGGGACTGGACGTGGGCCAGCACATGGTGGGCGAAGAGCACCGGCTGGGCGTGCTGGAGGTGGGTGCGGCCGGGCATGGCCACGTCCGGGTGGGCCTCGGCGAGGCCGATCAGCGCGTCCTGGAGGTCGGCGATCAGGCCGCCGATGATCCGGGCGTGGTCCCGCAGGTACATCCGGAAGAGGGTCGCCACCTGGTCGTTCCTCGACCGGCCGGCCCGCAGCTTGCCGCCGAGGTCCGGGCCGAGCCGCTCCAGCAGGCCGCGCTCCAGGGCCGTGTGGACGTCCTCGTCGGCGATCGTGCCCACGAAGGAGCCGTTCGCGACGTCCGCCTCCAGCCGGCCGAGTCCGGCGAGCATGCGGGTCAGCTCGTCCTCGGAGAGCAGCCCCGCCTTGTGCAGCACACGCGCGTGGGCGCGTGAACCCGCGATGTCGTAGGGCGCGAGCCGCCAGTCGAAGTGGACGGACGCGGACAGCTTCGCCAGGGCCTCGGCGGGACCGTCGGCGAAACGGCCGCCCCAGAGCCGTACGTCACCGCTGTTGCTGCTCACTTGCTCTGCTCCTAGAGAAGGTGTGGATGTCCGAACCGTACTCAGGCCAGGCCGTCGTCAGGCTCCGCCTGCGAGATCACGCCGTGCCGCGATCTTCGACGACAGGCTGTAGATGTCGATGAAGCCCTTCGCCGCCGACTGGTCGAAGGTGTCGCCGGTGTCGTAGGTGGCGAGGTTGAAGTCGTACAGGGACGAGTCCGAGCGCCGGCCGGTGACGACCGCGCGGCCGCCGTGCAGGGTCATCCGGATGTCACCGGTGACGTACTGGTTGGCCTCGTCGATGAAGCCCTCCAGGGCCCGCTTGAGCGGCGAGAACCACTGGCCGTCGTAGACCAGCTCGCCCCAGCGCTGTTCGACCTGCCGCTTGTAGCGGGCCAGCTCGCGTTCGACGGTGACGTTCTCCAGCTCCTGGTGGGCGGTGATCAGGGCGATCGCGCCGGGAGCCTCGTAGACCTCGCGGGACTTGATGCCGACGAGGCGGTCCTCGACCATGTCGATCCGGCCGATGCCCTGGGCGCCGGCCCGCTCGTTGAGCTGCTGGATGGCCTGCAGGACGGTGACCGGCTTGCCGTCGAGGGCCACGGGGACGCCCTGCTCGAAGGTGATGATCACCTCGTCGGCGTCGCGGGCCACGGCCGGGTTCTGCGTGTACTCGTAGATGTCCTCGATCGGGGCGTTCCAGATGTCCTCCAGGAAGCCCGTCTCGACCGCGCGCCCGAAGACGTTCTGGTCGATGGAGTACGGCGACTTCTTGGTGGTGGCGATCGGGAGCTGCTTCTCCTCGCAGAAAGCGATCGCCTTGTCCCGGGTCATCGCGTAGTCGCGGACCGGGGCGATGCACTTCAGGTCCGGGGCGAGGGCGACGATGCCGGCCTCGAAGCGGACCTGGTCGTTGCCCTTGCCGGTGCAGCCGTGGGCGACCGTGGTGGCGCCGTGCTTCTGGGCGGCGGCGACGAGGTGCTTGACGATCGTCGGCCGGGAGAGTGCGGAGACCAGCGGGTAGCGGTCCATGTAGAGGGCGTTGGCCTTGATCGCCGGGAGGCAGTACTGCTCGGCGAACTCGTCCCTGGCGTCCGCGACCTCGGCCTCGACAGCACCGCAGGCGAGTGCGCGCTTGCGGATGACGTCCAGGTCCTCGCCGCCCTGGCCGACGTCCACGGCGACGGCGATGACCTCGGCGCCCGTCTCCTCGGCGATCCAGCCGATGGCGACGGAGGTGTCCAGACCGCCCGAATAGGCGAGTACGACGCGCTCGGTCACGGGTTTCTCCTCACACTGCACTTGCTGACATGCATGAGTATGCAGACCTCTGCATGATTCGTCAATTCTCGGGCCGCTTGAACGATGGCAACCGCTTTCTCGTACTTCCCACCGAACGCCGGCGCCGCGTTGATCACAACCCACTCCTGACCCAAGTGAGGCAGTCGCATGTCCAGGGCACTTCCGAAGTACAGCAAGCGTCGTGTGGCGATCGTCGGAGGCGCTGCCGCCGTGGCGCTCTCCGGCGCGGTGATCGCCGGTTCCGCCCTCGCCGGGGAGCCGGCCAGGAGCGGCACCACCCAGGCCGCGCGCACCCTGGCGGACCCCGGCACCATCACCTGCCCCGACGTGAAGTCGAAGCTGCCCGCGGTTCCGGCCTCCGCCCAGGCCGAGGTCGACCGCAACCTGGCCCTGCTCCGGACCCAGATCCAGGAGGCCAACACGCGACTGAAGAACACCGTGGGCCAGGGCGGGCCGAACTTCGTCAACAACGCGATCCTCGGCCCCCTCGAGGACAAGCGCGTCTCCACCATCGACCGCATCGCCATCTCCATCGGCCGCAAGGGCACCAGACCGACGGGGCTGGACGCGCTGGCGCCCTGCACCCTCAGCGCGGGCGGGGCCACGGGCGGTGGCGCGAACGCGGGCGGCGGCCGGGCGTCCGCCTCCGCGGCCCCGGGCAACGCGGCCGGGCAGCAGGCGGGCGGCGGTGCCGCGGCGGGCGGGAGCACCGCTGCGGGCACGATCACCTGCCCGGACGTGGCCTCCAGGCTGCCGGCCGTCCCGGCTTCCGCGAAGGCCGAGGTCGACCGCAACCTGGCCCTGCTCCAGACCCAGATCCAGGAGGCCAACACGCGACTGAAGAACACCGTGGGCCAGGGCGGGCCGAACTTCGTCAACAACGCGATCCTCGGCCCCCTCAAGGACAAGCGCGTCTCCACCATCGACCGCATCGCCATCTCCATCGGCCGCACCTCGGCCAAGCCGGCCGGCCTGGACTCGCTGGCCGCCTGCACGCTCACCAAGTGAGGTGACAGGCAGCCGCGGCCGCCCCGTTGGACAGCGTCGGCCGGGGCGGCCGCGGTGGATCCGGGCGAGCGGATCCGGGCGAGCGGATCCGGCAATTCATTAGACAGGCGAACGACTTGCGCCGATAATCGCTGGACATGGGAAAGAGCTACGAGCGCATAGACGGAAGGCTCCGGACGTTCATCGAGGAGCAGCCAATCTTCTTCACGGCGACCGCGCCACTCTCCGGCGACGGCACGGTCAACCTCTCCCCCAAGGGCCTCAAGGGCTCGTTCGTGGTGCTGGACGAACTCACTCTGGCGTATCTCGACTTCGCCGGGTCCAACGCCGAGACCATCGCGCACCTGCGGGAGAACGGGCGCATCACCCTCATGTGGTGCGCCTTCCAGGGCCCGCCGAACATCGTGCGGGTGCACGGCCGGGGCGAGGCGGTCTTCCGGGACGACCCTCGCTTCAAGGACCTGGTCGCCCGCTTCCCGGACATCGACCCGAGCCTGCACGGCCTGCGCGCGGTCGTCGTCGTCCACGCCGACGTGGTGCGGGACAGCTGCGGATACGCCGTCCCCCACATGGCCTACGAGGAGGACCGCGATCTGCACGCCAAGCGGTTCGCCCGCGAGAACGACGACTCGCTGAGTGCCTACTTCACCAAGAAGGAGTACATCGCGACAAGCCTGGACGGGCTGCCCGGACTGCCCTTGCCGCTCCCGCCGTCTACCGTCTGAGCCATGCGCCCCGGAGTCGTCGTCGCCCTCGTGTCCGCGTCCGTCTGCGTGCTCGGCCTCGCGCCCGGGCCGGCGCCGGCGCCGTTGCCCTCGCAGATGACGGACACCGGGGGCGGCACCCAGTTGATCACCGCTCAGGCGGCGGACACCGCCGCGACGTCCGGCACGGTCACGTGGTGGGACCTGCGGGACGGCCAGTGGGTCCAGGCCGGGTCCGCGCCCGCGCGGTTCGGGGCGAAGGGCCTGGTGGAGGGTCAGTCGCGGACGCAGGGGACGAACACCACGCCGACGGGGCTGTACCGCATTCCGTTCGCCTTCGGCATCAAGGCGGCGCCGAGCGGGACGCGGGCCGAGTACCGGGCGGTGAAGGACAGTTCCTGGTGGTGCGAGGACGTCGACTCCACCGAGTACAACCGCTGGGTGGACCCGCTCCCGGCCGACTGCCGCGCCTCGGAGTCCGAGCAGCTGAGCTCCTACGGGACGCAGTACGCGTACGGGCTGGTCATCGGGTTCAACTACGACGAACCGGTGCGGGGGCGGGGCGCCGGGATCTTTCTGCACGTCAACGGTAAGGCGGCCACCGCCGGTTGCGTGTCCGTGCCCGAGGACGCCATGCAGCGGATCCTGGAGTGGGCGGACCCCGGCAGGAAGCCGCACGTCGCGATCGGCACCACGGACGGCGCCACGGCCATCACCCGTTACTGACCCCCGCCCAGGGGCAGCCGTACCGTGAACGTCGTCGCCCCCGGCCCGCTCTCCAGCCCGACGCTCCCCCCGTGCGCCTCCACCACCGCCGCCACGATCGACAGGCCGAGGCCGGCACCGCCGCCGGGTGCGTCCTGGCGGCGGCGGTGTTCCGCGCGGGTGAAGCGTTCGAAGACGCCCGGATGGACCTCCCCGGGAACACCGGGGCCGTCGTCGTGGACCGAGAGGCGGGCCGAACCGTCCTCGGTGTCCAGGGTCACCGTCACCTCGGTGCCGACGGGTGTGTGCACGCGCGCGTTGGCCAACAGGTTGGCCAACACCTGTTGGAGGCGGTGGGTGTCGCCCGTGACCGTGACCGGTTCCTCCGGAAGGTCCAGGGTCCAGCGGTGGTCGGGGCCCGCGGCCCGGGCGTCCGTCACCGCGTCCAGGACCAGGTGGGTCAGGTCGACCGGGCGGCGCTCCAGCGGGCGGCCCGCGTCGAGCCGGGCCAGCAGGAGCAGGTCGTCGACCATCTCGCCCATGCGGGAGGACTCGGCGGCGATGCGCTCCAGGGCGCGGGTCACCTCCGGTGGGACCGGCCCCGGGTGCAGCAGGGCCAGCTCGGCGTGGCCGCGGACCGAGGCGACCGGGGTGCGCAGCTCGTGGCTGGCGTCGGCGGCGAAGCGGCGCAGCCGCTCCTCGCTGGCGTGGCGTTTGGTCAGGGCGTCCTCGACATGGCCCAGCATGCGGTTGAAGGCGGCCGCGACCCGGCCGACCTCGCTGCGGGAGTCGGGTTCCGGGGCGCGCGCCGGCAGGGCCACCTCGCCGCTGGCCAGCGGCAGCTCGCTGACCCGGGTGGCGGTCGCAGCGACCCTGCTGAGCGGGCGCAGCGACCAGCGGACCCAGAAGGCCCCGGTCACGCCGGCCGCCACCAGGGCGAGACCGAAGACGATGCCGGCCACCGCTTCGAGACGGTGGACGGCGGCCTGGACGGGCTCCAGCGGAAGGCCGACGACCAGCACGTCCCCGTCCCGGCCCGGCTTGGCGACGATCCGGTAGTCGTCCAGGGCGGAAAGTTCGACGGTGTGGGGCCTGCCGTCGGCCGGTACGGCGGCCAGGGCCTTCCGGTCCCCGGCGGTGAGGTCCACGCCCAGGTCCGCGGACGGGTCGCCGGAGCGGATGAGGCCCTTGTTGGTGACCTCGCCGTTCAGCAGGCGGGCGCCGAAGGTGCCGGTGGCCAGGCGGCGGGTGTCGCCCTGCTCGTCGCCGTCGTGATCGTCGGGCACCCGGCCGCCCTGCCCCGGGCGGTCGTGCTCCAGGCTCTCCGGGAACCGGGTGCCGGCCTGGGTGAGCTGCTCGTCAAGACGCTGGGTGAGGAAGCCGTTCAGCTCGACGACCGCGGCGAGTCCCACGGCCGCGCAGCTCACGGCGAGCAGGATCACCAGGGCGAAGGTGAGCCGGGCGCGCAGCGTGCGGGGCCGGGGCAGGCGTCGTACGGGCCTCACCGGGGCACCGGCTTCAGGACGTAGCCCGCGCCGCGGACCGTGTGGATCATGGGTTCACGGCCCGCGTCCACCTTCTTGCGCAGGTAGGAGATGTACAGCTCGACCACATGGGCCCGGCCGCCGAAGTCGTACGACCACACCCGGTCGAGGATCTGCGCCTTGCTCAGCACCCGGCGCGGGTTGCGCATCAGGAAGCGGAGGAGTTCGAACTCGGTCGGCGAGAGTTCGATCAGCTCGCCGTTCCGGGTCACCTCGCGGGCCTCCTCGTCCATGACCAGGTCGCCCACGGCCAGCCGCGGCCCCTCCTCCAGCTGGCGGGCCATGCCGGCGCGGCGCAGCAGTCCGCGCAGCCGGGCGACGACCTCCTCCAGGCTGAAGGGCTTGGTGACGTAGTCGTCGCCGCCCGCCGTGATGCCGGCGATACGGTCCTCGACCGCGTCCCGGGCGGTGAGGAAGAGCACACAGACGTCCGCCTTCACCTCGCGCAGGCGGCGCAGCACGGCGAAGCCGTCGGTGTCCGGGAGCATCACGTCCAGCACGACGGCGTCGGGCAGCAGCTCGCGCGCGGCGGTGACCGCCGAGGCGCCGTCGCCGGCCGCGCGCACCTCCCAGCCCTCGTAGCGCAGGGCGCCGGTGAGCACCTCTGCGAGGTCGGGGTCGTCGTCGACGACGAGGACGCGCAGCGGGGTGCCGTCGGGTCGGGTGAGGGCGGGGCGGCCGGAGCGGGTGGTGTTCATCGCGTCAACCAGCATCTCTCGTGCGCGGGGCGGCCGGCCGCCGGGGCAGCTCTGAGTTTCCTCTGAGTCGGCTCGGTACGGCGCCCGCTCAGAGGTCCCTCAGAGCTTCGGACCGCACAGTGGCCCGGCACGACGGACGAAGGGACGACCATTCATGACCACCGTGGACGCGGGGCGGGCGGCCCCGCCCCTGCCCCTGACCGCACGGCGCTCCCTCGCGGGGCCCGTGCTGGCCGTGCTGTGGGCGGGAGCGGCGGCCGTGGTCGCGCTGTGGTGGGCGGACACGGACGCCGTGGTCGGTGCGGCGGGCCGGCTGACCGGGGCCGGGCGGATCGCCGGGCTGCTGTGCGGGTACGCCTGCGCGGTGCTGGTCGGGCTGATGGCCCGGGTGCCGCTGCTGGAGGTGCGGATCGGCTCCGACCGGGTGGCCCGCTGGCACGCGATGGCCGGCCGGTACACCGTGTGCCTGCTCGTCGCGCACATCGTGCTGATCCTGGCCGGGTACGCCGCCCAGGACCGCGCCTCGCTCTGGCACGAGGCGGTCACCGTCGTGCTGGACTACCCGGAGATGCTCAAGGCCACCGCCGGCACGGTGATCCTCTTCGCGGTCGGCGTCACCTCGGTGCGCGCAGCGCGCCGCCGCACGAGCCACGAGTTCTGGTACTACGTCCACCTCCTCACCTACGCGGCCGTCTTCCTCGCCTTCGGGCACCAGCTGGCGCTGGGTGAGGAGTTCAACGGCAAGCCCCTCGCCACGGCCTTCTGGTACGCGCTGTACCTCGGGGTGGCGGCCCTGGTGCTGTGGTTCCGGGTCCTCGCCCCGGTCCGGCTCAACCGGCGGCACCGGCTGCGGGTGGAGTCGGTGCACCGGGAGGCGCCGGGCGTGTACTCGGTCGTCGTGCACGGGCGGCGCCTGGACGAGCTGGGCGCGCGGCCGGGTCAGTTCTTCCGCTGGCGGTTCCTCGCCGAGGGTATGAGCTGGACGTCGACGCCGTACTCGCTGTCGGCGCCGCCCCGCCCGGACCGGATGCGGATCACGGTGAAGGCGCTCGGCGACCACAGCGCGGCCGTCGCGCTGCTGCGGCCGGGCACCCGGGTGTGGGCGGAGGGCCCGTACGGCTCGCTGACCGCCGACCGGGCCACGGGGCAGCGGTCCCTGCTGATCGCGGCCGGGGTCGGCATCACCCCGCTGCGGGCCCTGTTCGAGACGCTGCCCGGCGAGGTCACCCTGCTCTACCGGGCGCGCGGTGCCGAGGACCTGGCGCTGGGCGGCGAGCTGGAGGCGATCGCCCGCCGGCGGGGCGCGCGGGTGCTGTACGCGCTCAACGGGCCGCGCGGAGAACGGCCGAGCATCACGGCACAGTCGCTGCAGGCGACGTTCCCCGGGCCGGCGGGCCTCGACGTGTACATCTGCGGCCCGCACGGCTTCGCCCAGGACGTGTACGGCGCGCTGCGGGCGGCCGGGGTCGCGGACCGTCGTATCCACCACGAGTCGTTCGAACTGTGAGAGCTGTGAGGCCCGCGTGCACGCGTTGAAGAAGAACCGTCCCCTCCGCCGCATCGTGCTGGCGAGTGCCGCCACCGTCTCCGCAATGGTGCTGCTGCTGTCGCTGAAGCCGCACACGAGCCCCACGCTGGCGACGGCAGACACCAAGTCACCCGCCACGTCGAGCAGTTCGAGCCCGACGGCCGGTTCAAGGCCGGGGACCAGGAGCGTCACCGGGGACACCGTCCAGACCCGGTGGGGCCCGGTGCAGGTGCGGGTCACGATCGAGAGCGGCAGGCTCACGGACGTGACGGCGGTCAGCTATCCGCAGGACAACCCGCGCGACCAGGAGATCAACGGCTACGCCCTGCCGCAGCTGCGGCGCGAGGCGCTGGCCGCCCAGAGCGCGCAGATCGACACGGTCTCGGGAGCCACGTACACCAGCGAGGGTTACCGCCAGTCACTCCAGTCCGCCCTCGACTCCGCGAGCCGCTGAACACTCAGCGCATGCGGCACGTATCTGTGGGCCAAGGGTCAAGTCCCCACGGAGGAACCGTGACCACCACGCTCGCAGGCGGACGTGCCGCCCGCCGCCAGACGATGCGCCGCATCCGCCCGCGCCGCTCACCGGCCGTCCCGCTGCTGCTCGCGGTCTGGGCCGGTGCGGTGGCCGTGCTGTGGCTCTGGTGGCACAACACACCGTCCATCGCCGACGACAACAGCAAAATCCTGAACGCGGGCCGCATCACCGGCCTGCTGGCCGGCTACCTGATGGCGCTGGTCGTACTGCAGATGGCGCGCGTACCGGCGCTGGAACGGCGCGTCGGCTCCGACCGGGTGGCCCGCTGGCACGCGATGAGCGGCCGGTACACGCTCTGTCTGATCGTCGCGCACGTCTTCCTCACCATGTGGGGGTACGCGCTCCAGGCCGGCAAGTCGCTCGGCGACATCGTCCAGCAGACCATCGACTCCATCGACCAGCTGCCGGACATGGGCAAGGCCGCCATCGGCATGGGCCTGTTCGTGGTCATCGGCCTGACGTCGATCGGCCCGGTCCGGCGCCGGCTGCCGTACGACACCTGGTACCACGTCCACCTGCTGACGTACGCGGCCGTGTTCCTGACGTTCTGGCACCAGATCACCACCGGCAACGACTTCGCGGTCGAGCCGACCGCCAAGACCTTCTGGTACGTGCTCTACGGCACTGTCACCGCGCTGGTGCTCTGGTACCGGATCCTCACCCCGATCCGGCTGAACCTCCGTCACCGCATGCGTGTGGAAGCGGTCATCGAGGAGAGCCCGGGCATCGTGTCCGTGCTGATCGGCGGCCGGAAGCTGCACCGGATGGGCGCGGAGGCGGGCCAGTTCTTCCGCTGGCGGTTCCTCGCTCCCGGGATGCGGTTCAGCTCGCACCCGTACTCGCTGTCGGCGGCGCCCCGCCCCGAGACGCTGCGGATCACGGTGAAGGCGATCGGCGACCACAGCGCGGGGCTGCGCGAACTGACGCCCGGCACCCGGGTGTGGGCGGAGGGTCCGTACGGCGCGCTCACCGCCCAGCGGCGCAGCAAGGGCAAGGTGCTGCTGGTCGCGGGCGGGGTCGGCATCACGCCGATGCGGGCGCTGTTCGAGACGCTGCCCGGCGCGGCCGGTGACATCACCCTGCTCTACCGGGCCAACACCACCCAGGACCTGGCCCTGTGGGACGAGCTGGCCGCGATCGCCGAGGAGCGCGGCGCCCGGCTGATGTACGCGGTCAACAGCCCCGAGGGCGAGCGGCCGGACATCTCGGCAGAGAACCTCCAGCGGAAGATCCCGGACATCGATCACCACGATGTCTTCATGTGCGGCCCGCCCGGGTTCGCGCAGTCGGTGTACGAGGCACTGCGCGGCGCGGGAGTCCCCGCGCGTCGTATCCACCACGAGTCGTTCGAGATGTGAGCGGGAGCTGCGAAGCGATGAGGAAGAGCCACCCCATTCGGCGCGTCGTGCTGGCCACCGCCGCCACCGTGTCCGGAGTCGTGCTGCTGCTGTCGCTGAAGCCCGCCTCGGATCCGGCGGCCGCTTCGGCGGCGGGCGCGGCGCCCCAGCAGACGGCGGCGGGGCAGGAGTCACCGCAGGGCGGGGCGCAGGCCGCCGGGACCGGCACGGTGACCGGAGACGTGGCGCAGACCCAGTACGGGGCCGTGCAGGTACGGCTGACCGTCGCGGGCGGCAAGATCACCAAGGCGGAGGCGGTGCAGGCGCCCAAGGGCGGGCTCAGCGACCAGAAGACCGAGCTCTCCGTGCCCAAGCTCAACCAGGAGGCCGTGGTGGCGCAGAGTGCGCAGATCGACGCGGTGTCCGGGGCGACGTACACGAGCACGGGGTACAAGAAGTCGCTGCAGTCGGCGCTGGACAAGATGAAGGCGTCCTCGGGGGCCTCGTCCGGCTCGTCCTCCGGGTCTTCGTCGGGCTCGTCCTCCGGGTCTTCGTCCGGCTCGTCCTCCGGGTCGGGCTCGGCGCAGGCCCGTACCGTCACCGGCAAGGCCGTGCAGACCCAGTACGGCACGGTCCAGGTCCGGGTCACGGTCAGCAACGGGAAGATCACCAAGGCGGACGCGGTCCAGGCCCCGAAGGGCGGGCTCAGCGACCAGAAGACCGCCCTCGCCGTGCCCAAGCTCAACCAGGAGGCCGTGGCGGCCGGGACCGCGAACATCGACTCGGTCTCCGGGGCCACCTACACCAGCACCGGCTACAAGCAGTCACTGCAGTCGGCGCTCGACCAGGCCGGTGGCTGACGCGGTGGCCGAGCCGGCTGAAGCTCCCGCCGCGGTGCGTCACGCGGAGGAGGTCATGGGGACCGTCTTCTCCTTCGACGTCCGCGGCGGGGAATCCGGTGCGGTGCGGCAGGCCCTGGACGAGGCGGTCGCGGGCCTGCACCGGGCCGACGCGCTCTTCTCCACCTACCGCGAGGACAGCGAGGTGTCGCGCCTTGCCCGGGGCGAGCTGACCGTGGCGCAGTGCGCTCCCGAGGTGGCCGAGGTGCTGGAGCTGGCGGCCGAGGCGGAGCGGGTGAGCGACGGGTGGTTCAGCACCCGGTACCGCGGTTCGCTGGATCCGACCGGGATCGTCAAGGGCTGGTCGGCGGAGCGGGCGGCGCGGCTGCTGGCGGCGGTGGACGGGGTGTGCGGGGTCAGTGTGAACGGCGGCGGTGACGTCCAGATGCTGGGCGCGCCGGAGCCGCAGCGGCCGTGGCGGGTCGGGGTGTCGGATCCGCTCCGCCCCAGTGGGCTGGCGGCGGTGATCTCGGCGGCCGGGGTGGACGAGCTGTCGGTGGCGACGTCCGGCACGGCGGAACGGGGCGACCACATCGTGGATCCGCGTACCGGCAGGTCGGCGGTGACGGACCTGGTCGCGGTGACCGTGGTGGGGCCCCGGCTGACGTGGGTGGACTGCTGGGCCACGGCGGCGTTCGCGATGGGGTCGCGGGCGGGCCTGGCATGGCTCGAGTCGCTGCCGGACGTGGAGGCGTTGCTGATCACGGCGGGTGACGAGGTGCGGTGCACCGGGGGTCTGGCGGCGCGACTCGGCTGAGCATCGGCCCCGTGAGTAAGGTTTTTTTGACGTTTCTACCAATTTGCCCCCATAACGCCATCCAACTTCTGCGTTGGGACGTATCCCCTGTGGGGCAAGTTTCAGGAGGAACGCATATGGCCATCTTCAGCAGTCTCATGCCGGCAAAGCGTCACGACCATGGCGGCGACTCGTCGGGCCACGGCTTTTCGGGGCACGGCGACCGTCACGGCCACGGCGACCACGGCGACCGTCACGGCCACGGTGACCACGGAGATCACGGAGATCACGGCGACCACGGCGGTCACGGAGGCCACGGCGGCTACTGATCGCACACAGAGGCTGAGCGGACCGGACCCGGGAGGACCCGGTCCGCTTCACCGGTCCCCGAGGAATCCTTGCCATGGCGCGTGTCCTGCGACGGCTGCTCTCGGTGGGCGAGACGTCCGACGCCGTGGTGGCGGCCGCGCCCGCGGTGCCCCCGCGTGAGGTGTTCCGGCGGTTCTGGCCGTACACCCGCGGTGGCCGGCGCTGGCTCGTGCCCATCGTGTTCTTCAGCCTGGTCGGCCCCGCCGTCGACGCCGGGGAGATCTGGCTCTTCAAGATCGTCGTGGACGACGTCCTCGTCCCCCGTGATCTCCGGCCGCTCCTGTGGATCGCACCGACCTATCTGGGACTCATCGTCGGCTCCGGGCTGCTCGCCTACGCCGATGACCTGACGTCCACGTGGGTCGGCGAACGCTTCCTGCTCACGCTTCGCTCCGATGTCTTCCGGCACGTCCAAGGGCTGTCGCTCGGATTCTTCGAGCGCCGGCGGCTCGGGGACGTGCTCTCGCGTGTCACGGGCGACGTCGACGCGGTCGAGACGTTCCTGCTCTCCGGTGTCGCGGACGCCCTCTACTACACGATCAGCCTGGGTGTGTTCCTCGGCCTGCTGCTCTACCTGCAGTGGGATCTCACCCTCCTCGCCCTCGTCATCGTGCCGCTGTTCTGGGGCACGGCCCGGCACTTCTCCAAGCTGATCAAGGCGGCGTCGCGGGAGCGCAGGCGCCGTAGCGGCTCGATCAGCGCGATCGCCGAGGAGTCGCTGGGCAATGTCGCGCTGGTGCAGGCGTACAACCGCCAGGACTGGGAGGAGCAGCGGTTCGAGCGGGAGAACATCGGCAGGTTCCGGGCGGCGATGGTCTCGGCACGTATCCGCGGCGCGTACGGGCCCCTCGTCGACGTCATCGAGGTGGCCGGCGGGCTCGCGGTCATGGGTCTGGGCACCTGGAAGCTGGCCCAGGGCCAGCTCACGCTGGGCGGGCTGCTGGTCTTCCTGGCGCTGATCGGCAAGCTCTACGGCCCGGTCCGCAGCCTGTCCCGCCTCGGCACCACCTTCTACGCGGCGTCCGCCTCCGCGGAACGGATCATCGAGTTGCTGGACCAGCGGCCGCAGGTGACCGAGGCCGCGGGCGCCCGGCGGATCGGCCGGGCCCACGGTGACCTGGAGTTCGACGGCGTCTGGTTCCGCTATCCGGGCGTCCCGTCCTGGGCGCTGACGGACGTGTCCTTCCATGTGGCGCCGGGCGAGACGCTCGCGCTGGTCGGGGCCAGCGGGGCGGGCAAGTCCACGGTCGCGAAACTGCAGTTGCGCTTCTACGACCCCGACCGGGGAGCGGTCCGGCTCGACGGGACCGATCTGCGCTCGCTGCGCCTGGCCGACGTACGGGAGAGCGTCGCGGTAGTGCTGCAGGAGACACTCGTCTTCCACGGCACCGTGCGGGAGAACATCGCCTACGGACGGCCGGAGGCGACGGAGGCGGACATCGTGGCGGCGGCGCGCGCCGCGGACGCCCACGACTTCGTCGAGGCACTCCCGGACGGCTACGACACACTCGTCGGCCAGCGCGGCCGGACGCTCTCCGGCGGACAGCGCCAGCGTCTGGCGATCGCCCGCGCGATGATCAGGGACGCACCCGTGCTGCTGCTGGACGAGCCGACCACGGGACTCGACGTCCCCTCCGGCCGGCGGATCATGGACCCGCTGCGCCGGCTCATGGCCGGACGGACGACCGTCGTCATCTCCCACAATCTGCTGACCGTCCGCGACGCCACGCACATCGTGGTGCTGGACGGCGGCCGGGTGGTCGAGCACGGCACCCACGACGACCTGCTGCGGCGCGGCGGCAGGTACGCCCGGCTCCACCGGCTGCACGCGCCGGAGAGGAGCGTCCTGTCGTGAGCGACTGCGCCCCGCCCGCCCGCGCACCGGGCGCGAGACCGGCCCCGGGCTACGAGGTCCTGGCGCACCTGACGCGCACCGGCTGGCTCGACGTCTACGACGCCTGGAGCGAGGAGCGGGCCTGCCGTTGCGTGATCAAGACGGTACGTCCCGACCGGCTGGGCGAGGAGCGGCTGTGGGCGCGGCTGCTGCGGGAGGGCCGGTGGCTGCTGGCGTTCAGCCATCCCCACCTGGTGCGTGCCTACGAGACCTTCGAGTCGCCCGAGCCGCTGGTCGTCCTGGAGACACTGACCGGTGAGACGCTGTCCCACCTGATCGGCCGGCTGCGGGGGGGGGGGGGGGGGGGGGGGGGGGGGGGGGTGGGGGTGGGGGTGGGGGGGGGGGGGGCCGCCCCCTCCGGACCGGGCCCAC
>NZ_JBWKFN010000005.1:106013-240991 GCF_056434245.1 Streptomyces sp. NPDC044064
CGCTCCCCCCACCCCCCCCCCCCCCCCCCCCCCCCCCCCCCCCCCCCCCCCCCCCCCCCCCCCCCCCCCCCCCCCGCCGACGTGGCGCTGCTCGGGGTGCAGCTGTGTTCCGCGGTCCACTACCTGCACGGACAGGGCCTGCTGCACCTGGACCTCAAGCCGTCCAACGTGGTGGTGGACTGCGGCCATGCGAAGGTGCTGGACCTGAGCGTCGCGCGGCCGCCCGGCAGCGCGCCCCCGGGCCTGGGCACCTTCCGCTACCTGGCTCCCGAGCAGGCCCGCGGCGGGCCGCTGACGGAGGCGGCGGACGTATGGGGCATCGGCATCACGCTGTACGAACTCGCCTGCGGTGAGGCACCGTTCGACGGCGGCGGGGCCGTGGACGAGTCCTGCGAGGGGCAGTGGGCGGACGACTGTCCGCAGCTGGAGCGGAGCGCCCCGCCCGTCGCGTCCCGGCGGCGGCTGCCGGCCGCTCTGGCCGCTGCCGTCGACGGCTGTCTGCGCGCCGACCCGGCGTCCCGGCCCACCGTCGGCGAGCTGGCCGCCGCCCTCGACGCGCCGGCGCCCGGCCGCCGGCGCCACACCGCGGGCGCCTGAGGCCGTCCCGGGGTGGGCCGGGTTCACTCCCCCTCGGGGGCCTGGACCTGGCCGACGCGCAGGTCGGCCGTGGCCAGGACGGTGCCGTCGGGCTTGGTCAGGCGGGCACCCTTGACCGTCTTGAGGTCGATGGGGGTCGCCGCGCCCCAGTGGCCCTGACCGTCACGCAGGTCGAAGTCACCGACGCGGGTGGTGGTGCCGTCCGCGTGCTCCAGGAGACAGGTGGCCCTGCCGGTGTACGAGGCGTGGGTGCCGTTGAGGTCGACGGTCATGAAGAGCCATCCGGGGGGCCCGGGGTTGGCGTAGACCTCGCCGGCCGGATCCCCGGTCCCGTGGGCCGAGGTCAGGTCCCCGACCAGCACGGGCTCGGTCTCGACGGCGGGGGCCGACGAGGCTGTGAGCGCCTCGACGGCGGTGCCGATGCCCCAGCCGGCGAAGCCGCAGGCGACGGCGAGCGCGGCCACGACGGAGACCAGCCCCAGCCGGGCCCGGCGGGCGCGGCCGCGGAAGCCCTTGTGCTCGGCTGCCCACGGGTGCGCGTGCGCGCGGCCCTCGGGAACGCTCGCGGCGCGGGCCAGTCCGCGCGCCACCCGGGTCTCGAACCCGTTCGGCGGCTCGGCCGGCGGCAGCAGGCCGAGCAGCCGGTCGCCGACGAGGGTCAGATGCCCGACGTACTCCCGGCAGTCCGCACACTGCTCCAGGTGCTCGACCGCTTCGGCCCGCTGGCGCCCGAACAGCACGCCGAGTGCCAGCTCGGCGCCGCTCTCCCGGAGCTTCTCGCAGGTCACGTCACTGACCATGGTCGCCTCGCTTCGGAGACGTGAGCGTGTTCCGCAGCTTTGCCATCGCGGTTCTGATCCGCGTCTTGGCGGTACCCAGCGGGATGTTCTCCCAGTCGGCGATCTGCTGGGCCGTCATTCCGTAGATGCCCGCCATCACCAGGGCACGACCCTGTTCCCGTGGCAGTTCCGCCACGGCGGCCCGCAGCCGGGCCGAGGCCTCGTCGGCCAGCGCCCACTGCTCGGGCGTCTCGCTGACGACGTCCAGGAGCACGTCGAGGTCCTCCGGCGCCATCGGCTCGCTGCGCCGCGACCGGAGTGCGTCCACGGCGAGATTGTGCGCGATGGTCGTCAGCCAGGTCGCCACCGAACCGCGGCGCGGGTCGTAGATCTGGGCATGACGCCACGCGCGCTCGAATGTCTGCTGGGCGATGTCCTCGGCGAGCTGCGGGTCTCCGGTGACGGCGATGGCGACACCGAAGACCGTGTGCTGGAACCTCCGTACAAAGGTGGCCGCGAGTTCCGGGTCACCGGTGGCCAGCCCGGACAGCAGAGCCTCGTCCGGGAGCCGGCCCACAGGGAACCGAATCCCTTGCATACCTCCATATACGGTCCGCCCCCGCCAGGAGATTGTCCGGCCTTCGCGGCGGAAGATCACATTGCTATTCTCCGCCCGTCACCCCGGTGGCGCCCGTCAGTGGCCGTTCTGGGCCAGCCGCAGGAGGTGGTCCGCCAGGGCCTGCCCGCCGGTGGGCTCCCGGCTGATCAGCAGCAGCGTGTCGTCGCCCGCGATGGTGCCGAGGATGTCGTGCAGCTCGGCCTGGTCGATGGCGGAGGCGAGGAACTGGGCGGCCCCCGGAGGGGTCCGCAGGACCACCAGGTTGGCGGAGGCCTCGGCGGAGATCAGCAGTTCCTGGGACAGGCGCCGCATCCGCTCCTCCTTCGCCGACTCCCCGAGCGGCGCCCGGGGCGTGCGGAAGCCGCCCTCGCTCGGCACCGCGTAGATCAGGTCGCCGTCGTTGTTGCGGATCTTGACCGCGTTCAGCTCGTCGAGGTCCCGCGACAGCGTCGCCTGGGTCACGCTCAGCCCGTCGTCGGCGAGCAGCTTCGCCAGCTGGCTCTGCGACCGCACCGGCTGCCGGTTGAGGATGTCCACGATCCGGCGGTGCCGTGCGGTGCGGGTCTGCGGCACGGCGGGCCCGGCGCCCGCCGCGTGCTCATGGTCCTGCGCCTGGCTCATCGTCGTCTCATTCTCCGGATCGTCCGTCCCCGTTCTCCGGGTTCGCTGCGTCGAGGATGCCAGGCAGCGCCCGGAGGAAGGCGCCCGTCTCCTCGTCGCTCAGGTTCAGCGGCGGCATGAGCCGCACGACGTCGGGAGCGGGCGCGTTCACCAGGAACCCGGCCTCCTGGGCCGCCTGCTGCACGTGCGGTGCGAGCGGCCCGGTGAGCACGATACCCAGGAGGAGGCCCGCGCCCCGGACATAATCGATCAACGGGTGGCCGAGCGCTTCGATTCCCTCGCGCAGCGCCCCGCTCTGCCGCTTGACGTTCTCGAGCAGCCCCTCGTCCGCGATGGTGTCGAGGACGGCGAGCCCCGCGGCGCACGCGACCGGGTTGCCGCCGAAGGTCGTACCGTGCTGGCCGGGCCTGAGCAGGTCGGCGGCGCGCCCGAAGGCCACGGTGGCGCCGAGCGGCAGCCCGCCGCCGAGCCCCTTGGCGAGCGTGACGACGTCGGGCAGCACGCCCTCGTGGGCCTGGTACTCGAACCAGCTGCCGGTACGGCCGATGCCGGTCTGCACCTCGTCCAGGACGAGCAGCGCCCCGGTGGCGGCGGTGATCGCCCGGGCCGCCTTCAGATAACCGGTCGGGGGCACCACGACCCCGTTCTCGCCCTGGATCGGCTCGATGACGACGAGCGCCGTCTCCTCCGTGACCGCCGCGGCGAGCGCCTGGGCGTCGCCGTAGGGCACGTGGGTTACGTCGCCGGGCAGCGGCAGGAACGGCGCCTGCTTGCCGGGCTGGCCGGTGAGCGCCAGGGCGCCCATGGTGCGGCCGTGGAAGCCGCCGGTGGTCGCCACCATGTGGGTGCGCCCGGTCAGCCGGCCGATCTTGAAGGCGCCCTCGTTGGCCTCGGCGCCCGAGTTGCAGAAGAAGACCTTGCCGTCCCGGCCGAAGACCTGCAGCAGCCGTTCGGCGAGGGCGACGGGCGGCTCGGCGATGAACAGGTTGGAGACGTGCCCGAGGGAGGCGATCTGCCGGCTGACGGCCTCGACTACGGCCGGGTGGGCGTGGCCGAGCGCGTTGACCGCGATGCCGCCGACGAAGTCCAGGTACTGCTTGCCGTCGGCGTCCCACAGCTTGGCGCCCTCGCCGCGCACGAGGGGCAGTCGGGGGGTGCCGTAGTTGTTCATGAGCGCGCCCTGCCAGCGCGCGGTCAGCTCTGCGTTGGTCGCGGTGCCCGTCATGACTGCTCCCCCTCGGTTTCGTCGGGCACGACCATCGTGCCGATGCCCTCGTCGGTGAAGATCTCCAGCAGGATCGAGTGCTGGACCCGGCCGTCGATGACGCGGGCGGTGGTGACGCCGTTGCGTACGGCGTGCAGGCAGCCCTCCATCTTCGGCACCATGCCCAAGGACAGCTCCGGCAGCAGTTTCTCCAGCTCGGACGCGGTGAGGCGGCTGATCACCTCGTCGGAGTCCGGCCAGTCCTCGTAGAGGCCCTCGACATCGGTGAGGACCATGAGGGTTTCGGCCCCAAGTGCCGCAGCGAGTGCCGCAGCCGCCGTATCAGCATTGACGTTGTAGACATGTCCGTCGTCCTGGGATCGGGCGATCGAGGACACGACCGGGATGCGGCCGTCGGCCAGCAGGGCCTCGATCGCGCCCGTGTCGATCGCGGTGATCTCGCCGACCCGCCCGATGTCGACGAGTTCGCCGTCGATCTCGGGCCGGTGCCTGGTGGCGGTGATGGTGTGGGCGTCCTCGCCCGTCAGGCCCACGGCGAGCGGGCCGTGCTGGTTGAGCAGCCCGACCAGCTCGCGCTGCACCTGCCCGGCCAGCACCATCCGTACGACGTCCATGGCGTCCTCGGTGGTGACCCTGAGGCCCGCCTTGAACTCGCTGACGATGCCGTGCCGGTCGAGGGCGGCGCTGATCTGGGGGCCGCCGCCGTGCACCACGACCGGCCTGAGGCCGGCGTGCCGCAGGAAGACGACGTCCTGGGCGAAGGCGCTCTTCAGCTCCTCGTTCACCATGGCGTTGCCGCCGAACTTGATGACGACGGTCTTGCCGTGGTGCCGGGTCAGCCAGGGCAGCGCCTCGATGAGGGTCTGGGCCTTGGGCAGGGCGGTGTGCTTGCGCGTCGTTCCAGTGCTCATGAGGAGTAGGCGCTGTTCTCGTGGACGTAGTCGGCGGTCAGGTCGTTGGTCCAGATGGTGGCGGTCTCGGAACCGGCCGCGAGGTCGGCGACGATGTGCACCTCGCGGTAGCGCATGTCGACCAGCTCGCGGTCCTCGCCGACTCCGCCGTTCTTGCACACCCAGACGCCGTTGATGGCGACGTTCAGCTGCTCCGGCTCGAAGGCGGCCCTGGTCGTGCCGATCGCGGACAGGACGCGGCCCCAGTTGGGGTCCTCGCCGTGGATCGCGCACTTGAGGAGGTTGTTGCGGGCGATGGAGCGGCCCACCTCGACGGCGTCGTCCTCGGACGCCGCGTTGATCACCTCGACCCTGATGTCCTTGCTGGCGCCCTCGGCGTCCCGGATCAGCTGCTGGCCGAGGTCGTCGCAGACCTGGCGCACGGCCTCGGCGAACTCGGCGTACTCCGGGGTGATGCCGGAGGAGCCGGAGGCGAGCAGCAGCACCGTGTCGTTGGTGGACATGCAGCCGTCGGAGTCGACGCGGTCGAAGGTGACCTTCGTGGCCGCGCGCAGCGTCCGGTCCAGCACCTCCCCGTCCAGGTCGGCGTCGGTGGTGAGGACGACCAGCATGGTGGCCAGGCCCGGCGCGAGCATGCCCGCGCCCTTGGCCATGCCGCCGACGGTCCAGCCGTCCCTGGTCGCCACGGACGTCTTGTGGACGGTGTCGGTGGTCTTGATGGCGATGGCGGCCTTCTCGCCGCCGTGCTCGGAGAGCTGGGCCGCGGCCGTCCCGACGCCGGGGAGCAGCTTGTCCATGGGCAGCAGGACGCCGATGAGGCCGGTGGAGCAGACGGCGACCTCGACGGCACCCCGGCCGAGCACCTCGGCCGCCTTCTCGGCGGTCGCGTGTGTGTCCTGGAAGCCCTTGGGGCCCGTGCAGGCGTTTGCACCGCCGGAGTTGAGGACCACGGCCGACACCTGGCCGCTCCTGAGGACCTGCTCGGACCAGAGCACCGGCGCGGCCTTCACACGGTTGGAGGTGAAGACGCCCGCGGCGGCACGGCGCGGCCCGTTGTTGACCACGAGGGCCAGGTCGGGGTTGCCGTTCTCCTTGATCCCGGCGGCAATGCCGGCCGCCGTGAATCCCTTGGCTGCCGTGACACTCACGGTGCGACTCCGATCGTGGAAAGCCCGGTGGTCTCGTCGAAACCCAGGGCGATGTTCATGCTCTGTACGGCACCGCCCGCGGTGCCCTTGGTCAGGTTGTCGATGGCGCTGATCGCGATGATGCGCCCCACGGCCTCGTCGTACGCGACCTGCACCTGAACGGCGTTGGAACCGTGGACGGACGCGGTGGCGGGCCACTGTCCCTCGGGGAGCAGGTGGACGAACGGCTCGTCGGCGTAGGCCTTCTCATAGGCGGCGCGCACGGACTCCCCGGTCACCCCGTCCCGGGCGGACGCGCTGCACGTGGCGAGGATGCCGCGGGGCATCGGCGCGAGGGTCGGGGTGAACGAGACGGAGATCCGCTCGCCGGCCACCCCGCTGAGGTTCTGGATCATCTCGGGGGTGTGCCGGTGCCCGCCGCCCACGCCGTAGGGCGACATCGACCCCATGACCTCGCTGCCCAGCAGGTGCGGCTTGGGCGCCTTACCCGCGCCGGAGGTGCCGGACGCGGCGACGATCACCGCCTCGGGCTCGGCGAGTGCGGCCGCGTAGGCCGGGAACAGGGCGAGGGTCACGGCGGTCGGGTAGCAACCGGGCACCGCGATGCGCTTGGACCCCTCCAGCGCGGTGCGGGCGCCCGGAAGTTCGGGGAGGCCGTAGGGCCAGGTACCGGCGTGCGGGGAGCCGTAGAACTTCTCCCAGTCGGCCGCGTCCGCGAGGCGGAAGTCGGCGCCCATGTCGACGACGAGGACATCCGGGCCGAGTTGCTCGGCGACGGCGGCGGACTGCCCGTGCGGCAGCGCCAGGAAGACGACATCGTGCCCGGCGAGCACCTCGGCCGTGGTCTCGGTCAGTACCCGGTCGGCCAGCGGCAGCAGATGCGGCTGGAGCGCGCCGAGCCGCTGCCCGGCGTTGGAGTTGCCGGTCAGGGCACCGATCTCGACCTCGGGGTGCGCGAGGAGCAGGCGCAGGACCTCTCCGCCCGCGTATCCGCTCGCTCCGGCCACCGCCGCACGTACCGCCATGTCCACCCTCCTCTGGATGGCATGACTATACGTATCGATGCACGTTTATGCAATCGACCGGGGGAGCATCACCCAGCGGGACACGACGAACGTGACCGGGATGGCCGCCGCGGAGGCGAGCAGCGGGGCGAAGCGGCTGCCGGCGTGCAGGACGTCCACGATCACGTACACCCCGGCGGTCGTGATCAGGAAATTGGTGACGTTGGTCAGCGGGAACAGCAGGAATTTCCGCCAGGTGGGCCGCGTCCGGTAGGTGAAGCGCGCATTGAGGAAAAAGGAACCGATCATGCTGAGCAGAAAGGCGAGAATATGGGCGGCCAGGTAGGGCAGCCAGGTGAGGAACAACAGGTAGAGACAGTAATAAGTGGCGGTGTTGACCACACCGACCGCAGCAAAGGTGACGATCTGTCGTTTCAAGGAATGAGGTCTTTCGTCCGTTCCACATTGGTCGCCTGCACCAGGAAGTGCGGGCGCCCCTTCACCTCGTAGTAGATGCGGCCGGTGTACTCCCCGATCACTCCCAGCATGACCATCTGCACGCCGGCGAGGGCCGTGACGGCGGTGATGATGGTCACATAGCCGGGCGTCTGGACGCCGTTGACGAGCGCGGCGCCCACGATCCAGGCGGTGTACAGCCCGGCGCACAGCAGCAGGCCCATGCCGAGCCAGAGGGCGGCGCGCAGCGGCCGGTTGTTGAAGGAGAGCAGGCCGTCGAGGCCGTAGTTGAGCAGGCTGCGGAAGGACCAGGAGCTGCTGCCGGCGTCACGTGTCGCGTTCTCGTACTCGAAGGTGGTGCTCGGGAAGCCGACCCAGGCGAACAGGCCCTTGGAGAAGCGGTTGTACTCGGTGAGGTTCAGGACCGCGTCCACCACTCGGCGCGACAGCAGACGGAAGTCGCCCACGCCGTCGACGAGTTCGACGTCGACCATGCGGTTGATGAGCCGGTAGTAGAGGCGGGCGGTGACGGTGCGGGTGAGGCGGTCGCCGGTGCGGCTGCGTTTGGCGATGACCTGGTCGTAGCCCTGGCCGCGCAGCTCCACCATCCGCTTGATCAGCTCCGGCGGGTGCTGGAGGTCGGCGTCCATGACGACGACCGAGTCGCCCGAGGCGTGCCTGAGGCCCGCGAGCAGGGCCGCCTCCTTGCCGAAGTTGCGGCTGAAGGAGACGTACCGCACCCGCGAGTCGCGGTCGGCGAGGTGCCCCAGCACGGCGAGCGTGCGGTCCCGGCTGCCGTCGTCGACGTACACGAACTCCATGTCGTGGCCGAGCGGCAGCAGCTCGTCCGCGATCTTCTGGACCTCCTCGTGGAAGCGTTCGAGGACGTCTTCCTCGTTGTAGCAGGGCGCGACGATCGATATCAGCATGGCGGTCCCCCAGGGGCGCGGTCAGAGGGCGGTGGTCACGCGCTCGCGTGGCGGTGTGGTCGTGGGCGGTGCCGGGGCGCGTCTGCGGCGCACGGCGGTGAAGGTGCCGAGCAGGGCGAACGTGAGCAGCGAGGCGCCCCCGACGGCCGTGCCCAGTCGCAGCCCGGGCGGGTGGAAGGTGCAGGTCAGCAAGGTCGAGGTGCCGGCGATGCCGGCGATGCCGTCCAGGGGGACGGCGATCAGCCCGTGGTACTCCCCCGCCGGCCGGGCCGCGCCGCCGCCGGTGGCGCACCGCCAGCCGGCGATCCGGGGCGCGGCGACGACCGCGATCCCCTTGCTGCCCGCGGGCAGTCGGGCCCGGATCGTGCCGTCCGAGACGGTGACCTCGGTGGCGCCGGCGGCCTTCAGCCGGCCGGCCGCCGTGCGCAGGCGTGCGGTGTCCAGGCAGCCGATCGCACCGCCCGGGATACGGCCGGGCCGCTCCGGGGTCAGTTCGATGCGCAGCCGGCCGGAGGCCGGGGCCGGGCCGAGCGGCGCCATGGCCGCGCGGTTGCGCGGGTATTCGAAGTGGAAGCGGGCGGCGGTGCCGGCGCCGTGCTGCCGTGCCGTGCCCGAGTAGTGCGGGGCCCACAGGTACACCTGCGTCCCGGCCGGGCAGCGGGCCGTGATCGTCGGGCTCGTCACGGCGTTGCCGGAACCGACCCGGCCTCCCCGGGCCGGCTTTCCGGTGTCGCCGTGAACGGCGAGCCGGGGCACGGTGTAGACGCGGCTGCCGAGCAGCAGTTCCTGGTTGCGGTACGGCGACGGCCCGAAGGCGGCCCGGTCGGGAGCGGTCCGCACGGTCACCAGCGGCGGCACGTCGCGCCGGGTCACGGTCACCCGGCCGCCGTCCTGCGGCACGTGCTTCTGGTGCGGGTCCGGCGGCGAGTGGACCCGGGCGCCGACCGAGAAGATCACGTCGGTGACGGCGTTGTCCAGGCTCTGCACGCTGCGGCCGCGCGAGGTCCAGCCGTCGCCGAGCGCGGTGAGCGTACGGCTGAGGACGTCGGAGGTGAGGCTGCTGTAGTACTGGGCCCCCTGGCCGCCCACCAGCATCGGGTCGTTGCCGACGGTCTGCTCGCGGCCGGGGTCGGTCCGGTACCGGGGCCAGCCCTCGGCCCCCGCGACGACGTCCGCCTGCCGCTGCTGCCGCTGCCCCCAGGGCGCGTAGTCGTCCAGGTGTCCGAGGCGCAGCCGGGTGGCCACGGCGGAGGTGGCGGCCGTCTCGCCGAGCTGCGCACCGAGCAGGAGGACGACGGCCAGGCCGGCCAGCCGGGTGCGCCGGCCCGCGTCCGCGCGGGCGAGCAGGGCCAGCCCGCCGAGCGCGCCGGCGGTGGCGAGCAGCAGCACCGGCCAGGCGAAGGCCCGCACCAGGTCGCTCCGGCCGGCCACGAGGGCGATCAGGGCGAGCAGCCCGGCCGCCGCCGTGAGCGCGCGCCGGTCGGGCGGGCCGTACGACAGCGCGTGCCAGGCGGCGATGACCAGCAGCCCGCAGAGCACGAAGGCCTGGCGGTAGGGGCTGCCCTGCGGGGTGGCGAAGGCGTGCCAGACCAGGTGGGTCGGCGCCCACTGCAGTGACAGGGTCACCGCGAGCACGAGGAGCGTCCAGCCCGCACGCACCCGGACGGGGACCGCGCGGTGGAACGGCAGCGCGAGGGCGAGCAGCAGGGCCGTGATGCCCACGTAGACGGCCGGGGAGCCGAAGCCGTACGTCGCCGGCATCAGCCGGGCCAGCACGTCCTCGCTCGCCACCGGGGCGAACTGCCGGACACGGCCCGGGTAGGCATGCTTGGTGCCGAAGTAGACGACCGTCACCAGCGGAGCGGCCAGGCCCACGCCGAGGACCACGGTGAGCACGGCGCGGCCGGCCGCCGCGAGCGCCCGCCGCCGGGGCAGGTCCGCGAGCAGCAGCCGGAGCAGCAGCACAAGGCCTGCGCCGACAGTGGCCATGTAGGCGGTGTAGAAGTTGGCCGTCCAGGCGAGGGCCACGACGAGGACGCCCAGGTGACGGCGGCGCCCGGCGATGGCCCACTCACCGACCAGGCACAGCAGCGGCAGCGCGACGAGGCCGTCCAGCCACATGGGGTTGTAGGAGGCGTCGGCGACGCTCCAGCCGCACAGGGCGTAGGAGGCGCCGAGCAGGCCGGCCGCCCACCAGCGGCCGGGGCGCAGGGCGAGCAGCAGGCAGGCCATGGCGGCGGCCGCGGCCGCGGTCTTCAGTCCGGTGACGACGTATACCGCGAGGTCGATCTCGTCCCGCGGGAAGAGGGCCACGAGCAGCGCGAACGGGCTGCCCAGATAGGTGCCGATGTCGGGCAGGAAGCTGGAGCCGTAGCCGGACTGCCAGTTGACGAGGAGGCCGCCGTCGGCCCTGCCGTGCAGCAGGTCCCACAGGTGGGCGTGGAAGGGCACGTACTGGTTGCCCAGGTCGTTGACGCTGCGGGTGCGGGGGCCGAACGGGTAGCTGCGGGCAAGGACGTCGGCGGCACAGAACGCCGTGACCGTGACGGCAGCGGCGAGCAGTGCGGCGGCCCGCCTCGGCCGGGATATCTCTTTCACGCCCTGTTCCTGTCCGGGTGCCGCCGCGCGCTGCAATGCATTTTCGGTGCTCCCCCACGGAATGTATGCCTCGTCGATTCGCCGTCTTAGACGGGACACGTTTCCTGTTGGTTGTGTGCTCAGCGAAAAGTGAGGCGACTTCCTCCGAATACGGGAAACACCGTGTGAATTTCATGAAGCCAAGGAAAACAAACGCTTTCCGGATGGTGTTTTCAAGGTGAACCGGGCTCGGACCCGGGCCCGCTTGACCTGGAGCGCGCTCCAGGTTCTACGGTTGTGTTCATGACCAGCGGACAGCCTCTCCCGCAGGACCGGGAGTCCTCGTTGACCATCGCCCAGGTGGTCGAACGCACCGGCCTCTCGCACGACACGCTGCGCTACTACGAGAGGGCCGGCCTGATCGAGCGGGTCGGCCGCACCACCGGCAACCAGCGGCGCTACCAGGCGGCCGACCTGGCCTGGCTGGAGTTCCTGCTCCGGCTGCGCGAGACCGGCATGTCGATCGCCGACATGCAGCGCTTCGCCCGGCTGCGGGCGGAAGGGGACGCGACGGTCGCGAACCGGCTGGAGATGCTCCGCGAGCACCGCGCCGAGCTGGCCGGCCGCATCCGCGCGCTGAGGCGCAACGCGGTCGCGCTGGACGACAAGATCGATCACTACCGACGGCTGCTGCACGAGCGGGAGCCGGGAACGGACGGCCTCACATGAGCGAGAGCACCACCCGTGACGAGCGTTTCGCGCACGGCCTGGAAGTCCTGAAGAAGGTCGACGGCGAGGCCGGGCAGCGGGTCGTCGACTCGCTCGCCGACATCAGCCCGGAGCTGGGGCACCAGATCGTCTCGTGGGCCTTCGGGGAGATGTACGACCGGCCCGGACTCGCCCCGCGCGACCGCCAGCTGGTCACCCTGGGCATGCTCACCGCGCTCGGCGGCTGCGAGGCCCAGCTGGACGTGCATGTGAACGCGGCGCTCAACGTGGGCCTCACGGCCGAGCAGATCACCGAGGCACTGCTGCACTCCGCCGTCTACTGCGGCATGCCGAAGGCGCTGAACGCGACCTTCGCCGCGAAGAAGGTCTTCGCCGAGCGCGGGCTGCTGCCGCTCGGACAGCAGCCCGCGGGCGGCACCGTGGCCACCTCGGCCCGATCCGCAGGAAGGTGACGGAGTTCGCCGGGAAGGCGCAGGCGCCGTACGTGCCGCGGAGGCCTGGGCGTTGACGACCTTGACGATCAGCTCACCGGTCCTCGCGTCCCAGGTGACGACCTGGCGGAACGGCTCGGCCGGCCGGTCGTCGGTGAAGCTGCCCCACCGCTGCCCGTCGAGGTACAGGGTGACGCGGCGGCCGCGCACTGATGTCGATGTCGTGGGCCCGGCCCGTCTCGACCGAGCCCGCCTTACGAGTTCGAAGTATCGGACAGTGGTCAGCACTTCGAACGGCAAGATAGGGAAGGGATATGCACGTCGATGGGGCGGACGGACAGGGGTGATGATGGGCGGGTTCTGGCCCGTGGCCGACGTCCTGGCCCACCTGGCCGGACGCTGGCGGGTGGAGCGGACCGTGCGCGATCTGGCGAGCGGGCAAGAAGGGCGGTTCGAGGGACTCACCGTCTTCAGCCCGCTCGACGGCGGCGGACTGCTGCACGAGGAGTCGGGGACCTTCACCTGGCAGGGCGTGGCACGTCCCGCGACGCGCACGCTGCGCTTCCTGCCCGGGGCCTCGCCCGGGACGGCCGACGTCCGTTTCGCGGACGGCCGGCCCTTCCACGACCTGGACCTGACCTCGGGACGGTACGCCGTGGGCCACCCCTGTGCGGCCGACCTCTACCGGGGCGAGTTCACGGTCACGGACGCCGGCCACTGGCGCTCGGTGTGGCGGGTCGGCGGACCGGCGAAGGACCTGCTGCTGACCACCGACTACGTGCTCGAGGGCTGAGCGGACCCGCCGTCCAGACGGAGGTTCCAGCGGCCCGAGCGGCCCGTCACCGTGGACGTGGACAGCGGGCGCACGTCGATGTTCCAGTACGTCGCGGGCGGCGCCTTCAGGGCGTACACCAGGGCGGCGCGGATCACCGAGGGCTCGGCGACGGCGACGATCCGGCCGCCGTCGCCCACCGGGCGCGTGTCGAGCCAGCTCGCGACCCGGGAGATGAAGGCCAGCAGCGACTCGCCGCCGTGCGGGGTGGAGCGCGGATCGGCGAGCCAGGCGTCCACGGCGTCCGGTTCGCGGGCCATCGCCTCGCCCAGCGTCAGCCCACGCCAGCGGCCCATGTCGCAGTCGCGCAGCGCGAGCTGGACCAGGGGGGCGTACCCCAGGGCGTCGCCGGTGGCACGGCTGCGCGGGGTCGGGGAGCAGTAACGCAGGTCGGCCGCCCGCAACGGCAGCAGGTCCCAGGCCATGCGCTGCACCTCGTCCCAGCCGGCCTGGTCCAGCGGCCGGTCGTCCTCGAAGCGCTCCGCGAGCAGCGGGGAGCTGCGCGCGGCTGCGACGAACGTGACCCGAAGTGGCATGCGGTGATGGTGAGCCTCGGGTGTACGCAGGTCAAGGCCCATTACCCGGGGTGTGCGGCCGCTTACCCGAAGAGGTGGACCATCCACTGGTCGGGGCGGTCCAGCGGCCGGAAGCCCACCTTCTCGTACACCCCCTGGGCGTCCTCCGTGGCGAGCAGCATGCGCCGCAGCCCGAGGGGCCGCAGGTGGTCCCGTATCCGGCCGACGAACGCCGTGCCGACGCCCTTGCCGCGCACCGAAGGGTCGACGTACACGTCGGCGAGCCAGGCGAACAGGGCCCCGTCGGTCACCACGCGCGCGTACGCCACCTGCTCCCCGGAGGCCGTCGCGTACACCCCGAAGTTGATCGAGGACGCCATCGCGCGCTCGTGCTTCTCCCGCGGGCGGTCGATCGCCCAGTACGCGTCGGTCGACAGCCAGCTGTGGACGCGGTCGACGTCCACACGGGCGGTGTCGGCGGAGAACTCGTAGCCGTCGGGAAGATCGGGTGCGTCGCTCATACCGGGATCCTCACAGGGCCGGCAACCGGCGTCGAATCGATTTGCCCGGCGCTACGACCGCCTTCCCGCCTGAGCACGCCCTGCCTCAGAGCGCCTCGTCGCACGCCACCCGCAGCCGCCGGATCCCTTCCGTGATCTCCCCCACCCCCGCCACCGCCGCGAAGCTCAGACGCAGGTGGGCCGCCGGGGGTTCGGCGCTGAAGTAGGGGCGGCCGGGGGTGAGTGCGACGCCGTTGCGAAGAGCGGCCGCGGTCAGGGCCGACTCTCCCCCGGAGCCGAAGGCCCGGGAGGCGCCGCCCGCGCCGTCGGGGAGACGGAGCCAGAGGTGGTAGCCGCCGGAGGGGATGTGGGGCAGGGCGAGTTCGGGCAGATGGAGGGCCAGTTCGGTCGCCATGGTGGTGCGGCGGGTCTTCAGCTCGGCCGACAGGGCCCGCAGATGGCGGGGCCAGGCCGGGGACCCGACGAGTTCCAGGGCGGCCTCCTGGAGCGGCCGGGGGACGAAGAAGCTGTCCACGACCTGGATCGCGCGCAGGCGTTCCAGCACGGGCCCGCGCGCGGCCAGCGCGGCAACCCGGAAGCTGGGCGAGGTCGCCTTGGTCAGTGAGCCGACGTGGACGACCACGCCGTCGGGGTCGTCGGCGGCCAGCGTGCGGGGCAGCGGGCCGGAGTCCGCGTGCACGAGACGTCGTACGAAGTCGTCCTCGATGACGAACGCGCCCGCGGCGCGGGCGATGCGCAGCACCTCGGCCCGGCGGTCGGGGGCCAGGACCGCGCCGGTCGGGTTCTGGAACAGGGGCTGGCAGACGAAGACCCGGGCGCCGGTGGCCCGGAAGGCGTCGGCGAGGAGGTCGGGGCGCACGCCGTCGGGGTCGACCGGCACCGGGACCGGGCGCAGTCCGGCGGCGCGGGCGAGGGCCAGCATGCCCGGGTAGGTGGGCGACTCCACGAGGACCGGGGCGCCGGGCGGGGCCAGCGCCCTGAGGGCCGTGGCCAGCGCGGCCTGGCCGCCCGCGGCGATCAGCACCTCGGCCGCGGTGACCGCCCCGCCGATGCCGCGCGCGAACCACTCGCGCAGTTCGGGCAGCCCGTCCAGCGGCGGTCTCCCCCAGGCGCCGGGCCGCCGTCCGGCCCGGGCGAGGGCCGCGGCCATGGCCCGCTCGGGCTGCAGCGAGGGGTGCGGATAGCCGCCGTTGAACTCCAGCACGCCCGGGGGCGGGGTGGTGAGCGAGACGGTGACCCCGGAGGCGTCCACCGTGCGCGGTACGAGCTCGGCGATGCCGTCGGCGCTCAGCGCGACCTCCTGCCAGGAGGTGTCCCCGGCGGGCTCGGCGACGGCGTGCGGTGTTGCGCGGAAGGCGCCGGCGCCGGGCCGGGTGACCACCAGGCCTTCGGCGGACAGCTGGGCCAGGGCCCGGGAGACGGTCACCGGGCTCACCCGGAACCGCTCGACCAGAGCCCTGCTCGACGGGAGCTTTCCACCCGGCGAGTAGCGGTCAAGCTCCCTTCGAAGCTGTTCTGCCAGTTCGCCGACACTGCTACGCTCATGCATGAGAGCACAGAGTAGCGCTACTACCGCAACGGCGATAGCGGTCACCGCTCCCCGCGAACACCGGTCCTTCGGCATCGGGATGGCCGCCCTCGGCGTGACCGCCTTCTCCCTGACCTTCCCGTCCACCGCCTGGGGTCTGGAGAGCTTCGGCCCCTGGTCCCTGGTGGCGGTGCGGGGCGTCCTCGCGGCGCTGGTCGCGGGTGGGTGTCTGCTGGTACTGCGGGTGCGGCTGCCCGACCGCAGGCATCTGCCGGGCCTCGCGGTCGTCGCCGCCGGGGTGGTGTTCGGCTTCCCGCTGCTGACCACGCTCGCGCTGCAGACCTCGACCACCTCGCACGCCGCCGTCGTGGTGGGGCTGCTGCCGCTGACCACCGCCGCCTGCTCGGCGCTGCGCATGGGCCACCGGCCCTCGCGGCGGTTCTGGCTGGCGGCGCTGGCGGGCGCGGCGGCCGTGCTCGCCTTCACCGTCGGCCAGAGCGGCGGCGCGCTCACCGCGGCCGACGGCTACCTGTTCGCCGCGCTGCTGGTGTGCGCGGCCGGCTACACCGAGGGCGGGCGGCTGGCCCGGGTCATGCCCGGCTGGCAGGTCATCGGCTGGGCGCTGGTGCTGTGCCTGCCGCTGAGCCTGCCGGCCGCCGTGCTGGCGCTGTCGTACGAGCCGGTGCATCTCACCTGGCACGGGCTGACGGGTCTGGTGTGGGTCTCGGTGGTGTCGCAGTTCCTCGGGCTGGTCGTCTGGTACCGGGGCATGGCGGCCATCGGGATCCCGAAGGCCAGCCAGTTGCAGTTGGCCCAACCGCTGCTCACACTGGTGTGGTCGGCGCTGCTGCTGGGCGAGCACCTTACGGCGGCCGCTCCACTGACCGCCGTCGCCGTGCTGGTCTGCATCGCCGTCACCCAACGGTCATGACCGTGAGGAGAGCCTGATGCGCGCAACCGTCGGCGACCAGCTTGTCCAGCACGGCAGGGTGGTCGGCGAACACGACAAGATCGGCGAGATCGTCGAAGTGATGGGCCAGAAGGGCGAGCCACCGTACCGCGTCCGCTTCGAGGACGGGCACGTGGGCATCTGCTCCCCCGGCCCCGACACCGAGATCCGGCACAAGGAAATGCGAACGTCGTAGCTCAGCGCGGTGGCTTCGCCGGCTGCCCGTAGTGGTCGGCGACCACCCGCGCCATCGCTCCGGCCGGATCCGCCGCCACGTCCTTGGCGGCGAAGAACACGTGCCCGCGGACCTGCGGGTACCCGGCGGCGAGCGTGAGGTGCCGGGACAGCTCGACCGGGTCCTGCCACTGCGAGGGCTGCCCCGCGGCCCCCGCCTTGTACAGCGCCTCCCCGATGTACAGCTGCGTCCTGGTCCCCTCGGCCGCCTGCGCCCACCAGTCGACCAGCGTCGCGTAGTCGGCGGCGGCGAAGCCGATGTGCCAGTAGAGCTGCGGGACGATGTAGTCGATCCAGTGGTTGCGCACCCACTTGCGGGTGTCCGCGTGCAGGTCGTCGTACGTCTGCACGCCCGCCCGGGTGTCCGAGCCCCGTGAGTCGGTCGTGGCGTTGCGCCACACCCCGAACGGGCTGATCCCGAACCGGGTGCCGGGCCGCACCTGCTTGACGGCCGCCGCCGTCTCCCGCACCAGCTTGTCGATGTTGTCGCGGCGCCAGGCGGCCCGGGTGTCGAAGTCGCCGCCGTACCGGTCGTACGCGGCGTCGTCGTCGAAGGTCTGCCCGGCGACCGGGTAGGGGTAGAAGTAGTCGTCGAAGTGGACGGCGTCCACCGGGTACCTGACGACCGCGTCGAGCATGGCCTGCTCCACGAAGGCACGCACCTCGGGCAGGCCCGGGTTGTAGTAGAGCTTCCCGCCGTAGGGCACCACCCAGTCCGGGTGCCTGCGGGCCGGGTGCGAGGCGGCCAGGCGGGTCGGGTCCGTGTGATTGGCGACACGGTACGGGTTGAACCAGGCGTGCAGCTGCAGGCCGCGGGCGTGCGCCTCCCGCACGGCCGTGCCCAGCGGGTCCCAGCCCGGGTTCCGGCCCTGGGTGCCGGTCAGGTACTCCGACCAGGGCTCGTACGGCGAGGGCCACAGGGCGTCCGCCGTGGGCCGCACCTGGAGGATCACCGTGTTGAGCCGGTCCCGGACCGCCCGGTCCAGGTGGGCGATCAGCTCCGCGCGCTGTGCGTCGGCCGTGAGGCCGGACTTCGAGGGCCAGTCGCGGTTGGACACGGTCGCCAGCCACACGCCCCGCATCTCGGCGGCCGCGCGCGGCCACGGCCAGCGCGGGTCCGGCCGCTCCGGCGCCGCCGCCGAGCCCTGGGCCGTCGCCAGCGTCGACAGCGCCGCCAACGCGAACGCGCGCCGTGTCAGTCGCCCCATCTGCACACCCCCATACGCTCCGGATCCGCGCAGTGACGGATCGTTCCGCGCCCCAGGATGCCCCCACCCGGACGATCGATCATCGATACTTGGCGGTAACGTGCACGATCGGAGCAGGCGCCGAACCCGGAGGTCTGCCAGAGCCGGAAACCAGCGAAGGGGTCGATGTGACGGACTTCCCATCGGGAGACATTGCGCGCGTCGGAGTCGTGGGCTGCGGCCAGATGGGCGCGGGCATCGCCGAGGTGTGCGCCCGCGCGGGACTGGACGTGAAGGTCGCCGAGACCACCGGCGAGGCCCTGGAGATCGGCCGTACCCGGCTGTACAACTCCCTGACCAAGGCCGCCGAGCGCGGCAAGATCACCGAGGAGGAGCGGGACGCCACGCTGGCGCGCCTCAGCTTCACCACCGACCTCGGCGAGTTCGCCGACCGCGATCTGGTGATCGAGGCGGTCGTCGAGAACGAGCAGGTGAAGACGGAGATCTTCCAGGTGCTCGACCAGGTGCTGACCCGCGCGGACGCGATCCTGGCCTCCAACACGTCCTCCATCCCGCTGGTGAAGCTGGCGGTCGCCACCTCCCGCCCCGACCACGTGGTCGGCATCCACTTCTTCAACCCGGCCCCGGTGCAGCAGCTGGTCGAGCTGATCCCGGCGCTCACCACCTCCGAGGGCACGCTCAGCCGCGCCCAGCTCTTCGCCGAGAAGGTGCTCGGCAAGCACGCCATCCGCGCCCAGGACCGCTCCGGCTTCGTCGTGAACGCGCTGCTGGTGCCCTACCTGCTGTCCGCGATCCGGATGTTCGAGTCCGGCATCGCGAGCCGCGAGGACATCGACAACGGCATGGAGATGGGCTGCGCCCACCCGATGGGCCCGCTGAAGCTGTCCGACCTGATCGGTCTGGACACCATCGTCTCCATCGCCAACTCGATGTACGCCGAGTACAAGGAGCCGCTGTACGCCGCTCCCCCGCTGCTCCAGCGCATGGTCGAGGCGGGCCGGCTCGGCCGTAAGAGCGGCTCGGGCTTCTACACCTACGGCTGATTACCGTCCGCTACACCTGTGGGCCCGGCACCAATTTCGGTGCCGGGCCCATCTGTTTCACACGCCGTGTGCACGCCGGGCACGCATATGCCCTTCGCACACGCTCCCCACTCGCCCACCAGGCGAGTTGACTCCTCATGCGCATGCAAGGGATGCGGAACAACCAGATTCGACTACGGAAAGGAGTGGACCCGTGACCGCCGATCCGGAGCATCCCGTGGTCCATGGAGAACTCGCAGAGTTACGGCGCCGCCTCGATGTGGCGTACGCCCGAGTCGAGGGAGGACTCGCCCTGCTCAGTCATCGCACCGAGGAGACCGCCAAGGAACTGGACGAGCTGCACACGCGCATGAGTTCGCTGGAACACGCACGCTGGCCGCTGCCCTCGGTGGCCGCGCTCACGGCTCTGGGAGCGCTGGTCGTGACGGTCTGGCAGACGCTGGCCCACTAACCATCCGCGAGCCTCATGTGATGCAGCAGGAGTAACGCGGCCGCCATGTTGGCGGCCGGGACCTCCCCTCGGGCGATCAGGTCGGGGACGACTTTGAGAGGGACCCATTCCCGGCGGTCCGACTCGAAGTCGTCCACGGGGTGCCCGACGTACTCGGCCCGGTCGGACCAGTAGATGTGGTGCCGGGCGTCGGTGAGGCCGTTGGACGGCTCCACGCTCATCAGGTGGTACAGGGGCCCCGGCCGCCAGCCCGTCTCCTCCTCCAGTTCCCTGGCGGCCGCGCTCGCGATGTCCTCGCCGTCCTCCACCACACCCGCGGCCAGTTCCCAGCCCCAGCTGTCGGTGATGAACCGGTGGCGCCACAGGAGCAGGACTTCGTTGGCCCGGTTGACCACCGTGGCGACGGCGACCGGCCGCAGCCGGATCAGGAAGTGGTCGAGGTGCCGGCCGTCCGGCAGCTCGACATCTGCGAGGTTGACGCTGAACCAGCGGTTTTCATACACAGTTTGTTCGTTCTGTTTCGTCCACTGCACGGTTCTGCCACCTTCCGACGAGTAAGTGGCAATATCGCAGCAGGGACTCTCCAGGCCTACAGCGCAGACCCCGGCCCGGGGCTACAGCGGTACGCGCAGTGCGCCGTCGATGAGTTCGGCGGCCTCGGCGGTTCCGGCCGAGCCGCAGTTCACCAGGTGCTCGCGTACCGCGCGGAGTCTGTCGCGCAGCCGCTGGGACTCCATCCCGCGGGCCTGCTCGGCCATCTGCACGGCGGTGACCACCGCCTTGTCGGCGTTGCCCTGGCGCAGTTCGATCGTGCTGAGCATGGCGAGCCGGTGCACCCGGCCCCGGTCGTGGGCGGGGTTGTCGACCGCGGCCGCCGCGTGCTCCCGCGCGGCGGCGAGTTCACCGAGGCTGAGCAGCGCCTCCGCCACCTGGACGTTGACCAGGCCGGGCTGGACATAGCCGGTCTCGTCGGGCTCGTACCCGCGCCGGATGCGGTCGGCGGCCGTCTCGGCCCGGCGGATGCAGGACAGGGCGCTGCTGCCGTCGCCGAGGTGGGCGTACGCCTTGGCCTGCATCGCGTAGAGGTCGGAGGCGAGCGCCGGGGTGATGTGCTTGCCCGCGGCGCGCAGCGCGGCCTCGGCGAACGCGACGGCCTGCCGGTACTCCTTCATGAACAGGGCCTGGTTGACGAGCAGTGCGATCACGTACGCACCGAGTCCGCGGTCCCCGCTGGCCTTTGCCAGCCTGAGCGCCTGGTGGAAGTAGCGCTGGGCGAGACCGTGCGCGTCGGAGTCGTAGGCGCAGATGCCCGCGATCGCCACCAATCCGCCGGTGGCCCGGTGCAGTTGGCGGCCGGTGGCGTCCGTGTAGCTGCCGCGCAGCAGCGGAGCCGCCTCGGCGTTGAGGAACCCGACGATGCGGGTACGGGTCGCCATGCCGCCGGCCTTGCGGTACATCTGCTCGTAGTGGGTGCGGGCGGCGCGCAGCATCTCGATGTCGGCCGCGGTGACCCGGTGCCGGCCGCCCCGGGAGACGTCCACGTCCTCGGGCGGGTTCTCCCACTCCCACACCGGCATGACCGCCGGGGTACCGGTGACCGCGGGAGCGCCGAGCACATGCGGGCGCTGCTGTTCGTCGGAGCGCCACAGGGCGGTGGCGCGCTCCACGAAGCCGGAGAGCGAGCCGGTGTGCGGGGCGCTGGGCTCGCCGGGGACCCCGAGACCGATGTCGTCCAGGGTGACCGGCCGGTGCAGCCGTCCGGCGAGCACCTCGCAGATCAGGTCGGGCACCTGGCCGCGCGGCCGCTGCCCCTTCAACCACCGCGCCACAGCGGTGTGTTCGTACCGGAGCGCGAGGCCCCTTCGGCGGCCCGCCTGGTTGACGTGGGCGGCGAGACCGGCGTGCGAGATCCCCGCCTCGTCCAGGATCGCGTCGAGCAGAGTGTTGGGCTGCATGAATTGCCCCCCGAGTGGCCTGGTGCCGTCAGCGTAGTGCGTCCGCTTTCACACGGGGTGTGAACGGAGTGCGCGCATCCGCAGTGTGTGCACGCTGTCGCAGAGCGTGTTCTGCCGGTTGACTGGGAGTCCTCGCAAGAGGCCGGCCAAGCCGCCGGCTCCCCCTCAGAAAGCGGCGGCTTGGCCTCTGGCGGTGCCTCGTCCGGACAGTTCGAACTTCCTTCGGTCGTTCCGCAGGACCAGTACCGCCACATCGTCCGCGGGTCGGCCGGCCGTGTGCTGCAGGAGGGCCGTGAACACCGTGCGCAGGACTGTCTGGGGCGTCACCGGTTGATCGCACACGACCTCGCGCAGCACGGTCGGCAGCGAGAAGAACCGGCCGCGGGCGTCTCTGGCGTCCTCCGCTCCGTCCGTGAAGAGGACCAGGGACTCGCCCGGGAGCAGACGGCCGCACGAGGCTGCCGCCAACTCGGCGGGGAGCGGAAACGGGCCCAGGGGCGGGAGCGGGTCGGCGCCCGTGAGGGGCTCCACCCGGGTGCCGCTGAGCAGGTACGGCCACGGGTGACCGCAGTTGAGGGCACGCACCTCACCGTCCCTGGCGATCTCCAGGAGCAGCACGGTGACGAACTCCTCGGCGACCGGCGGGCCGGGGTCCTGCCCGTTCGCCGGGTGGTCGGCACGGGCCCGCTCCCGCAGGTGACGGGCGTGCGCCCGCTCCAGCCGCCGCAGCACATGGCCGAGTTCGGCCTCGTCATGGGCGGCCTCACGGAAGCTGCCGAGGACGGCGGCGACGGTCCCGAGAGCGGCGAGCCCATGACCTCGTACGTCACCCATGACCACACGGACTCCGTACTCGGTGGCGACGGCCTCGTACAGATCACCGCCGATGGCCGCGCCGCGGTCGGCGGACAGTTGGGCCGCCGCCAGGTTCAGCCCGTCGAGGCGGGGCGGCAGGGGCCGTAGCAGCACGCTCTGGGCGGCGCCGGCGACCCGGCGGGCCTGCCTCAGTTCGCGCAGCAGCGCATGCCGGACATGGAATATCAGTGCGGTGCCGACGGCGAAGAACACGGCGCTGGTGACGATGCGCGCGCCGAGACCGTTCTGCTGGGCGAGCGGGCAGCCGAACTTGTACGTGACCGCCACGGCTCCCCAGACCGTGGGCAGTACGGCTCCCCGCGCGGTGGGTGCCCGTGCCTTGATACGGATCATGCCTCTGGTCCCCCATGTGGGCCCTGACAGAGCAGACGGACCGACCCCGAAAGGCCGGTCCGATTCTGTCGAGATGGGTGGCCCGGAAGGACCTGATCCCTCCCGATTCCCACTCAAACGAGTGACCTCACCCCAGTCAACCTGCATTTATGCGGTCAACGGCATGGTCACCAGCCCCATGAGCGCGGCCGGCCGCAGACAACCTGCGGCCGGCCGGCATCAGAACCTCGTACGGTGATTCAGCCCCGGAGCACAGCCCCGGTCCGCTCGCCCGCCAGGGCAACGGCCGCATCCCGGGCAGCAGATGCCTCGTCCACGGTCAGCGTCCGGTCCCCGGCACGGAACCGCAGCGCATAGGCGAGGGACTTCTTCCCCTCACCGAGCTGCTCGGCGTTCTCGTACACGTCGAACAGCCGAATGGACTCCAGCAGCTCACCCGCACCCGAACGCAGCGCGGCCTCGACCTCCGCGGCCGGCACCGGCCCGTCGACCACGAGGGCTACGTCCTGCGTGGCGACCGGGAAGGACGAGATGGACGGCGCCTGCGGGACACCGTCGCCCGCCGCCTCCAGCGCGTCCAGGTTCAGCTCCATCGCGCAGGTGCGCTCGGGCAGGCTCAGCGCCTTGGTGACCCGCGGGTGCAGCTCACCCGCGTGGCCCACGACCTGCTCCGTGCCGTCGGCGACGACGACCAGCTCGGCGCAGCGGCCGGGGTGCCAGGGACCGTACTGCCCCTTGCGCACGACCAGCTCCGCACCGGCCTCACGCGCGACGGCGCGCGCCGCCTCGACCGCGTCGGCCCAGCCGGCCGGACGGCCGCCGCCCCACCAGCCGGCCTGCTCGCGAGCGCCCGTCAGGACGACGGCCACGTGCCGCGGCTGGTCGGGCAGCGCGGCGTTCAGCTCCGCGATCTCCTCGGCGGTGGGCCGCCGGTCCACGGACAGGTGCCCGGCGACGCGCCGCTCCTCGCGGGGCCGGAAGACCAGGCCCGTCTCGAAGAGCGCCAGGTCGTGCGAGCCCCGGCCGGCGTTGCGCCGCATGGCACCCAGCAGGCCCGGCAGCAGGGTCGTACGGAGCGCGGGCTCCTCGTCGTTGAGCGGGTTGACCAGCTTCACGACACGGCGGGCCGGGTCGTCGGCCTCCAGGCCGAGCTGGTCGAAGACCTGCTCGCCGACGAACGGGTAGTTCGGCGCCTCGACGTAGCCCGCGCCGGCCAGCGCACGGCCGGCCCGGCGGTGCAGCCGCTGGCGGTGGGTCAGACCGCGGCCCGAGGGGAGCTTGGGCAGCGTGGAGGGCAGGTTCTCGTAGCCCTCCAGCCGGATGACCTCTTCGGCCAGGTCGTTCGACTCGAGGAGGTCGGGCCGCCAGGACGGGACGGTGACGATCAGCTCGTCCTGCCCGTAGACGTCGCAGCCGATCTCCTGCAGGCGGCGCACGACGGTCTCGCGGCCGTAGTCCACGCCCGCGACCTTGTCCGGGTGGTTCGCCGCGGTGGTGATCGTGTGCGGGGCGGAGGGCGCGACGACCTCGGTGACGCCGGCCTCGGCCGTACCGCCCGCGAGCAGCACCAGCAGGTCCACGGTCCGCTGCGCGGCGGCCGCGGCGGCCTGCGGGTCGACACCCCGCTCGAAGCGGCGGGAGGCTTCCGAGGACAGCTTGTGGCGGCGGGCCGTACGCGCGATGGAGACGGCGTCGAAGTGGGCCGCCTCCACGACCACGTCGGACGTGGCGTTCTCAAGGTCGTCGTGGTCGGCGATCTCGGTGTTGGCGCCGCCCATGACACCGGCGAGGCCGATCGGGCCGCGCTCGTCGATGATGACGAGGTCCTCGGCGTGCAGCTTGCGCTCGACGCCGTCGAGGGTGACGAGCTTCTCGCCCTCCTCGGCCCGGCGCACGCCGATCGTGCCCTGGACCAGCTTTCGGTCGTAGGCGTGCAGCGGCTGGCCCAGCTCCATCATCACGTAGTTCGTGACGTCGACGGCGAGCGAGATCGGACGCATGCCGACCTTCTGCAGCCGGCGCTGCAGCCAGATCGGGGAGCGGGCCTCGGGGCTCAGACCGGTGACGGTGCGGGCGGTGAAGCGGTCGCAGCCGGCCGGGTCGGAAACCTGCACCGGGTAGCCGAACGCGTTCGGGCCGGGGACGTCGAGCAGCGCCGGGTCGCGCAGCGGCAGGCCGTAGGCGATGGCGGTCTCGCGGGCGACGCCGCGGATGGACAGGCAGTCGCCGCGGTTGGCGGTGACGGCGATGTCGAGGACCTCGTCGACCAGTTCCAGCAGCTCGATGGCGTCCTTGCCGACCTCGGTCTCCGGCGGCAGCACGATGATGCCGTGGCTGCCGTCGTCACCCATGCCCAGCTCCTCGCCGGAGCAGATCATGCCGTGGGACGTCCTGCCGTAGGTCTTGCGGGCGGCGATCGAGAAGCCGCCCGGCAGCGTGGCGCCGGGGAGGACCACGACGACCTTGTCGCCGACGGCGAAGTTGCGGGCGCCGCAGACGATCTCCTGGGGCTCGCCGGTGCCGTTGGCCCGGCCGACGTCGACGGTGCAGAAGCGGATCGGCTTCTTGAAGCCCTCCAGCTCCTCGATGGTCAGCACCTGGCCCACGACCAGCGGGCCCTTGAGGTCGGCGCCGAGGTGCTCGACGGTCTCGACCTCGAGACCTGCGGAGATGAGCTTGGCCTGGACGTCGCGACCGGTCTGAGTCGCCGGCAGGTCGACGTACTCCCGCAGCCAAGAAAGCGGGACCCGCATCAGATCTCCATCCCGAACGGCCGGGTGAACCGGACGTCACCCTCGACCATGTCTCGCATGTCTTCGACGTTGTGGCGGAACATCAGCATCCGCTCGATGCCGAACCCGAAGGCGAACCCGCTGTACTTCTCCGGGTCGACGCCGCAGGCGGCCAGCACCTTGGGGTTGACCATGCCGCAGCCGCCGAGCTCGATCCAGCCCTCGCTGGAGCAGGTGCGGCAGGGCCGGTCGGGGTTGCCGACGGACTCGCCCTTGCAGACGTAGCAGAGCATGTCCATCTCGGCGCTCGGCTCGGTGAACGGGAAGAAGTTCGGCCGCAGCCGGGTCTTCATGCCCTCGCCGAACAGCGACTGGACCATGTGGTCCAGGGTGCCCTTGAGGTCGGCCATGGTCAGGCCCTCGTCCACGGCGAGCAGCTCGACCTGGTGGAAGACCGGGGTGTGCGTGGCGTCCAGCTCGTCCGTGCGGTACACACGGCCGGGACAGATCACGTAGACCGGCAGCTCGCGGTCGAGCAGGGAGCGGATCTGGACGGGCGAGGTGTGGGTGCGCAGCACGACACCGGACTCGGAGCCGCCGTCGGGACCCTGCACGAAGAAGGTGTCGGCCTCGCCGCGGGCCGGGTGGTCCGGGCCGATGTTCAGTGCGTCGAAGTTGAACCACTCGGCCTCGACCTGCGGACCCTCGGCGACCTCGTAGCCCATGGCCACGAAGATGTCCTCGATCCGCTCGGAGAGCGTGGTCAGGGGGTGGCGGGCGCCGGCCGGGACGCGGTCGAAGGGGAGCGTGACATCCACGTCCTCCTCGACCAGCACACGGGCGTCGCGCTCGGCCTCCAGCTCGCCCTGGCGGGCGGCGAGGGCCTTGTTCACGGCGCCGCGGGCCATGCCGACGCGTTTACCGGCCTCGGCCTTGGCATGCGGGGGCAGGGCGCCGATCTCGCGGTTGGCGAGGGCCAGCGGGGAGGCGGGGCCGGTGTGAGCGACCTTGGCCTCGTGGAGCGCGTCGAGGGAGTCCGCGGCGGCGAAGGCGGCGAGCGCCTCGTCCCGCATGCGCTCGATCTCTTCCGGTTTCAACGCCTCGACCTCGACAGGGTCGTACGACTTATTGGGTGCCGACATCTTTTCCCGTGCTTCCGATTGGCTGGCGGATGGTCCCCGTCACCGACTCGCGAGGGCCGCGTGAAGGACACAAAGGTGCCAAAGGCCGAGTCTAACGGGGTGGGGGTGGACGAATGGCCCGTGGGCCGCTAGGCGAGATACGCCGGGGCTGCCACGGGCAACGTAAATCGGAACTCGGCGCCGCCGCCGGTGGCGCGGCCGACCGTGATGAGGCCGCCGTGGGCTTCGACGATGCCCTTGACGATGTACAGCCCCAGACCCGTGCCACCGCGCTTGCTGCCCCGCCAGAAGCGGGTGAAGACGCGGTTCATGGATTCCTCCGGGATGCCGGGCCCCTCGTCGCTCACCGTGACCGACGTGCCGGTTTCCTCGCCTTCGCGCGGGGATGCCGAGGGCGTGACATCAATGGTGACGGTTCCCTCGCCGTGCCGCACGGCATTTTCCAGCAGGTTGCTGAGCACCTGGTCCACCTTGTCGGGGTCGGCCCACAGGGCGGGCAGCGGCTGCTCGATGCGCAGCAGGAAGCGGTCGGCGGGCTGCCCGGCGGCGACGTAGGCCTGGATGTGCCGGCCGACGGCCGCGCCTATGTCCACGGGCTGGCGCCTGACCTCCAGCCGCCCGCTGTCGATGCGGGAGATGTCCAGCAGCTCGGCGATGAGCCGGGTGACGCGGTCGGCGTCGGCGTCGACGGTCTCCAGCATCAGCCGTTTCTGGTCGTCGGTGAAGCGTTCCCACTTGGCGAGGAGCGTGGCGGTGAAGCCCTTGACGGAGGTCAGCGGGGAGCGCAGTTCGTGGGCGACGGTGGCGATCAGCTCGGCGTGGCTGCGCTCGGTGCGGCGGCGGGCCTCGGTGTCCCGCAGGCAGACGACGACGCGGTGGACGGCTCCGAGGGGTTCGGCGCGCACGTACCGGGCCGAGACCAGCACCTCCCGCCCGCCGGGCAGCAGCAGGTTGCGCTCGGGCTGCCGTACCCGGATGGCGAGACCGCCGTAGGGGTCGGTGAACTGCCACCAGCGCCTGCCCTCCAGGTCCTCCAGGGGCAGGGCCCGCTCCAGCTGCTGCCCGAGGGCGTCGGCGGCACGGACGGCGGTGATGCGTTCGGCGGCGGCGTTGAAGCAGATCACCCGGCCGTCGTCGTCGGCGACGACCAGGCCGTCGGGCAGCTGGTCGGGGTCGATGCCGAGGTCGGTCTCGGCGCAGGCACCGTGCCGGGGCGCGGGGGTGCGGCGCACGTCCCGCCCGTCCGGCGCAGTGCTGGTGCCGACCACACTCATCCCCGTACCCCACCTCTCAGACGGCGCAGGGCCCCGAGCTGGCCACCCTACTAGCTCTCGGTGACGGAGCGGCACCCTTCGGAGGCGCGCTGTGCACGGGCCGACGCATAGAGACATACGGCGGCGGCCGTCGCGAGGTTCAGGCTCTCGGCCTTCCCGTGGATGGGGACGCGGACGACGGCGTCGGCGAGGTCTCGGGTCTCCTCCGGGAGCCCCCAGGCCTCGTTGCCGAACACCCAGGCCGTGGGTCCGCCCATCGTGCCCTTGTCCAGTTCCTCGTCCAGATCGCGGTCACCGGCTCCGTCGGCGGCGAGGATCCGGACGCCGGCGTCCTTCAGTCCCGCCACGGCGTGCTCGACGGGTACGCCGACGGCGACCGGCAGATGGAACAGGGAGCCCACGGAGGCGCGTACGGCCTTGGGGTTGTACAGGTCGACGGAGGCGTCGGTGAGGACGACCGCCTCGGCGCCGGCGGCGTCGGCACAGCGCAGCACGGTGCCTGCGTTGCCCGGGTCGCGGACGTTCGCGAGTACCGCGACGAGCCTCGGCCGGGCGGCGAGAACGTCCTCGAAGGGGGTGTCCAGGAACCGGCAGACACCGACCAGTCCCTGCGGGGTGACGGTGGTGGAGATGTCGGCGATGACCTCCTCGGAGGCGAGGTGCACCCGGGCACCGGCGCCGCGGGCCTCTCCGATGATGTCGGCGTACCGCTCCGCGGCCTCCACGGTGGCGAACAGCTCGACGAGGGTCGCCTGCCCGCCGGCCCGGTGCCCGGCGGCCTCCCGCACGGACTGCGGCCCCTCGGCGAGGAACAGCCGGTCCTTGCCCCGGAAGTTCCGCTTGGCGAGCCGCCGCGCGGCGCTCACACGGGCGGACCGGGGGGAGATCAGCTCGGGGCTGACGGGGGGCATGAAAGTCACCTCTGCTTCGAAACACAAGCGGACCCGCAGGCTTCCGCAGCCTGCGGGTCCCTTCAGTCACGCGGCCTGGAGCCGACGCGGCGTCACGCAGCCTTGGGGGCGTTCACGTCCGCCGGCAGCGCCTTCTGGGCGACCTCGACGAGGGCGGCGAAGGCACCCGCGTCGTTGACGGCCAGCTCGGCCAGGATCTTGCGGTCGACCTCGACGTTCGCGGCCTTCAGACCCTGGATGAAGCGGTTGTACGTGATGCCGTTGGCGCGGGCAGCGGCGTTGATGCGCTGGATCCACAGCTGACGGAAGTCGCCCTTGCGCTTCTTGCGGTCGTTGTAGTTGTAGACCAGCGAGTGGGTGACCTGCTCCTTGGCCTTGCGGTACAGGCGCGAACGCTGACCGCGGTAGCCGGAGGCCGCCTCGAGGATCGCCCGGCGCTTCTTGTGGGCGTTGACTGCCCGCTTGACGCGTGCCACTTGTTAACTCCTTGTAGCGGGGCCGTGGGGGTACTCACACGACCCGGAAACGATTGGGTCCCGGTCCAGACGTACGGCGCTCGGACGGCGCCGCGACGTCACTTGCCGAGAAGCTTCTTGATCTTCGCGGCGTCGCCCGGGGCCATCTCGGCGTTGCCGGTGAGGCGACGCGTCACGCGGGACGACTTGTGCTCGAGCAGGTGGCGCTTGCCGGCGCGCTCACGGAGCACCTTGCCGGAGCCGGTGACCTTGAAGCGCTTGCTGGCACCGCTGTGCGACTTGTTCTTCGGCATAGCGCCGTTCTCTCCTCGTCGGTGGCGTTCCGGTGCCCGGTCGTGAAACCGGGCACGGTGGAACGTCGCTCTTGTATCGGTTACATCCTTGGGGCTCATGCCCCCGGGATCACGCCTCGGCGGAAGCCTCGGCAGGGGCCTCAGCGGCCTCAGCGGTCTCGGCGTTCTCGAGGTCCGCGGCGTTCTGCGAGCGGCCCGGGTTGGCCTTCGCCTCCGCCTTGCGGGCCTCCTGCGCCTGACGCGCCTCGGCCATCGCCTCGGTCTTCTTCTTGTGCGGACCGAGAACCATGATCATGTTGCGGCCGTCCTGCTTCGGGTTCGACTCGACGAAACCGAGGTCCTGGACGTCCTCCGCCAGCCGCTGCAGCAGTCGGTAGCCGAGCTCCGGCCGGGACTGCTCGCGACCACGGAACATGATCGTGATCTTGACCTTGTCGCCCTGCTTGAGGAACCGGACGACGTGACCCTTCTTGGTGTCATAGTCGTGCGGGTCGATCTTCGGCCGGAGCTTCATCTCCTTGATGACCGTGTGCGCCTGGTTCTTGCGCGCCTCACGGGCCTTCATGGCCGACTCGTACTTGAACTTCCCGTAGTCCATGAGCTTGCAGACGGGCGGACGGGCGTTCGCCGCGACCTCGACCAGGTCCAGGTCGTACTCCTGCGCAAGCTCCAGTGCCTTCGCCAGCGGGACGATGCCCACCTGCTCGCCACTGGGACCGACAAGTCGCACCTCGGGAACGCGAATCCGGTCGTTGATGCGGGGCTCGGCGCTGATGGATCCTCCTCGGTAGCACCACACGGCGGTCTGGCGGACAGCCGCGTATGTCTCTTTTCGTTAGACCTAACCGCGCCGAAGCACAAAAAATGCCCCGGCCGATCACAGGCGGGGCTCCAACGACAACCGGAGCACCGCCGCGGTGACCGCGGGGCGCACATCGGGCGACTCCATCGTCCGTACGGAACGATGGTGGCCGCCTGACCGGATGACCCGCCGTCCCTCGGGACGGTCAGGTGGGAGATCGGAGCCTCCACTTGTTGGCCGGACACAGTCATGTCCAGCCGGTCGCCAACCAGATTAGCAGGATCGCTTGACAAGGGCTAATTGAGGCCGGGTGGGGCTGATGAAGACACCCTCCCGCCCTCGCCTATCGTGTGAGGCATGAGTGAGACCCCTCCTGAGAACACCGACTTCGACGCGATGACACGGGACATCGCCGAGGTCCCCGCCGTCGAGGTGATCGTGACGGTCGCCGTCAACCTGATGAGCGCCGCCGCCGTGAAGCTCGGGCTGAGCGAGGAGGGCGACAAGTACAAGGACCTGGACGAGGCCCGCAAGCTGATCACCGGTCTCGCCGGACTGCTGGACGCGAGCGCGACCGAGATCAGCTCCTTCCACGCGGCCCCGCTGCGCGACGGCCTGAAGTCGCTGCAGCTGGCGTTCCGCGAGGCGTCGATCGTCCCGGACGAGCCGGGCCAGGGTCCGGGCGAGAAGTACACCGGGCCGGTCTACGGCTAGACCGGCCACGACCGACCGATCTCCGTACGGGGACTCACCCCGTACGGAGACTCATCGCGTGCGGCGAATCATCCCCGCACGAACAAGGGCTCGCCCGGAGGGGTGGTCCCGGCCGGCAGCAGTGCCAGGTCGAGGCCGCGCACCAGGCGGGCCCGCAGTGTTTCGTCGGCGGCCAGCCGCTCGGCGACCGCGCGGGCGGCCTCGGCGGGCGCGGCGGCCGGGTCGAGGACGAGGGCGAGGGTGCCGTCGGCCCGGCCGGGACCCAGGTGCGCGCGGAGCACGGCGGGCTCCGCCGCCACGGCCGCGCGGACGGCCTCGACGACGGCCGGGTCGGCGAGCGGGTCGGTGCTGGTCCGGCCCTCGGCGAGGGCGAGCAGCGCGGGGCCTGTCAGTTCGAACGGCACCGGTCCGGCCAGGTCCAGGACGACCGTGTCCGCCTTCTCGTGCGCGGCGGCCTGCAGCGCCTGGTGCAGGGGTACGGCGACCGGGCGGGCCGCCGGGTCCCAGCGGGCCAGGGAGTCGGTGGAGGTGAACGCGGGCAGGGCGGTGCGGCCGGCGGCCTTCAGCGTGGGTACGGCCATGTCGCTGGTCTTCTCGCGGCGCAGCCCGTTCTCGTCCTCCTCGACCTCGCCGAGCACGGCCACCACGGGCACGAGCAGCCGGGCGCCCCTGAGCGCCTCCAGGACGGGGCCGACGGCGGTGCGGTCCTCGGCCCAGGCCGCGAGCGCGGCGCTCAGCCGGGGGTCGGCGGAGCCGTCGTCGTCGGAGAAGCCGGGGTCGGGAATGTTCTTGTTCGCCACGGTCACCGACCCTATAGGGGGGAAGCTGCCGGGCTTGTGCGGGGCCGGAAGCCGGGCCGGCACCGGCCTCACAGGAATCTCAGCATTCCCTGAGGCAGATCCAAGGTCCGTCCAACGGAGCGCACAGTCCGCGCCCCGAGCATCGCGGGCATGGAGTCCCCCAGAGCCAGTCGCCGCCGCCGTGCGCGCCGCTCCCGCCGCCCGCTTCTCTTCACGGCACTCGCCGTGGTCGCCGTCGGCGGGGTCACGGCGGGCGGCACGGTCTATGTGAAGGCGCGGGCGCACTCCGGTGCCGGGGCCGTATCGTCGGCGGGGTCGCCGTCGGCCTCCTCCTCGGCCACGGCGGGCGAGGAGGCATCGGTGGAACCCACGACTTCGCCGTCGGCCGTCGACCGGAAGGCGGCGCTGTCCAGGGCCTTGGCCGCGGTGAGCGTGCCGTCCGGCGCGGAGGTGTCGGCGGCGGTGCTGGAACTGGACTCCGGGGAGAGTGCCGGGTACGGCGAGGCCGCCTTCGACACGGCGAGCATCGTCAAGGTCGACATCCTGGCGGCGCTGCTGCTGCAGGCGCAGGATGCCGGGCGGCACCTCACCGCCTCCGAGAAGGCGTACGCCACGAAGATGATCGAGAACAGCGACAACGCGTCCGCGACGGCCCTGTGGCGCACGATCGGGCGGGCCGGGGGGTTGGACGCGGCGAACGAGCGGTTCGGGCTGTCGGCGACCTCGGGTGGTGACGGCGAGCTGTGGGGGCTGACCCAGACCACGGCGGCCGATCAACTGGTGCTGCTTCAGCAGGTGTTCGGGGAGGAGTCGGCGCTCAGCGCGGCCTCGCGGACCTATGTGCAGGGGCTGATGAAGGGGGTGGAGGCCGATCAGCAGTGGGGAGTGTCGGCTGCCGCCGTGGGGTCTTCGTGGGCTTTGAAGAACGGGTGGCTGGCGCGTAGTACGACCGGGCTGTGGGACGTCAACAGCATCGGGCGGGTGACGGTGGACGGCTCCGACTACCTGGTCGCCGTGTTGTCCAGGGGGACGATGAGCCAGGCGAAGGGGATCGTGTTGGTGGAGGCCGCCGCGAAGGCTGCGGTGTCCTCGTTCGCCGCGTCCTAGGACGTCGTCCTGCGGTTCCTCCACAGGACCACGGCCGCCACCAGCAGGACTCCGCCGATGCTGCCTGCCAGGGGGCCCGCCCAGTCGGAGACGGACGTGGTGGACCGGGGGGTGTCCGGGCCGGGGCCGAAGTACTTCTTGTCGTACGACGCCGGGCGCAGGCCCTTCGGCTTGAGCCTGGCCGCTGCCTTGAGGGCTGCCGCGGGGTCGATCATGCCGAAGCCCCGGGAGTCGTCGCGGCCGCCCACCGGAGCGTCGCGGGCCGTGTCCTCGAGGAGCTTCTTGATCTGGGCCGGGGTCAGGGTGGGGTGGGCCGCCTTGATCAGGGCCGCGGCGCCCGAGACGAAGGCGGAGGCGGCCGAGGTGCCCCAGCCCTCGTAGTACTTGTGGTCGGGGTCGGCGATCACGACGTTCACGCCGGGCGCGCTGACCGCTGCGTACCAGCGGCGGGTGGAGAAGGAGGCGCGCGTGCCGTACTTGTCCACGGCCGTGGCGGCGATGACGCCCGGGTAGGCGGCCGGGTAGGAGACGTGGTCACCCTTGTCTCCGCCGTTGCCCGCGGAGGCCACGACGACCACGCCCTTCTTCAGGGCGTACTGCACGGCCTCGTCCTCGCTGGGCTCCGGGTGGGCGGAGTTGGAGTCGTCGCCCAGGGAGAGGTTGATGACGTCGGCGCCGTGGTCGGCGGCCCAGCGGATGCCGTCGGCGAGGGCGTTGCCGCGGGTGGTGCGGGCCTTGGCGCGGGCGGGGTCGCCGTCCTCGAGGATGACCCGCACGGGCAGGATCTTCGCCTCGGGAGCGACGCCCACGACGCCCTCGGTGCCGCCTGGCCCGTGGCCGTGCCCGGCGATGATGCCGGCCATGGCCGTGCCGTGCCGGGCCCAGGCCCGGTCGCCGGGCCCGGCACCGAAGTCGATCATGTCCTTGGTGGACAGGACGTTGCCGGCCAGGTCCGGGTGGTCGGCCTCGACTCCGGTGTCCAGGACGGCGACGGTGACGCCCTGCCCCTTGGTGGTGCGCCAGGCCTCGTCGAGGTGGAGGGCGGACAGGCCCCACTGCTGGGCGCGGATGCTGTCGGCGTGGGCCGCGGCGGACGGCAGCAGGACGAGGGAGCCGGCGAGCAGGAGGCTCACCGCCGACCCGGTCGTTCGCACGCGGCGCCGGCCGCGCGTCGTTCGCCTCATGAGGGTTTCTCCGTGGCCGAGCTGACGGTCTGGCGCAGTCGCCGTTCGACGCGGTCGGCCAGGCCCTGTGCCTCGTTGCCGAGACCGGCCTGGGCGGGTGCCGAGGTGGCGCCCGTACGGAGGGCGTCCGCGGCGGGCTGGGGCGAGTCGACGGTGCGCCCGTCCGCCCAGCCGGAGACCGAATAGGCGACGACGGGGGCGTCGGTGAGGACGGAGAGGGTCCAGCTGGCGCGCTGCTTGTCGCCGAAGCCGGCCGCGGCGGTGCCCTTGGCGGCGTACGGCCGGGGCATCAGGTCGCCGCGGCGGTCCAGGTGCTCGTCGCGGAAGCGGGCGGCGAGCGAGGACATGGCGGCGGAGTCGCCCTTGGTGAAGAGCAGGCCGACGGTGGTGACGTAGGTCTGGGTGGCGTCGGTGTAGGTGGCGCGCAGCAGCCGCTGGCAGCCGACGGGGGCGAGCGCCTTGTGCAGCAGCGGGTCGAAGGCGTCGGCGCACTTGGTGTCCGGGGCGACGGCGATCCGCGTCCAGGTCCGGTCGGCACCGCCGGGGCCGGCACCGGTGCCCTGGAGGGTGGTCGGGAAGAGCCGGTCGACGGGCACGCTGTGCCACAGCGTCGCGGCCGCGGTGAAACCGTTCCCGGCCGGGCCGTCTCCGCCGTCTCCGGTGAGCCAACTCCCGGTCACGGCACCGCCGATGAGGCCGAGTCCGAGGACCAGGCAGGCTGCTGCGGCGGCGGTCCGGGGACCTACTCGCCCGCCCAGCGGCCGCGCCCGCACCCGCTCGTCGTACCCCTCGGGCTCCCCGAACGACACGACGGGCCGAGCGGCGGCCCCGGCACTCCACGAGAGCGCCGGGTCCGGCGAGGCCGGAGCAGGGCTCACCGGGTGCGCGGGATCGCTCGGGCTCCAGGCACCCCGGAGGTCACGCGCCGGGGGCCTGGGGGGCGGCAACGGGGAGGCCGGGCGGTCGCCGGCAGGGGCCTGCGCGGAGGCCGCACGACCGGCGGTCTGCTTTGCCACGGAATCCGGACGACCGGGAGCGGCTCCCTCCGGACGACCCGTGGACGGCGTGGCCGCGGAAGCCGCACGGCCGGCAACGGACCCACCCGGGCCACCGGCGAACGGCGCGGACGCGGAAGCCGCACCACCCGGAGCAGACGCGCCCGGACGACCCGCGGACGGCGCGGACGCATGACCCGCACCACCCGGAGCAGACTCCGCCGGACGACGGGCAGACGGCGCGGACGCAGAACCGGGGCGGCCACCGGGTACGGACTCCCCCGGACGACCGGCGAACGGCGCGGACGCAGGGCCGGGGCGCTGCGGCTCGGCCGCCGCCGGGCGGATCGGCCGCAGCGGGGCCGTCGTCTCCGAGAAGGACTCCGCGGGCGCTGCGGGGCGGCGGGGCGGGGTGCTTGTGTACGGCGGCGCGGACGCGGAATCGGCACGACCGGGAGCGGCCCCCTCCGGACGCCCCGCGGACGGCGTGGCCGCGGAACCCGGACGGCCGGGAGCGGACCCATCCGGGCCACCGGCGAACGGCGCGGACGCGGAACCCGCACGGCCGGCAACGGACCCACCCGGGCCACCGGCGAACGGCGCGGACGCGGAACCCGCACGGCCGGCAACGGACCCACCCGGGCCACCGGCGAACGGCGCGGACGCGGAAGCCGCACCACCCGGAGCAGACTCCGCCGGACGACCGGCGGACGGCGAACCGGGACGGCCGCCGGGTGCGGACTCTCCCGGGCGGCCGGCGAGCGGCACGACCGCAGGGCCGGGGCGCTGTGGCTCGTCCGCCGGCGGGCGGATCGGGCGGAGCCGGGTCGTCGTCTCCGTCAGGGACTCCGCAGGTGCTCCCGGGCGGGGCGGCATGGTGGTGGCGGCCCGTTCGGCGCGTGCCTTGCGGCCCGTGCTCGGTGCCGTGTCGGGGAGCCGGCCCGCGCTCGGCGGGGCGTCGGGGAAGCGGGCCGAGGCGGGGGGCGGCGGCGGGCTCACCGGGCCGGGGGCCTCGGGTACGGCGGTGGGCCGGAAGCCGGCGAACCGGGCGGGGCCCGCGCCGGAAGCCTGTGCCGGGCGGTCGGGCCGTTCCTCCCCCCGCGTCCGCGCAGGCATGCTCCGCGCGGCGCGGGGTGCGAAGACGGAGGGCTCCTCGTCGAGATCCTCGGAGCCCGGTGCGGCCGGGACCGGCGAAGGCCCGGCGGAAGTGGTCCGGTACCCGGCCGGTTCGCGGGCGCCCGTCGGTGCCGAAGGTCCGGCCGTCGGTGCCGCTGCGTGCGTGGCCGGTGACGGGGGTTCGGGGGTGGGGCCGGGAGGCGGATTCGTCGGGCGTGGCGGTACGGGGGCGCGGCGCGCTTCCGTGCTCATGCACCCCCCGTTTCCTCGTGCCCGGGCCGTTTCCTCGTACACGGGCCGTCTCGCTCCTCGGCCGCGCCCGGTGCGGAGCCTCCGTCCGGGCACGCATACCCGTACGGCTGGACCGGCATCCCGGTTCAGGTGAAGTGGCCGGGCACGTTCCGCCGTACGTGCGCGTCACTCTACGGGTTGTCCGGGAGAGAAGGAGAACCAGTCCACGAGCCCGGGGCATCTGCCCGGAACGTCCCCCTACCCTGCGGTAATCCTGTCTGGCAGGCTTCCGTCATGACTGCGCCTGCCGCTGATCGGGCCCGTTACGACCGGGCCACCGCCCATCTCGACGCCCCTGTGGCGATCGTGGATCTGGACGCCTTCGACGCCAACGCGGACGATCTGGTCCGCCGTGCCGCCGGAAAGCCGGTCCGGGTCGCGAGCAAGTCCGTTCGCTGCCGGGCCCTGCTGGAACGTGTCCTGGCCAGGGACGGATTCCAGGGCATCATGTCGTTCACCCTCGCCGAGTCGCTGTGGCTCGCGCGTTCCGGGTTCGACGACGTCCTGCTGGCCTATCCGTCCGCGGACCGGTCCGGTTTCGCGGAGCTGGCCGCCGATCCCAAGCTCGCGGGTGCCGTCACCGTGATGATCGACGACGTCGCCCACCTCGACCTCATCGACGCGGCCCGTGACGGCGGGCGTGAAGTGGTCCGGGTCTGCCTGGAGTTGGACACCTCGCTGAAGCTGCTTGGCGGCCGGGTCCGGGTCGGGGCACTGCGTTCGCCGCTGCGCTCACCCGCCCAGCTCGCCGAGCTGGCCCGGGCGGTGGCCCGGCGGCCGGGCTTCAGGCTGGTGGGCGTCATGGCGTACGAGGGGCACATCGCCGGGGTCGGGGACTCGGTGGCGGGACGGCCGCTGCGGTCGCGGGCGATCCGGCTGATGCAGGCGACCGCGAAGCGTGAGCTGGTCGAGCGGCGCGCCGCCGTGGTGCGGGCGGTGCGGGCGGTGGCGCCCGACCTGGAGTTCGTCAACGGCGGTGGCACGGGCAGTGTGCAGCACACCGCCGCCGAGGACGCGGTGACGGAGATCGCGGCGGGGTCCGGTCTGTACGTGCCGCGGCTCTTCGACAACTACACGTCCTTCAGCGGCCGTCCGGCCGCCCTGTTCGCCCAGCCCGTCGTGCGGCGGCCGGGCGTGGGTGTCGTGACCGTGCTCGGCGGCGGCTATCCGGCCTCCGGCGCGGCCGGTCCCGACCGGCTGCCGGTGCCGTACCTGCCGGAGGGGCTCAGGTACGACCCGCAGGAGGGCCCCGGCGAGGTGCAGACACCGCTGCTGGGCTCGCCCGCCGACGATCTGCTCATCGGCGACAAGGTGTGGTTCCGGCACGCCAAGGCGGGCGAGCTGTGCGAGCGGTTCGACGTGCTGCACCTGATCGAGGGGGACGCGGTGACGGCGACCGTGCCCACCTATCGGGGTGAGGGGCAGACCTTCCTCTGAGGGTCGTGCGGTGGGCGCGGCCGCCGGGGCGGCGGCCGCTGCCGGGGCCGCGCGGGATGCTGTCGCATGCGCGCGGGCCGTACACCTTTGTTCCTACAGGGGCGTGACGTACGCGCCCGAGATCCCGCCGTCCACCAGGAAGTCGGTGGCGTTGACGAAGGAGGAGTCGTCGCTGGCCAGGAAGGCGACGGCGGCGGCGATCTCCTCGGCCTCGGCGAACCGGCCGACGGGGATGTGGACGAGGCGGCGGGCGGCCCGCTCCGGGTCCTTGGCGAACAGCTCCTGCAGGAGCGGGGTGTTCACCGGGCCCGGGCAGAGCGCGTTGACCCGGATGCCCTCGCGGGCGAACTGCACGCCCAGTTCACGGGACATGGCGAGCACGCCGCCCTTGGAGGCCGTGTAGGAGATCTGCGAGGTCGCCGCGCCCATCCGGGCCACGAAGGACGCCGTGTTGATGATGGAGCCCCGGCCCTGGCGGCGCATGTACGGGATGGCGGCCTTGCAGCACAGGTAGACCGAGGTGAGGTTGACCTCCTGGACCCGCTTCCAGGCCTCCAGGCCGGTCTCCAGGATGGAGTCGTCGTCGGGCGGGGAGATGCCCGCGTTGTTGAAGGCGACGTCGACGCTGCCGTAGGTGTCGAAGGCGGTCTTGAACAGCGCCTCGACCTGCTCGGGGTCGGTGACGTCGACCTTGACGAAGGTCCCGCCGACCTCGTCGGCGGCGGCCTTGCCGCGGGCCTCGTCGACGTCGCCGCAGACCACGTGCGCGCCCTCGGAGGCGAGGCGGCGGGCGGCGGCGAGGCCGATGCCGCTGCCGGCTCCGGTGACGACGGCGGTACGGCCGACCAGGCGGCGGCAAACGATGTTGTCGGTCACAGTGCGGGGCCCTCCGTGCTGATGAAGACGTTCTTGGTTTCGGTGAAGGCGGTCAGGGCGTCCGGGCCCAGCTCACGGCCGAGGCCGGACTGCTTGAAGCCGCCGAACGGGGTCCAGTAGCGGACGCTGGAGTGGGAGTTGACGGACAGGTTGCCCGCGCGCACGGCCTGGGAGACGCGCAGGGCGCGGCCGATGTCCCGGGTCCAGATGGAGCCGGAGAGACCGTAGGGGGTGTCGTTGGCGAGGCGGATCGCGTCCTGTTCGTCGGTGAACGGGAGGAGGACGGCGACGGGGCCGAAGATCTCCTCGCGGGCCGCCGCGCTGTCGTGCCGCTCCCCCGTCAGGACGGTCGGCGGGAACCAGAAGCCGGGTCCGTCGGGGGCGCTGCCGCGCAGCGCCTGCGCGCCTTCGGGGACGTACGACCGTACGCGGTCGAGCTGCTGACCGGAGATCAGCGGGCCCATCTGGGTCTTCTCGTCCGCCGGGTCGCCCACCACGACGCCGGCCAGCGCGTCGGCGAGGAAGTCGCGGGCCTCGTCGTACACCGACTCCTGGACGAGGATGCGGGTGCGGGCGCAGCAGTCCTGGCCGGAGTTGTCCAGGAAGGAGAAGGGGTCGAGGGCGGACTTGAGGTCGGCGTCGGCGAAGACGACGTTGGGGCTCTTGCCGCCGAGTTCCAGCGTGACCGGCTTGACGAGCTTCGCGCAGCGCTCCATGACCTCACGGCCGGTGCGGGTGGAGCCGGTGAACACGATCTTGGCGACGTCGGGGTGGTCGACCAGCGCGCGGCCCGCGGTGCGGCCGTAGCCGGGGAGCACCTGGAACACCCCTTCGGGCAGGCCCGCCTCCAGCGCGAGTTCCGCCAGCCGCAGCGCCGTCAGCGGGGTGGTCTCGGCGGGCTTGAGCACGACGGCGTTGCCCGCGGCGAGGGCCGGGAAGGAACCCCAGGCGGCGATCGGCATGGGGAAGTTCCAGGGGGCGATCACGCCCACGACGCCCAGGGGTTCGTGGAACGTGACGTCCCAGCCACCGGGTGCGGGGATCTGCCGGCCGAGCAGGCGTTCGGCGCCGCCGGCCGCGTACAGCAGCAGGTCGCGCGCGTTGCCGGCCTCCCAGCGGGCGTTGCCGAGGGTGTGGCCGGCCTCGCGGACCTCCAGCCGGGCCAGTTCGTCGATGTGGGAGTCGACCACGTCGGCGAAGCGGCGCAGCTGGCGGGCGCGGTCGGCGGGCGGGAGGGCGGCCCACTTCTCCTGGGCGCGCGAGGCCCGTACGACCGCGGCGTCCACCTCGGCCGCGTCGGCGGCGGGGACGGTGGCGACGACCTCCTCGGTGGCGGGGTTGAGGACCTTCAGCTCGTGCGGGTCGGACACGTGTTGACCTTTCACAGGCGTTCGAAGGAGCGGCGCAGCTCCCAGTCGGTGACCGCGGCGTCGAAGGCCTCCAGTTCGACGCGTGCCATGTTGCGGTAGTGCGCGACGACCTCGTCGCCGAAGGCGGCCTTGGCGATCGGGCTGTTCTCCCAGAGTTCGGCGGCCTCGCGCAGGGTGGTCGGGACGTGCTCGAAGTCGGCGGTGTAGGCGTTGCCGGGGCAGGGCTCGGGGAGTTCCAGCTGCTGCTCGATGCCGTACAGGCCGGCGGCGACCAGTCCGGCGACGGCGAGGTACGGGTTGACGTCTCCGCCCGGGAGGCGGTTCTCGAAGCGCAGGGAGCGGCCGTGGCCGACCACCCGCAGGGCGCAGGTGCGGTTGTCGTGGCCCCAGGCGACGGCCGTGGGGGCGAAGGAGCCGGGCTGGAACCGCTTGTAGGAGTTGATGTTGGGGGCGTAGAGCAGGGAGAAGTCGCGCAGGGCGGCGAGCTGTCCGGCGAGGAAGTGCCGCATGACGTCGGACATCCCGCCGTCGCCGGCCTGCGCCATCGCGTTGTCGCCGTCGGCGTCCGCGAGCGAGAGGTGGATGTGGCAGGAGTTGCCCTCGCGCTCGTTGTACTTGGCCATGAAGGTGATCGAGACGCCCTCCTGGGCGGCGATCTCCTTGGCACCTGTCTTGTACAGGGCGTGCTGGTCGCAGGTGCGCAGGGCCTCGTCGTAGCGGAAGGCGATCTCGTGCTGGCCGGGGTTGCACTCGCCCTTGGCGGACTCGACGGTGAGGCCGGCGGCGGCCATGTCGTTGCGCAGCCGGCGCAGCAGGGGCTCGATGCGGCCGGTGCCGAGGATGGAGTAGTCGATGTTGTACTGGTTGGCCGGGGTCAGGTCGCGGTAGTTCGCGTCCCAGGCCTGCTCGTAGCTGTCCTTGAAGACGATGAACTCCAGCTCGGTGCCGACCTGGGCGGTGAGGCCGAGTTCGGCGAGCCGGTCGAGCTGGCGGCGCAGGATCTGGCGCGGGGCGGCGACGACCGGGGCGCCGTCGTTCCAGGCGAGGTCGGCGACGAGCAGGGCGGTGCCGGGGTGCCAGGGGATGCGGCGCAGGGTGGCGAGGTCGGGGTGCATGGCGAAGTCGCCGTAGCCTCGGTCCCAGGAGGACATCGCGTAGCCGTCGACGGTGTTCATCTCGGTGTCGACGGCGAGGAGGTAGTTGCAGCCCTCGGTGCCGTGCTGCAGGACCTCGTCGAGGAAGAATCGGGCGGCGAACCGCTTGCCCTGGAGACGCCCTTGCATGTCGGGGAAGGCCAGGACGACAGTGTCGATCTCACCACCGGCGACGAGGGCGTGCAGCTCCTCGACACTCAATGGGGGTGTGCGGTCTGCCACGGGAGAGCCTCCTTGGGCTGCTTCGCGTCTTACGGCGGGGCCGGGAGTCATAAGGTATTGCGGAGAACCATTGCTTGGGAAGGGGGTACGGCCGGATGTCGCAGGAGACGGACGCGCAGGGCGTGCACGCGCAGGGAGTCGACGACCGGCTGGCTCCGGTGCTGCGGCCGGTGCGGGCGGGCAACGGCTTCGAGGAGGCACTGGAGCAGATCCTGCAGGTCGTACGGCTCGGCCTGGTGGCGGGTGGCGAGCGGCTGCCCGCCGAGCGGGAGCTGGCGGAGCGGCTCGGGATCAGCCGGGTGACCCTGCGCGAGGTGCTGAAGGTGCTGCAGGACCAGGGACTGGTGGAGGCGCGGCGCGGGCGGTACGGCGGAACGTTCGTGCTGCCGCGCACGGACGCGGGCGGCGAGGACGAGCTGCGGCGGCGGATCGCCGAGGTCGACATCGAGGACATGCTGCGCTTCCGCGAGGTGCTCGAGGTGGGAGCGGCGGGGCTGTGCGCGGCGCACGGGCTGACCGGCGAGCAGGCCGACCGGTTGCGGGAGGCGCTGGACCGCACCCACGAGGCGCCGCTCGCGGACTACCGACGACTGGACACACTGCTGCACCTGACGCTGGCCGAGCTGTGCGGTTCGCCGTCGCTGACCGCGCAGTACGCGGCGGTGCGGGCGACCGTCAACGACCTGCTGGACTGCATCCCGCTGCTGGTGCGCAACCTGGAGCACTCGCAGCGGCAGCACATCGCGCTGGTGGAGGCGGTGCTGGACGGAGACGCGGACGGGGCGCGGGAGATGATGCGCGAGCACTGCGCGGGTACGGCGGCACTGCTGCGGGGTTTCCTGGCGTGAGCCCGCTCTGTAAAGGTATTCACGTGTACCTTTGGATGCCTGGGAGGGCGGCATGACCGTACGACCGCTGATCGGTGTGAGCACGTACCTGGAGGCCGGTGCGCGCTGGGGGGTGTGGGAACTGGACGCCGTGCTGCTGCCGGCCGGCTATCCGCGGCTGGTGCAGCGGGCCGGGGGGCTCGCCGCCATGCTCCCGCCGGACGCGCCCGAGCGGGCCGCCGAGGCGGTGGAGCGGCTGGACGGGCTGGTGATCGCGGGCGGGCCGGACGTCGATCCGTCGCGCTACGGCGCCGAGCGGTCGCCGCGCACGGGGCCGCCCGCGCCGGAGCGGGACGCGTGGGAACTCGCGCTGATCGGGGCGGCGCTGGCGGCACGGGTGCCGGTGCTGGGGATCTGCCGGGGGATGCAGCTGCTGAACGTGGCTCTCGGCGGCACGCTGGTGCAGCACATGGACGGGCACGCGGAGGTGGTCGGGGTGTTCGGGGGGCATGCCGTGAAGCCGGTGCCGGGCACGCTGTACGCGGAGATCGCGCCCGAGGAGACGACCGTGCCGACGTATCACCATCAGGCGGTGGAGCGGCTCGGTACGGGGCTGGTGCCCTCCGCACACGCCGCGGACGGGACCGTGGAGGCGATCGAACTGCCGTCGGGCGAGGGCTGGGTGCTCGGCGTGCAGTGGCATCCGGAGATGGGCGACGACCTGCGGGTGATGCGGGCACTGGTGCTGGCCGCGTCCTGAGGTCACCCTCTCGTCAGCGACAGCAGCTCCCGCGCCGGCCCCGTGGGCCGGTGCCCCGTCGGCCACACCGCGCGCAGATCCCGGCGCAACGAAACCCCCTCGACCGGGATGCTCACCAGCCGTCGCATCCCCAGCTCCTCCCCCACGGCCAGTTCACTGAGGACCGAGGGACCCGCGCCGCTGACCGCCGAGGCCTTCACGGCGGTGGTGGAGGAGAGCTCCATCAGGGGGCGGGCCAGGCCGCCGAGGGCCGCGTCCAGGACCTGGCGGGTGCCGGAGCCGCGTTCGCGCAGGATCAGGGGCGTGGCGGCCAGCTCCCGGGGGGTGAGGGGGCGCCGTCGGCGGGCCCAGGGGTGGCCGGGGGCCGTGACGACGATCAGGCGGTCGTGGGCGATCACGGTGGAGTCCAGGCCCGCCGGGACCGTGAGGCCCTCCACGAAGCCCAGGTCCGCCTCGTCGGCCAGCAGGAGTTCCGCCACCTTCGCCGAGTTGCCCGCGAGCAGCGACACCGCGGTGTCGGGGCGCTCGGCGTGCAGGGCGAGGAGCCAGCCCGGGAGCAGGTACTCGGCGATGGTCATGCTCGCAGCCACCCGCAGCCGCGAGTCCCGCCGGTCGCGCAGCGCCCGGGCGCCCGCGTCGAAGGCGGCCGCCGCCTCCACCACCCGGCGGGCCCAGTCCGTCACCAGGGCGCCCGCGTCCGTGAGCCGGGAGCCGCGCGGGGAGCGGTCGACCAGGGCGACGCCCAGCTGCCGTTCCATGGAGCGGATGCGGCTGCTGGCGGCCGGCTGGGTGATGCCGACCTCGCGTGCCGCCGCCCCGAGACTGCCCAGGCGGGCCACGGCCAGCAGCAGTTCCAGCGCGCCGAGGTCCGGCACCCGGTGCGCCAGTGACCCGGCGGGACGGCCGTCGGCCGTCGCGTACTCCTCGCTCATAAAGCCAGTTTATGCCCTCATAGACATGAACTCCCTGGTCAGCGGCGCCCGGGGGCGGGACGGTGGGGCCATGGTCACCGCAGCCCATTTCCCGCCCGCCGCCCGTGTCCGGCACCTCGGTCCCAACTGGTACGCCTCCGTGATGGGGACCTCCGTCGTCGGTACGGCCGGTGCCGCACTGCCCCTGCGCCTTCCCGGGCTGCGCGAGGTGTGCACGGCCGTCTGGGCGCTGGCCCTCCTCATGCTGCTGACCTTGCTGACCGCCCGCGCCCGGCACTGGGCGCACCACCGCGACCAGGCCCGCGCCCACCTCCTGGACCCGGCCATGGCCCCCTTCTACGGCTGCCTGTCCATGGCCCTGCTGGCGGTGGGCGGCGGCGCTCTGACGGTCGGCCGGGACTGGATCGGCACCGGTCCGGCCGTCGCGCTCGACACGGTCCTGTTCAGTCTCGGTACGGCGGTCGGGCTCGCGGCCGCCGTGGCCGTGCCCTACCTGATGACCGTGCACCACCGCGTCCAGGCGGCCCAGGCCACCCCGGTCTGGCTGCTGCCGCTCGTCGCACCGATGGTCTCCGCCGCGCTCGGTCCGCTGCTGGTGCCGCATCTGCCGCCGGGGCAGCCCCGGGAGACGCTGCTGCTGGCGTGCTTCGCGCTGTTCGGGCTGAGCCTGCTGGCGACGCTGCTGATGCTGCCGCTGGTCTTCGGCCGCCTGATCACCTCGGGCCCGCTGCCGCTCGCCCTCACCCCGACCCTGTTCCTGGTCCTCGGTCCGCTCGGGCAGTCCACCACCGCCGTCGGCCTGATCGCGGACGCGGCCCCCCGGGTCGTACCGGCCCCGTACGACCGCGGTTTCGCCGTGTTCGCGCTGATCTACGGCGTGCCGGTCATGGGGTTCGCGCTGCTGTGGCTGGCGCTCGCGGTCGTGCACGTGGTGCGGGCCCGGCGGCGGGGCATGGGTTTCGCCATGACCTGGTGGGCGTTCACCTTCCCCGTGGGCACCTGTGTCACCGGCGCCGCCGCCCTGGCCCGGCACACCGGGCTCGCCGCGTACGAGACGCTGGCAGTCGGCCTGTACGGCATCCTGGTCGCCGCGTGGCTCGCGGCGGCGTCGGGGACGGTGCGGGGGCTGCTCAGCGGTGAGCTGCTCGCAGCGCCTCGGCCAGCACCCGTGGCGCCTCTGCCAGCGACGGTCCGTACCAGGTCAGATGCCGTCCGCTGACCAGGGCGCAGGGCAGGCCCGGGAAGGCCTCGGGGCCGTCGTCGGCGGTGAAGCGGTAAGGCTCGTCCGGCAGCACCACGACGTCCGGGGCGGCCGCCAGCAGTTCCTCCAGGGGCACGCGGGGATAGCGGTCGGGGTGCGCGGCGTGGACGTGGTGCACGCCGAGACGGGCCAGCACGTCACCCGCGAAGGTGTCCCGGCCCAGGACCATCCAGGGGCGGCGCCAGATGGGCACGACCGCGGTCACGGGGCTCCCGGGTCCGGGAAGCCCGGTCCAGGCGGCCTCGGCCTCGTCCAGCCAGGGCGGCCGGGCCGGTGCGCCGCACCCGGTCAGCACCCGCTCCAGCTCCCGGAAGGCCTGCGGCACCGTCCGCACCTCGGTGACCAGCACGTCGAGGCCCGCCGCGCGCAGGGCGTCCAGGTCGGGGGCGCGGTTCTCCTCCTCGTTGGCGATCACCAGGTCGGGGGCGAGGCCGATGATCCGCTCCGTGTCCGGGTTCTTCGTGCCGCCGATCCGGCTGACGTCGAGGTCCGCGGGACGGCTGCACCAGTCGGTGGCCCCGACCAGGACTCCGGGCAGTGTCACGGCGACCGCCTCGGTGAGAGACGGGACCAGGGAGACGACTCGCACTAGCGGGGCCGGTCCTGCACGGCCTCGATGTGTTCGGCGACCGCGACCACGATGACCCGCGTGTCGGGGACGGTGGCCCGCCAGCGATGCCGGACTCCGCCGGTGAGGTAGAGGGTGTCGCCCCGTCCGAGGCGGTACGCGCGGCCCTCGGCCTCGATCTCGACCGCGCCGTCGGCGACGTACATCAGCTCGTCGTTGCGGTGCTGGAACTCGCGGCCGGCGTCGTGGTCTCCGGTGAACTCGGAGGCGTGCAGCTGGTGGTGGCCACGCACCAGGGAGCGGGTGCGCGGGTCGAAGTCGCCCTCGTCCACGGGCTCGCCACGGACGACGTCCACGCTGCAGGCCGGGTCGGCGGCGGCGAGGAGTTCCACGGCCGTGGTGCGCAGGGCGTCGGCCAGCTTCTCCAGGGAGGTGCGGCTCGGGCGGGCCCGGTCGTTCTCGACCTGGCTGAGGAAGGGCACCGAGAGGCCACTGCGCTCGGCCACGACGGCGAGGGTGAGCTCAAGCGCACGGCGACGCCGCCGGACGGCCGCGCCCACCCGCACGGGCTGCTGCTCTTTGTGGTCGCCCATCGCTCCGGCTCCCTCCTTCACTCGTCGTGCCGACAGGGTGTCCACCGCCGGACACACCCCTGCTGAGTTGTCTGCACCCTACGCATGTTCGGCAAACCGTTTCATGCGGCTGTCACATCCCCGACACGCCGGTGGGCCCGCACCCCCATGGTTCGCGCCAGTGCGGCCGCTCGCCGTGCGGGACGGGTCTCCCCTGGTTCAAGGCCGGAGCGAGCCTTCGTGTTCCCGCGGGGGCAGGGCCCATAGCACTCCGTGGTTGGCCGGATCCTGACCGTGCAGAAATCCCGCGGAGGCCGGCGGATGCACCGCGAGGGGTGGCACCCGGATACGCCGCGAGGGGTGGGGGCGCCCGCCCGCAGGCGTACGGCGCCGCCCACCCCCCGGGTGGCGGTCGGGAGGTCAGGTCACCCGGCCGCCCCGCTTCCGGCACCCTTGCGGGCCACCGGCGCCCACCGGTCGACCAGGTCCGGGTGCTGCTCGAGCCAGCCGCGCACGGCGTCCTGCTCCGCGCCCTTGCCCGACTTCTGGATCTGCGCCTCCAGGCCGGTGAGCTGCTCCTCGGTCATCGAGAAGTTCTTCAGCCAGGTGCCGACCTCCGGGTTGTCGGCGGCGAAGCCCTTGCGGGCGAGGGTGTGCACGCCGTCGCCCGAGCCCCAGGCGCCCTTCGGGTCCTTCAGCTTCTTCAGGTCGTAGTCGCTGTACGCCCAGTGCGGGGACCACAGGGTGACGACGACCGGCTGCTTCTTGGCGTAGTCCCGCTTCAGCTCGGCGAGCATCGCGGGCGTGGAGCCGTCGACGACGTCGTACGTGCCCTCGAGGCCGTACTCCTTGAGGACCTTGGTCTTGAGCAGGCCCATCATGCCCGCGCTGGGCTCGATGCCGACGATCTTCCCGCCGAACTCGGAGGCGTGGTCCTTCAGGTCCGCCAGGGAGTTCACGTCCTTCACATAGGACGGGACGGTCAGTTCCAGGGAGGTGGGGCCGTACCACTTTCCGAGGTCGTCGAGCCTGCTGCCGTACTTCTTCCAGTACTCGGCGTGCGTGGTGGGCAGCCAGGAGTCGGTCTGGAAGTCGACCTGGCCGGTGGCGAGGCCGGTGTAGAGGGGGGCGGCGGCGTACTGGGTGGTCGTGACCTTGAAGCCGCGCTCCTCCAGCAGCTCCTTCCAGAGGTAGGTGGAGGCGATGCCCTCGTCCCACGGGATGTAGCCGATCCTGATCTCCTTGCCCCGGCCGACGTTCGTGGCGGAGGCCCCGGAGGTGCCCGAGGACGAGCCGAAGATCCCCATGCCTCCGGCGACGAGCGCGAGGACGACCACGCCGACGACGGCGACCTGCGGGCGCGGGCTGTACGACCACACGGTCGTCCGGTCCTTCGCAGCGGCCCTGCGGCCCTGCGGGGAGATCTGGGTGCCGAGGGCGCCGGTCACGCGGTCCAGGTAGATGGCGAGGACGACGATGCCGACGCCCGCCTCGAAGCCGAAGCCGATGTCGAGCTGCCCGATGGCCTCGTTGACAGCGCCGCCCAGTCCGCCCGTGCCGACCATGCCCGCGATGACGACCATGGACAGGCCCAGCATGATCACCTGGTTGACGCCGGCCATGATGGTCGGCAGGGCGAGCGGCAGCTGGACGCGCAGCAGGGTGTCGCGCGGCGTGGTGCCGAACGCCTCGGCGGCCTCGACCAGTTCGGCGTCGACCTGACGGATGCCCAGCTCGGTCATGCGGACGCCGGGGGCGAGCGCGAAGATCAGCGTGGCGATGACACCGGCGGCGGTGCCCAGGCCGAAGAAGAGGATGGCCGGGATCAGCAGGACCATCGACGGCATGGTCTGGAGCAGATCCAGGACGGGCCGTACGGCGGCGCTGACCGCGCGGGAGCGGGCGGCCCAGATGCCCAGCGGGACCGAGATCAACAGGGCGATGACGGTGGCGACGAGGACCAGTGCCAGGGTGGACATGGCCCGGTCCCACAGGTCGAGCGAGTCGACGAGGGCGAACCCGGCGAAGGCGAGGACACCTGCGGCGAGCCCGCGCAGCCACCAGGCGACGACCGCGAGCATGCCCGCCAGGAGCAGGGGCGCGGGCGCGGCGAGGACGGTGTCGATGCCGTCGTACATGCCCTCCACGACCGCGCGGACCGCGTCGAACAGCCAGGAGAGGTGGGCGACCAGCCAGTCGACGCCCGAGTCGACCCAGTCGCCGAGGTGCAGCCTAGGCACGGGCGTTCACCTTCTTCCCGCTGTTGTCGCACGCCGTGGGCTCGCCCTGTTCGTCGCCGAGGAGGCCGACGAGGCGCTGCCGGGGGACGACGCCGACGAGCGCGCGGTCCGCGTCGAGGACGGCGACCGGGTGGGTCAGGCGGGCGCTGATCGCGCACAGTTCGGCGAACGGCGTGCCCGGGGCGGCCGTCTCACAGCCGCAGTCGGCCTCGTCGCCGCGCACGTCGGTGTCCATGACGGCGGCGGCGGTCAGCACCCGGGAGCGGTCGACGTCCTGGATGAAGGAGGCGACGTAGTCGTTCGCGGGGCGCAGCAGGATGTCCTCGGCGGTGCCGGTCTGCACGATGCGGCCGTCCCGCATGACGGCGATGCGGTCGCCGAGGCGCATGGCCTCGTTGAGGTCGTGGGTGATGAAGACGATGGTCTTCTTCAGGGTCTTCTGCAGCTCCAGGAGCTGGTCCTGCATGTCACGGCGGATCAGCGGGTCCAGGGCGCTGAAGGACTCGTCCATGAGGAGCAGGTCGGCGTCGGTGGCGAGGGCGCGGGCGAGGCCCACGCGCTGCTGCATGCCGCCGGACAGCTCGTCGGGCCAGGAGTCCTCCCAGCCGGCCAGGCCGCACAGGGCGAGCGCCTCGTCGGCGCGACGCTCGCGCTCGGCGCGGGGCACGCCCTGCACGCTCAGGCCGTAGGCGGCGTTGTGGCGGACGCTGCGGTGCGGGAAGAGCGCGAAGTGCTGGAAGACCATGCTGATCTTCTTCGAGCGCAGCTCGCGCAGGGCGCGGTCGCCGAGCGCGGTCAGGTCCTGGCCGTCGAAGCGGACATGGCCGGCGGTCGGCTCCAGCAGGCCGTTGAGCATGCGCAGCAGGGTGGACTTTCCGGAGCCGGACAGGCCCATGACGACGAAGATCTCGCCGGCCTCGACCTCGAAGGAGGCGTCGATGACGGCGGCCGTGGTGCCGTCGGCGCGCAGCTCCTCCCGGTCGGCGCCCTGGCGCAGCCGTTCCACTGCCTGGTCCGGTCGTCTGCCGAACACCTTGAACAGGTGTTCCGCCTCAAGCCTGGATGACACGCTTGCCTCTCGTCTGGGTGGACACAACAGAGGCCGCGCCTCCCCACGACCGCTTTGGTCAAACTTTTAAGTGGCCCAGCTCACAGGGGTGGATCCGTGGCGGCAGGTGACCGTCAGTGCCGTACGGCATGATGCGACCGTGACCGGACGACTCATGCTTCTCGACACCGCCTCGCTGTACTTCCGCGCCTACTTCGGCGTGCCGGACTCCGTGCGGGCGCCCGACGGCACGCCGGTGAACGCCGTGCGGGGACTGCTGGACTTCATCGACCGGCTGGTCCAGGACCACCGGCCGGCGAAGCTGGTGGCCTGCATGGACGCCGACTGGCGGCCGCAGTGGCGGGTGGACCTGATCCCCACCTACAAGGCGCACCGGGTCGCCGAGGAGCACGAGGGCACACCGGACGAGGAGCAGGTGCCGGACACGCTCACCCCGCAGGTGCCGGTCATCGAGGCCGTGCTGGACGCGGTCGGCATCGCCCGGGTCGGGGTCGCGGACTACGAGGCCGACGATGTGATCGGCACGTTCACGGCGCGCGCCGACGGACCGGTGGACATCGTCACCGGCGACCGCGACCTGTATCAGCTCGTCGACGACGAGCGCGGCATCCGCGTGCTGTACCCGCTGAAGGGGGTCGGCACGCTGCAGCTGACCGACGAGGCCGTACTGCGTGAGAAGTATGGGGTCGACGGGCGGGGGTACGCGGATCTGGCGCTGCTGCGCGGCGACCCGAGCGACGGCCTGCCGGGCGTGTCCGGGATCGGCGAGAAGACGGCCGCCAAGCTGCTCGCCGAGTTCGGCGACCTGGCCGGGATCATGGCGGCGGTCGACGACCCGAAGGCGAAGCTCACGCCGTCGCAGCGCAAGCGGCTGACCGAGGCCGGGCCGTACGTCGCGGTCGCGCCGAAGGTGGTGCGGGTGGCCGACGACGTCCCGCTGCCGGACGTCGACCCCGCGCTGCCGCGCACCCCGCGGGATCCGGCGGGACTTGAGGAGCTGGCGGCGCGCTGGGGGCTGGGCGGCTCCCTGCAGCGGCTGCTGACGACACTGGGACAGTGAGTCCGACCGGAATATTCCGGCAAAGCGCGTTCACCGAGGCCTTCTGGAAGGCGTGTCAACCAGAGAGAGATGCTAACTTAGGTAAACCTAACCAATGCAGCAGGAGGCCGTGATGGCAGAGCGCCCGGGACGAAAGCCGCGCAAGCCCCATACCGCCCAGGTGGTGCGCACGGAGCGGCTCACGCCGCATATGCAGCGTGTGGTGCTCGGCGGCGAGGGCCTCGCCGATTTCGCCGCGGACACCTGCACCGACCACTATGTGAAGCTGCTGTTCGGCCCTCCTGGCGTGACCTACCCGGAGCCCTTCGACGTGGAGCGGATCCGCGCGGAGTTCCCCCGTGAGCAGTGGCCGGTGACGCGGACGTACACCGTGCGCGCCTGGGATCCCGAGCACCGCGAGCTGACCCTGGACTTCGTGATCCACGGCGACGAGGGTCTGGCCGGGCCGTGGGCCACCCGGGTGCAGCCCGGTGAGAGTGTGCGCTTCATGGGCCCGGGGGGTGCCTACGCGCCCGACCCGAGCGCCGACTGGCATCTGCTCGCCGGTGACGAGAGCGCGCTGCCCGCGATCGCCCGCGCCCTGGAGACGCTGCCCTCCGACGCCCGGGCGTACGCCTTCGTGGAGGTGTCCGGCCCCGAGGAGGAGCAGAAGATCGACTCCGAGGTGGAGGTCGTCTGGGTGCACCGCGGGGACCGGCCGGTGGGCGAGGCCCTGGTGGCGGCCGTGCACGCGCTGGAGTTCCCCGAGGGCCGGATGCACGCGTTCGTGCACGGCGAGGCGAGCTTCGTGAAGGAGCTGCGCCGGCTGTTCCGGGTCGAGCTGCAGATTCCGCGCGAGGACCTGTCGATCTCCGGCTACTGGCGCCTCGGCCACAACGAGGACGGCTGGCAGGCCTCCAAGCGGGACTGGAACGCCCGCATCGAGGCCGAGCAGGAGAGCGACGGCGCGGCGGCGGCCTGAACACTTCGAAAGCGGCGGCACCCTGACGGGGTGCCGCCGCTTTCGTCTGCCGTCCGGGCAGCCTCGTACCCTTGACCGATGAGACGCCGTAGCCCGCCCCCGCCTGCCCCGCTCCCCCAGCGTGACGGTGTCGACCCGGTGCGGGTGCGGCTGCCGTTCGACGGGGTGTGGGCGACCGTGCGGGAGCATCTCGTGGAGCGGCTGACGGGGGCCGGGCCCGGGGTGGTCGAGGCGATGCTCGACGCGGGGCTGATCGTGGGCGCCGACGGGCGGGCGGTGGCGCCGGACGCACCGTACGAACCGGGGATGTTCGTCTGGTTCCACCGGGAGCTGCCCGCCGAGGTACCGGTGCCCTTCCCGCTGGAGGTGGTCCACCGGGACGCGCACATCGTCGTGGCCGACAAGCCGCACTTCCTCGCGACGACCCCGCGCGGCACGCATGTCACCCAGACCGTGCTGGCCAGGCTGCGGACCGAGCTGGGTATCCCGTCGCTGTCCGCCGCACACCGGCTGGACCGGCTCACCGCCGGCCTCGTGCTGTTCACGGTGCGGCCCGAGGAGCGCGGCGCGTACCAGACGCTGTTCGCGGACCGGCTGGTCCGCAAGGAGTACGAGGCGATCGCACCGTACGACGCCTCGCTCGCCCTGCCCCGCACCGTGCGCAGCCGGATCCTGAAGGAGCGCGGCATTCCGGCCGCGCGCGAGATCGAGGGCGAACCCAACGCCGTGACCCGGGTGGAGCTGGCCGAACACCGGGCCGCGCTGGGCCGGTACCGGCTCGTCCCGGAGACGGGGCAGACGCACCAGCTGCGGGTGCACCTGAGCGCGCTGGGCATCCCCATCCTCGGCGATCCGCTCTACCCGGAGGTGACCGCCCCCGTACCGCCCGGCGACTTCCGGCGTCCGCTGCAACTGCTCGCACGGCGGCTGGAGTTCACCGATCCGGTGACGGGGGCGGAGCACGCGTTCGTCAGCGGGCGGACGCTGGAGGCCTGGCACTCGCCCGGGCGGTGGGCCGGCCAGGAGCCCTGACCGCGCTCCGCTCGCTCACTCCCCTCGCCACCAGCGCAGCATCCGCTGCCACACGTTCTGCCGGCGGGGCTGCGCCGGTGCCACGGGGGCCGGCTCGGGGGCCGGGCTCGGGGTCGCCGGGGTGGGCTCCGGCACGGGGGCCGGTTCCGGGCGGACGGAGCCGACCTGCCAGGTGGCGCGCTGGGTCGGGATGTGCGACGGGCTGGGCGGGAGGCCGGCGTCCTGCTGGGGCTTCGGTTCGAAGCGCACCGGCAGGGCCACCAGATGCCGGGAGGCGATCGACGACCGCCAGCGCAGGTCCTCCTCGGCACAGTCCAGCTGGATGTCCGAGAGCCGCGTCAGCAGGGCGTCCACACCGACGTCGGCGATGGCACGGCCGATGTCCTGGCCGGGGCACTCGTGGGGGCCGCCGCCGAAGGCGAGGTGGGAGCGGTTGCCCTGCATGTTGGCCGACAGGTCGGGCCGCACCCGCGGGTCCACGTTGCCCGGGGCCGGCGCGAAGAGCAGCCCGTCCCCCTTGCGGATGCGCTGGCCCCCCAGCTCGGTGTCCTGCTTGGCGAAGTAGCCGAGGACGGTGCTGAACGGCGGCTCGTCCCACAGGGACTGCTCGATCGCCTCCGGCACGGTCATCTGGCCCCCGTTGAGCTGGGCACGGAAGCCCGGCTCGGTGAGGACCATGCGCAGCGCGTTGGCGAGCAGGTTGGCGGTGGCCTCGTAGGCCGCGAAGAAGACGAGGCGCAGGTGTTCGCGGACCTCGTCGTCGGTCAGTCCCGCGGGGTGGGTGATGAGGTGACTGGTGAAGTCGTCGTCGGGCCGGGCTCGGCGACGGGTGGTGAGCCGGCTCAGCGCGTCGATGACGTACGCATGGCTCTCGATGGCGGTCTCGGTGCCCTTGAGCGCGTCGCGGGCGGCCTGCACCATCCGGTCGTTGTACTCCTCGGGCATGCCGAGGAGCTCGCACATGACGGCCATCGGCAGGTGCTCGGCGAACTGGGAGACCAGGTCGGCACGGCCGCGTTCGCAGAAGTCGTTGACCAGCTCCTGGGTGTAGCGGCCGATGTGCCGGCGCATGCTGCGGTGGTCGATGGTCGACATGGCGCCGGTGACCGCCGCGCGCAGCCGCTGGTGCTCGTCGCCCTCGGCGAAAGCGCAGATGGGCTGCCAGGCGATGTGCGGCATGAGGGGGTGGTCGGGTTTGACCATGCCCTCCTGCAGCGCGGTCCACGTCCGGCTGTCGCGGGCGTACTGGGAGGGGCTGCGGACCATGTGCAGGTTCTCGGCGTGCCCGAGGACCACCCACACCGGCACGTCCTCGTGGAGCAGCACGGGCGCGACGCTGCCGTGCTCCTCCCGCAGCCGCTCGTACAGGTCGTCCAGGTCCGCCGCGTCGGGGCCGTAGAGGCGGTGCACTCCTCCGGGACCGAGGCCGTGCGCCGGGCAGCCGGGCGGCGGCCCGGCGGTGGCGTCGGTACCGGTGAGGGATTGGGATTCAGGCGTCACAGTGTCGCTCCGGAGCGGAAGGTGTGGGGGTCGGTCGGATGCGGGTCAGGTGAGGGCGCCGGACATGGCGAGCGAGTGCAGGAAACGCATCAGGGTCATCAGCACGTCCTTGCTGGAGGCCCGGCGGCGCACGTCGCAGTCGATGATCGGGATCTCCGGGGCCAGGTCCAGCGCGATGCGCAGTTCCTCCAGCGGATAACGAGGCGCGTCGGGGAAGGAGTTGACGGCGACGACGAACGGGACGCCGCGTTCCTCCAGCCGTCCCATGACGTCGAAACTGACTTCCAGGCGGCGGGTGTCGACCAGGACGACCGCCCCGAGCGCGCCCTCGAACAGGCCGTTCCACAGGAACCAGAAGCGCTCCTGGCCCGGGGTGCCGAAGAGGTAGAGCACCAGCTTGTCGGTGATGCTGATCCGGCCGAAGTCCATGGCCACGGTGGTGGCGGTCTTGGTCTCGGAGCCGTAGTTGTCGTCGACCCCGATCCCGGCCTGGGTCATGGTCTCCTCCGTGGTCAGCGGCCTGATCTCGCTGACCGAACCGACCATGGTGGTCTTGCCGACGCCGAAGCCGCCCACGATCACGATCTTCACCGCGGCCTGCGCCGTCTGCGGGAGGTGATCACCGGTGCGTGGGCCGGGGATGGTGTCAGAGCCGTTGAAGTCCATGCATCACCGCTTCGAGGAGAGAACGGTCCGGGAGCGCCTTGCGGACGATCGGGGCGCGCGCCTGCACCAGTTCGTTCGTGATCAGCTCGGTGATCAGGACGGTCATCGCGCTGAACGGCAGGTTGAGGTAGGCCGAGAGCTCGGCCACGGACAGGGGGTTGGTACAGAGCTGGATCACGGCCGCCTCCTCCGGTGAGGCCGACGGCGGCGGCGCGGATCGCGCCACGATCAGGGTGACCAGGTCGAGTTCGGCCCGGCCGCCGTCGGCGGTGTCGGCGATGGCGTACAGCCGTTCGGGATTCCCGGGCTTCTCCTCGCCGTCCGCGGGGGTGGGGGGCGGCGGCGGTGGAGGGGGCGGTTGGTGCGGCAGGCGCCGTTTGCGTTGCGGAGGAGTCATACGGTCTGCCCGTTCCGCCGGGGCGGACTGGTGAGATGGGCTCCGATCCGGACGACGAGGTCGCGCATCATGCCGGCCATCCGGCCCGGCTCGCAGGTCACGTCGGCCAGCACGGCCAGGTAGGCGTTGGCGCCGGCGTCCATGAGGTAGAAGTAGCCGCCCTCGATCTCGATGACGACGAGCTTCATGTCGCCGGCACCCTCGATCTCCTGGATGATGGCACCGGCGAGGCTCTGCACGCCCGCGCAGGCGGCGGCCACCCGGTCGGCCGCGTCGGGGTCGCCGCCGTAACGGGCGATGCGCAGTCCGTCGGCGGAGAGGACCACGATCATCTGGACGCCCGGTACGCCGTCGTTGAGCTGCTTGAGCATCCAGTCGAAGTTGCCTCGCTGCTGGATCACTTGAGGTTCCCCTCGTCGTCGGTGACGCCCTCGATGGCGGTGTCCGAATCGTTGAGCAGGTGCAGGTACTTGGTGGGGTTCCGCGTGAAGTCGGTCAGCTCGGGCGCGGTGGCGTCCTCGGGCATGCCCTTCCGCAGGCCGTTCCAGAAGTCGTCGACCCACATGCCCGGCGGCCGGTCCCGGAGCTTTTGGATCTCGGGGTCGATCTCGGGCTCGGGCTCGGGTTCGGGCTTGTGCTGGGACCAGATGGTCGGCCGGCCCTCGCGCTCGGCGCGCTCGATGGCGGCCTGTTCGGCGTACCGCTGGCTGAGCGGTGTCTTCACCCGGCTGCGCCGCTGCGGCAGACCGCCCGCCGTCCACTCGGTGACCTCGGGGACGTCGTCCTCCATCGAGATCCCGGCGGGGATGCGGGGGCTGGTGGGGCGCCGCTTCTTGGGCCTGCGCTTCGGGCCCTCCACCGCGCCGAGTTCGGGCTTGGGCACGCCGGTGGCACCGATGCCGTGGGCGGCGCCGACGCCGGGTTCGGTGGTGGTCATCACGCGCGGTACGACGAGGATCGCGCGGACGCCGCCGTAGGCGGAGGCGCGCAGCGAGACCTGCATGTCGAAGGCCTTGCACAGCCGGCCGACGACGGCGAGGCCGAGGCGCGGGTTGGAGCCCAGGTTCTCCGCGTCGTCGCCCGCCATGGCGTCGTAGATCGCCTTCTCGATGCGGGCGCGGCCTTCCTCGCTGAGGCTGACGCCGGCGTCCTCGATCTCGATGACGAGTCCGGACTGCACCTCGGCGGCGGTGACGTGCACCTTGGTCGACGGCGGCGAGTAGCGGGTGGCGTTGTCGAGGAGTTCGGCGGCCGCGTGGAGGAGCGGCTCGACGGACGTGCCCTTGATGTTGATGTTGACGATGGAGTTCAGCTCGATGCGCCGGTACTCCAGGATCCGGGACATGGCACCGCGCAGCACGCTGTAGAGCGAGACGGGCAGCGGCCACTGACGGCCGGGGCGTCCGCCGCCGAGCACGGAGATGGTGTCGGCGAGGCGGCCGATCAGCGCGGTGCCGTGGTCGATGCGCAGCAGGTCGTCGAAGACCTCGGGGTTGCGGCCGTGGTCCTCCTCCATCTCCCGCAGTTCGTTGGCCTGCTGGTGGACGATGGCCTGGATGCGGCGGGCGATGCTGACGTAGGAGCGCTCGGTGGCGTCGCGCATCGAGATCTCGAAGTCGGCACCCTTCAGCGCCGTGCGCAGCAGGGTGCGCTGCGACTCGGGCATGTGGCGCAGGTCGGGGTCGTTGTCGACGACCTTACGCATCACCTCTCTGAGCGGTTCTCCGTGGCGCAGCCGGAGAAGCGCGGTGGGCAGGACGTCGACGCCGAGGCGGACGATCTCCGCGTCGTGGACGGCGAGGCGGCGCTCCAGATACGCGGTGTGACGGTCGTGCTCGGCCTGCGCCTCGCGCAGTTTGCGTCCGCGGCGGACGGCTTCGGCGCCCGTGGCGAGGACCAGCAGCAGGGCCACGGCCCCGCACCCGCCCACGGCGATCCGGGCCGGGGCCGGGGCCAGGGCGACCGCCGCCGCGGTCGCCGCGGCCATCGCTATGGCCGGCAGCAACAGCACGCGCGCATAAGGACGTTCACGGCCACCGGGAGGCTTTTGAACACTCACCATGGATGCCTTCTGAGACGAGTCGGCTGGGTGTCAGGAGAGCTTGCGGGGGGAAGAGTCATGGAACCGAAGGGATCATCGGGAAGTTTGGGAACAGGCGCACGAATTCACCTCAACTCGGTGCGCCGCGGGCGAGCTTAGTCCGACCGGATCATCGCCGTGTCATATTCGGCAAGCACCTGAAATCGCCCACACAACAGGAGTACGCTCGACTCCATTTACACGCTCGGCGATCATTCGAACACGACGCGTAACGGCGTACGGATATACGAAAACTACTCACCGTGATGAGTGAAAAGACGGCTCAGACTCCGGCGGTCAGGACGAGTGCCCCTGTCGGCAGGCAGCGCGCACAGAAGGGCGCCGAGCCACGCTCGGCGCCCTTCTTCAGTCGGCACTCACCGACGGGACATCACCCCACCGACGAGTAGGCGACGACCCCTCGCAGCAACTGGTCGACAGCCTTGCGCGCGGCCTTGGTCACGGTCGAACCCTCCACCGGAGATGCCGCCGAGATCTGCCCGAGGACATCGATGACCTGCTTGCACCACCGCACGAAGTCACCCGCGGGCATCTCCGCCTCGCGCAGCACCTCGTCGAGCCCCGTCCCCGAGGCCCACATGTACGCGGCCCAGGCGAAGCCGAGGTCCGGCTCGCGCTGGCCGACGCCCTCGGTCTGGGTGATCCGGAACTCCTCCTCCAGACCGTCCAGCCGGCCCCAGATCCGGACCATCTCGCTGAGCGCGGCCTTCGCCTTGCCGGAGGGCAGCTTGGGCGCCATGGCGTCGTCGCCGACCCGGGCCTCGTACACCAACGCCGAGACGCAGGCGGCGAGTTCGGCCGGGCCGAGACCCTCCCACACGCCCTCGCGCAGGCACTCACTGGCCAGCAGGTCGAGTTCGCCGTAGAGCCGGGCGAGCCGCTTGCCGTGCTCGGTGACCTCGTCGCCGCGCAGGTAGTCCAGCTCGGTCAGCAGGGCGACGATCCGGTCGAAGGTCCGCGCGATGGTGTTCGTACGGCCCTCGATGCGCCGCTCCAGCTGCGAGGTGTCCCGCAGCAGCCGGTGGTACCGCTCGGCCCAACGGGCGTGGTCCTCACGGTCGTTGCACCCATGACACGGATGCGCCCGGATCTCCGTGCGCAGCCGGGCGATCTCGCGGTCGTCGGCGGCCTGCGAGCGCTTCTTGCGGGCCCGCTCCGCCGGGACGTGCCCGGCCTTGGTGCGCAGCGCGGAGGCCAGGTCCCGACGGGACTGCGGTGAGCGCGGGTTGAAGGACTTCGGGATCCGCATCCGGTCCAGCGGCTCGACCGGGACCGGGAAGTCCATCGACGCCAGCCGCTTGACCTGCCGTTCGGCGGTCAGCACCAGCGGGCGCGGGCCGTCGTGGTGGTCGAAGCCGCGGTGGCCGTTGGAACGGCCGGCGGGCAGGCCGGGGTCCAGCACCAGCGCCAGACCTGCGTACTTGCCCGTGGGGACGTGGATGATGTCGCCCGGCTTGAGCTTCTCCAGGGACACGGCTGCCTCGGCCCGCCGCTGGTTGGCGCCCTGCCGGACCAGCTCGGTCTCGCGGTCCTTCAGTTCGCGGCGCAGCCGCGCGTACTCCTCGAAGTCGCCGAGGTGGCAGGTCATGGAGGCCTTGTAGCCCTCCAGGCCCTCCTCGTTGCGCTGCACCTGCCGGGAGATGCCGACGACCGACTTGTCGGCCTGGAACTGCGCGAAGGAGGTCTCCAGCAGCTCGCGCGAGCGGTGCCGGCCGAACTGCTCGACCAGGTTGACCGCCATGTTGTACGACGGCTTGAAGCTGGAGCGCAGCGGATACGTACGGGTGCCCGCCAGTCCGGCGAGGTGCTCGGGGCTCATCCCGCGCTGCCACAGCACCACGGCATGACCCTCGACGTCGATGCCACGCCGGCCCGCACGCCCCGTCAACTGGGTGTACTCACCGGGCGTGATGTCGGCGTGCTGCTCGCCGTTCCACTTGACGAGCTTCTCCAGGACCACCGAGCGGGCGGGCATGTTGATGCCGAGGGCGAGGGTCTCGGTGGCGAACACGGCCTTGACCAGGCCGCGTACGAACAGCTCCTCGACGACCTCCTTGAAGGTCGGCAGCATGCCCGCGTGATGGGCGGCGATGCCCCGCTCCAGGCCCTCCAGCCACTCGTAGTAGCCGAGGACGTGCAGGTCCTCGGACGGGATCGCGGCGGTGCGCTCCTCCACCAGCGCGCGCACCTGCTCCCGCGCCTCCTCGTCGTTGAGCCGCAGGCCCGCGAACAGGCACTGCTGGACGGCGGCCTCGCAGGCGGCGCGGCTGAAGATGAAGGTGATCGCGGGCAGCAGGCCCTCGGAGTCGAGGCGTTCGATGACCTCGGGCCGGCCCGGCGTCCACACGCGCGAGCGCTGTCTGCGCTCCCGCTCGCGGTCGGCCTCGCGCATCGCGCGGCCGCGCCGGCGGTCCTGGTACGACGGCCGGGTCGACTCCATGCGGGCGAGGCGGACGAGGTCGGGGTTGACGGCCTTCTTGTGGCCCTCGCCCTCCTCGAACAGGTCGTACGTCCGGCGCCCGGCGAGCACGTGCTGGAACAGCGGCACGGGCCGGTGCTCGGAGACGATCACCTCGGTGTCACCACGGACGGTGTCCAGCCAGTCACCGAACTCCTCGGCGTTGGACACGGTCGCCGAAAGCGACACCAGAGTCACCGACTCGGGCAGGTGGATGATCACTTCCTCCCAGACGGCACCCCGGAAGCGGTCGGAGAGGTAGTGCACCTCGTCCATGACCACGTAGCCGAGGCCGAGGAGGGTCTGCGAGCCGGCGTACAGCATGTTCCGCAGCACCTCGGTGGTCATCACGACCACCGGGGCGTCGGAGTTGACGCTGTTGTCGCCGGTGAGCAGGCCGACCTTGTCCGCGCCGTAGCGGCGGCACAGGTCGGCGTACTTCTGGTTCGACAGCGCCTTGATGGGTGTCGTGTAGAAGCACTTCTTGCCCTGCAGCAGGGCGAGGTGGACGGCGAACTCGCCCACGATCGTCTTGCCCGAGCCGGTGGGGGCGGCCACCAGCACGCCCTTCCCCTCTTCGAGGGCCTGGCAGGCCTCGATCTGGAAGGGGTCGAGGCCGAAGTCGTACATCTCGCGGAAGGACGCGAGCGCGGTGGCCTGCTCGGCTGCCCGCCTCCGGGCTGCCGCGTACCGCTCGGCCGGTGAGAGATCCTCTGTCATCGTGCTTTCGAGCGTACCGGGCGGCACTGACAACAGGACGATCATTATCCCGAACGTGCGTTGATCGACAAAGTGCGATGCCCCCGTCCTCGGGGACGGGGGCATCGCGCTTTCGGCTCGGTGGATGCTCAGGTGACGTCGTCGTAACCGTTGACCCGGTCGGCGCCTGCCTGCTCGGGCACGGTCCGGCTGGCCGGGACGGGCTCGACGTCGCCGATGTCCTCGGGCGTGAGGTCCAGGTCGGAGGCCTCGTCGTCGGCCGGCCCCGCGGCCTCGCGGCGGCGCTTGCGCTTGTCGTTCATCAGCGAGAAGCCGACCGCCGCGAAGTACAGCACCCAGATCGGTCCGGCGAGCGCCAGCATCGACAGCGGGTCGGTGCTCGGCGTGGCCACGGCCGCGAAGACCGTGATGCCGAGGATCATGCCGCGCCACCAGCCGAGCATGCGCTGGCCGCTGAGCACCCCGGTGAGGTTGAGCATGATCAGCAGCAGCGGCAGCTCGAAGGAGAGGCCGAAGACGATCACCATGCGCGTGACCAGCTGGAGCAGGTCGTCCAGCGGCAGGAAGTTCCTGATGGCACCGTTCGGCGTGAAGTCGATCAGCACCTTCGCCGTGGTGGGCAGCACCTTGTACGCGAAGAAGGCACCGGCGAAGAACAGCGGGGCGCCGGTGAACACGAAGGCGTAGGCGTACTTCTTCTCGTGCCGGTGCAGACCCGGCGCGACGAACGCCCACAGCTGGTAGAGCCAGATCGGCGACGCGAGCACGACACCCGCCATCAGCGAGACCTGGAGGGCCAGCGTGAACGGGGCGAGGAGACCGTTGATCGTGATCTCCGCGCACTGGGTCTTGCCGCTGGACTTCGCCAGCTCCTCGAACGTCTGCGGGCAACCGATCGAGTCGAGGATGGGCCTCGTCAGGAAGTTGATGATGTCGTTGTAGAAGAAGGCGGCGACGATCGTCACCACGACGATGGCCAGCATGGCCTTCGCGAGCCGGTTGCGGAGCTCACGAAGGTGATCCGCGAGAGGCATCCGCCCCTCGGGATCCTTCTCCTGCTTGCGGGCAGACTTGAGCAACCCACGTCCTCATCTCGTGCGGCAGGCCGGAGGGTTCCGGCGCTGGGTCAGCGCTTGGTGGTGTCCGTCGGCTCGTTGACCGGCCGCGAGCTGGTCACGTCGCCGGGGGCCGCCTGGATGGTGCGCTGGGCCGCGGGCTGCTCGTTGGAAGCGGGAGCCTGGGCGGAAGTGTTGCCCTCCTCCTTCATCGCCTTGGCTTCGCTCTTCAGGATGCGCGCGGACTTGCCGAGCGAGCGGGCCATGTCCGGAAGCTTCTTCGCGCCGAACAGCAGCACGATGACGACGAGGATGAGAATGATCTCGGGGGCTCCGAGCCTTCCGAACATAAGTCTTTACCTTCTCACCGAGGCGACTGGATGGGGTGCTGTCCGACCAGTCGGACATGTGCCCGATGGTCGTGCTGACAGCGATCGTAACGCTCAGGGGTGAACGTCAGGCAATCCCCGTGCGTACTCCCGGTCCGCGGTACGCGCCTCGCTCTTCGCACCGCGATCAGAGCGTACCTGTCCCGGCACTCAGCATGACAGGGCGAAGTGGCCCAAAGCGCATCCCACGGGCGACTCACAGGTCCCGGGGGTGTCGTTCACAGCGTGTCCACGGCGCGGGCCGCGCCGGCCGCCGCCCGCTCCAGGTCCTCGGCCGCCCTGTTGATACGGCGTGCGGAGGCCGAGACCTGCTCACCGAGACGCCGCGCCTCCAGGAAGACCCGGACGGCGAGCACCCCCAGGACGGCGAGACCCAGGAAACCCACGGCTACCGCGAACATCGGCCAGAACATGACGTCGAGCCTAGACGGTCCTACACGGTGGAGTGCAGCCGCAGGGTCCTGACGCCGCCGCCGGTGAGCAGCTCGACGATGCGCTCCCCGGCCGGCTTGCGCACCGAGGAGCCGCAGTCGGGGCAGACGAAGGAGTAGAACGTCGTCCGGCTCGTGGCGCCGATGGCCAGGCGCAGGGCGCTCGCGGCGAGCTCGAAGCGGCCCCGGCAGTCCGGGCAGCCGGCCTTGAACATCACGGGGACCACTCTCTTCATCCCGGCGAAAGCGGCCGCCACCGTCATTTCACCGGCACCGGACCCCGCAGACTCGTTCAAAGCCCTCGCTCCTGCCTGTCGTCCTGCCCGTCGTGAACACCGTGCGCCGCCGCCGGCGGTGTGTCGTACGCCGCCAGGGCCTCGCGGGCCGCCGTGCGGGCGCTTTCGGCCAGCTCGGGCGGCGAGACGATCCTGCCGTCGCGGCCGAGGCGCAGGGCCAGCCGGCGCAGGGAGGCCGGATCGGGGGTGCGCAGAGTAATACGCAGCCCGCCGTCGGGAAGCTCATCGGCGCTGTCGTGCGGGTAGTACTCGGCCACCCAGCGGCCGCCGGGACCGACCTCGATCACGACCTCCGGATCCTCGGCGGCCGGCTGCACCAGTGCCTCGGAGAGGTCCCGCAGCTCGATCTCCGGCGGCGCCGAGGGCTCGTCGAGGATCCTGATCTCGGCCACCCGGTCGAGCCGGAAGGTGCGCCGGGCCTCGGAGCGGCGGCACCAGGCCTCCACATAGGTGTGGCCGACGCTGACCAGGCGGATGGGGTCGATCTCGCGCTCGGTGACCTCGTCACGGGCGGGTGAGTAGTAGCGGATCCACAGCCGGCGGCGCTCCGAGATCGCCCGGTCGACGTCGGCGAAGACGCCGCCCTCGGACTCGAACGTCACCGAGAGACGGGAGCTGGCACCGGCGGCCTCTCCGGCCGCCGTCTCCACCTTGGCCGTCGCCCGCAGCAGCGCCTGGCGGTCGCCCTCCCGCAGGCCGGGCAGGGTCGACACCGCGCGCGCGGCCACCAGCAGGGCCGTGGCCTCGTCGGCGGCGAGCCGCAGCGGCTCGGCCGCCTCCTCGCCGAGCGCGGCCGCGTTGTGCCACCAGATGCGCTCGCCGTCGGTGTCGATGTCCAGCAGGTCGCCGCCGCGGAAGCTGGTGCCGCACATGGGCAGCAGATCGAGGTCGGAGACCAGCTCGTCCTCGGTGATGCCGAAGGCGCGCGCGACGTCCGCGATCCGGGCGCCGGGGCGCTCCCTCAGGTAGGTGACCAGCGAAAGCATCCGCCGGGTCTGGTCGATCGCGTTCACGGGCCTGGCCGGTTTGCCTGCCATGGTTATGCTCCGCTCCCCCTCAGCCCTTGGCCACGGCACGCAGCCGGTCCACCACGTCGGCCCGCAGCTCGGCGGGCTCCACGACGATCACGTCCGGCCCGAACTCCACCAGCCAGGCGTCCAGGCCGTGCCCGTACGGAATCTCCAACTCGTCCCAGCCGTCACCGAGTTCCCGGACCTCGGTGGCTTTCGCCCGAAGGGGGTAACCGGCGCCGGAACGCAGTCTGATCAGCGCCGACCGGTCGGCGATCTCGCCGGCCCAGCCCGCGACGGTCTCGCGCACGGTGACGACGTCCGGAACGGGCGCGGTGAAGCCGGTGCCCCGTGAGCGCACCCGGCCGGTGATCCGGGAGAGCCGGAAGACGCGCTCGGCGCCCCGGTCGCGGTCCCAGCCGGCCAGGTACCAGTGGCCGCGCCAGCACTCCAGCGCCCACGGCTCGACGTGCCGGGGCTCGGGGTGGGCGGCGGAGGCCTTGCGGTAGTCGAAGACGACCGGGCGGCGGTCGCGGCAGGCGAGCATCAGCGGCTCGAACGCGGCTTCGTGCACCGGGATGCGCGGTTCCAGGGCACCGTGGGCCTCGTACGGGTCGACGTCCTCGGGCAGCCCGGCCGCGCGCAGCTTCTGCAGTGCGCCGCTGGCCGCTCCGGCCAGGCGGGCCTGCTGCCAGACCTTGGCGGCGAGACCGAGGGCGGCGGCCTCCTCGGCGTCCAGGGTGATGGGGGGCAGACGGTTGCTGTCGCGACGGGCGAGGTAGCCGACCTCTCCGTCGATGTTCTCGACGGTCTCGATGACCAGGCCCAGCTCGCGCAGGTCGTCCTTGTCCCGCTCGAACATCCGGTTGAAGGAGTCGTCCGAGCCGGCCGCGCCCTTCTCCGGCCTGCCGGCCTCGACGTAGGCCTCGATGGAGTCGCGAAGCTCCCGCTTGCTGAGCGGCCGCCGTGTCCCGAGCAGACACAGCGCGAGGTTCATCAGCCGCTCTGCCTTGGCAATGGCCATCGACGCCCTTCGCCTTCCTGTGGTGCTTACGGACGACGACCGTACCGCTCAGAAGTGGCCTGGCAAAGCCGAGGGCCCATGCCCGGACAGGCATGGGCCCCAGTCGATCGGGTCCGGTCAGATCCCGAAAACAGGCCGTACGACGATCAGACCGCGATCAGGTCCACGACGAAGATCAGCGTCTCGCCGGGCTTGATCGCCGGGGTCGGGCTCTGGTCGCCGTAGGCGAGGTGCGCCGGGATGGTCAGCTGGCGGCGGCCGCCGACCTTCATGCCCTGCACGCCGAGGTCCCAGCCCTTGATGACCCGGCCGCCGCCCAGCGGGAAGCGGAACGGCGTGCCGCGGTTCCAGCTGGCGTCGAACTCCTCGCCCGTGCTGAAGGCAACACCCACGTAGTGGACGGTGACGGTCTGGCCCGCCTCCGCGACGGCGCCGTCACCCTCCCAGATGTCCTTGATCTCGAGGTCCGCCGGGGGCTCGCCGCCCGGGAAGTCGATCTCGGGCTTGTCGATGCTCACGTCTAAAGCTCCTGCTTGTGTACGACACGAAACACGGACAGTCTTTCATCCCCGCTGGTCTGGCGCCTGCCATCTCCACCACGGCGCGGCACGGCTACATCGCGGCCAGGATGTCCACCGAGAACACCAGCGTGGAGCCCTTCTTGACGGCACCGCCGCTCGGCGGGTTGTCGCCGTAGCCCAGCTCCGGCGGGATGACGACGAGGACCCTGCTGCCCACCTTCTTGCCGGTCAGTCCCTCGGCCAGGCCCTTGACGGCCTGCTGCATCTGCTCCAGCGAGAACTGGCTGAGCCGCCCGGAGCCGTACGTCTGCTGAAACGTCTTGCCGCCGTCCCAGACCACTGCCTTGAACTGGCACAGGACCGTCTGGTTCGCCTTGACCTCGTCGCCGTCGCCCTCCAGGACGTAGGCCGACACCAGCTTCTTGGGCGGCGCGGACTTCGGGACGGTGATCTCGGGCGCCTTGCCGTCGGTGTTGGTGCCGACCTTGGGCAGGGCGGCGTCGGTCTGCGGGACCGGCTTGCCCTGGGCGGAGCTCTTGGAGTTGAACGAGTCCATCAGGTCGATGACGAAGACCAGGGTGTCGGTGCCCTTGATGCCCGCCTGCGGGTTGCCCGACTTGCCGTAGCCCAGCTCCGGCGGGACGGCCAGCTCGATCCGGCTGCCCACCTTCTTGCCCGCGATCGCGTACCGCCAGCCGTCGATGATGCTGCCCTGGGCGAGCTGGATGATCAGCGGGCGGTTGCGGTCGTAGGAGTTGTCGAAGACCTTGGCGGTGCTCCAGATCTGGCCCAGGTAGTTCGCCTTGATGAAGTCGTTCTCCGCGATCGTGCGGCCGTTGCCCGGGATGACGGTCTTGACCGCGAGGTTCTTCGAGGGCTCGCCCGGCCCCTTGGCGACCGTCGGCTTCTCGCCGAACTTCGTGCCCGCCGTGATCGCCGGCAGCGGCCCCTCCACGATCTTGGGCGGGGGCGTGGAGGCCGAGGGCGACGGTGACGCACTGGCCTTGCTGGATTCGGACTTGTCGTCGCCGCACGCGGCGAGCGTGACCAGTCCTGCGGGTACAGCGGCGAGGAGGAGGGAGCGTCGGCGCACGGAGATGCCTCGTAATCGGTCGATCTTGTGGATTGGCGTGCGCGCAACTCTACGACGCGAGAAGGGCGCCGTACGGGAAACGTACGACGCCCGTGTGGCGTTCCGGCATTTCAGTGCGGAAACGCTTGACTCACGTGCCTTTGTCACATTCCGGCGATGAGCTTCTCCACCCGGTCGTCCACCGAACGGAACGGGTCCTTGCACAACACGGTGCGCTGTGCCTGGTCGTTGAGCTTCAGGTGCACCCAGTCGACCGTGAAGTCCCGGCGCTGTTCCTGTGCCCTGCGGATGAAGTCGCCGCGCAGCCGTGCCCGAGTGGTCTGCGGGGGAACCGACTTGCCCTCGAAGATCTTCAAGTCGTTGCAGATCCGGGCGGCTTGGCCTCTCTTCTCCAGCAGGTAGTACAGACCACGACGGCGGTGGATGTCGTGGTAGGCGAGGTCTATCTGGGCGACCCTCGGGTGGGACATGGTCATGTTGTGCTTGGCCCGGTACCGCTCGATGAGCTTGTACTTCATGACCCAGTCGATCTCGGTGCCGATGCGGTCGAGCTCCTCGGTCTCGATCGCGTCGAGGGTACGGCCCCACAGCTCCAGGACCTGCGCGACGGTGCCGGTGCGGATGCCCCGGCGGTCGCAGAAGTCCACGGCCTTGTCGAAGTACTCGCGCTGCACCTCCAGCGCGGAGGCCTCCCGGCCGCTGGCCAGGCGCACCTTGCGCCGGCCGGTGATGTCGTGGCTGACCTCGCGGATCGCCCGGATCGGGTTCTCCAGGGTGAGGTCGCGCATCACGGTCCCCGCCTCGATCATGCGCAGCACCAGGTCGGTGGCGCCGACCTTGAGCAGCATGGTCGTCTCGGACATGTTCGAGTCGCCCACGATGACGTGCAGGCGGCGGTAGCGCTCGGCGTCCGCGTGCGGTTCGTCGCGGGTGTTGATGATGGGCCGGGAGCGGGTCGTCGCCGAGGAGACGCCCTCCCAGATGTGCTCCGCCCGCTGGCTGACGCAGTAGACGGCGCCGCGCGGGGTCTGCAGGACCTTGCCCGCGCCGCACAGCAGCTGCCTGGTCACCAGGAAGGGGATGAGGATGTCCGCGAGCCGGGAGAACTCCCCGTGCCGCGCCACCAGATAGTTCTCGTGGCAGCCGTAGGAGTTGCCTGCCGAGTCGGTGTTGTTCTTGAAGAGGTAGACGTCGCCCGCGATTCCCTCCTCGTGCAGGCGTCGTTCCGCGTCCACCAGGAGTCCTTCGAGAATGCGCTCGCCGGCCTTGTCGTGGGTGACCAGTTCGGTCACGTTGTCACATTCGGGTGTCGCGTATTCCGGATGTGACCCCACGTCGAGATAGAGCCGGGCGCCGTTTCGCAGAAAGACATTACTGCTGCGGCCCCATGACACGACACGGCGGAAGAGGTACCGCGCCACCTCGTCAGGAGACAGGCGCCGCTGTCCCCTGAACGTGCACGTGACGCCGTACTCGTTCTCCAGCCCGAAAATGCGGCGGTCCATGACTGAACATTACGCCCGATCCCCTGAGCTGAAACGGGGTTCGGCAGCACGATTTGGATCATTTTCCGATGAAGCCGCAACAACCCCGCTCCGCGCGGGAGCTGCGAGGACCCCTCCGGTGGCGAGGAGGACCAGCAGGGACACGGCTCCCGCGACGCCCGGGAGGGCGAATCCCCACAGCGCGCCACCGGCCTGTATCACCGGGCCCGCCAGCCCCGTTCCGACCGAGGCACCCACGGTGAACGTCGTCACGAGCCAGGAGAACGCCTCGGTGACGGTTCCGCTCGGCGCGTGCCGGTCGACGATGATGAACGCGCAGGCGATACAGGGGGCCAGGAACACGCCGGAGACCACGGTGAGCAGCACCATGCCGACGGCGCCCGGCATCAGCATCAGCGGCAGGTAACACACCGCCAGAAGCGCCACCAGGATGCGCAGTCGCCGCTCGGGCGTGCCGCTCCACCGGCGCGCGCCGTAGACGGTGCCGCCGACGAGGGCCCCGAGGCCGAGTGCGGCCATCAGCCAGCCGTAGACGGCGTCACCGCCGTGGTCGTCCGCGTACGGCACCGAGGCCACGGTGATGGAGCCGAGCGCGATGCCGACGAACAGGAAGGCGCCGAGCAGTACGAGCAGGCCGGGCGAGCGCAGGGCGCCGAGCCAGTGCGCCTCGCGCGGGGCCGAGCGCCACGCGCGCGAGGGCGGCGAGGCGACCACCGAGAGGGCACCGAGGACGCCGACGACGTTGAGCACCAGCAGGGCCGCACGCTCCGACCACAGGGACACGCACAGGGTCACCAGCAACGGGCCGACGGTGAACATGACTTCCTGGGCGACGGCGTCCATGGCGTACGCGGTGTGCACCTGCTCCTCGCGGCGCAGTACGGAGGGCCACAGGGCACGCAGACCGCCCTCCAGGGGCGGTGTGAAGAGGCCGGCGGCCGCGACGGCGGCGTACGCGAGGGGCAGTCGGTCGGTGCCGGAGAAGGCGAAGGCCGTCATGGCGAGGGCGGAGAGGACGGCGGCGGGCAGCTGGACGCGCGGCTGGCCGTACAGGTCCACGAGGCGGCCCAGCACGGGCTGCCCCACCGCGTTGGCGACGCCGTACACGGCCGCGAGAGCGCCCGCCAGGCTGTACGTGCCGCCCTCGCCGCGGACGAAGAGCACCAGGGCGATCGCGGCGGTCGCGTTGGGCAGCCGGCCCACCAGCGTGCCGGTCAGCAGACGGGCCGCGTGTCTCTGCTTCAGGATCTCCAGGTATCCCGCGGCCATGTCCCGCCTCCAAGTGTTACGTATAACGTCGCCACTCATACGTACCATGTGCGCTGTTCACACGTCCACACGAAGGAGCAGGCCCCCGCCGTGGCACGCAGCAGTACGCGCCCGACCAGCCGTGACGTCGCACAGGCGGCCGGGGTCTCCCAGGCGGCCGTCTCGCTCGTCCTGGGCGACAAGTGGCGCGGCCGGGTCTCCGAGGCCACCGCCGAGCGGGTCCGGGAGGCCGCGCGCGAGCTGGGCTACCGGCCCAACCTGGCCGCCCGCAACCTGCGTCTGGGCCGTACCCGCACGGTGCTGCTCGTGGTGCCGGCGCTGACCACCGAGTTCTTCGCGGGTGTCTACACGGGCGCGGCCCGGGTGGCCGCCCGGCACGGCTTCGGCGTCGTGCTGTACCCCTCCCCCGAGGGCATCGGCCCGGCCCGCGACCCCTTCGCCTCCGCCCAGGCCGCCCTGGACGGCGTCATCGCCTCCTCGATGGCGGCCGACGCGCTCACCGCGATCCGCGGCGACCAGCTCCCGCTGGTCATGCTCGACAGCGACCCCATGGGCAGCCTGGGCGCGGCCACCGTGAACCTGGACATCGCCGACGGCGTCCGGCAGGTCGCCGAGCACCTGCTGGGCCTCGGCCACCGCCGCGTCCTGCACCTGGCCGCCGACGTGCCCTCCTGGACGTTCGAGATGCGCGCGCGGGAGCTGGCGGCGCGCTTGTCCGCCGTGCCGGGGACCCGGATCCTTACGGCCCCCGCACCGATCTCCATCGAGGGCGCCCTGGCGGCCGCCGAGGCCGCGTTCACCGCGCCCGGCCCCCGGCCGACGGCGGTGGTCTGCGACGACGACAAGCTGGCGGCCGGTGCCTACAAGGCCCTGCGCCGCCTGGGTCTGCGCGTGCCTGACGACGTCTCGGTGACCGGACTGGACGACCTCGCCCTGGCCACGGCCCTCGACCCCGAGCTGACGACGGTGCGACTGGACGCCGAGCTGTTCGGGGAACGCGGCATGGAGGCCCTGCTGGCGGTCCTGGAGGGCCGGGAGCCCGAGCGCGGGGACATTCCGGTGGAACTGGTCGTACGGGGGTCCACGGCGCCGCCTCGCGCCTCCTGAACGCCGTGTGCCCCGGCCGGAGGACCGGCCGGGGCACACGGGAGCGGGATACGGACGGGCTGCTCCTCGGAGCGCTACTCCTCGGAGCCCTCCTCCTCGGAGCTCTCGGCCTCGGTGGCCGCGCCGTTCTCCTCCAGGAGGCGGGCGAGCTGACGGCCGACGATGCGCTTGAACTTACGGGTCTGGGGGCGGGTGCGGTCCAGCACCGCGACCTCCAGGCGCTCGGCGGGGATCTCCCGCTGGCTGCCGTTCGACTCGCGGGACAGGGCCTGCACGGCCAGCTTCAGCGCCTCGGCCAGGGTCATGCCGTCCTGGTGGCGCTGGTCCAGGTAGTTGCTGATCAGCTCCGCGTTGCCACCGACCGCGACCGAGCCGTGCTCGTCGACGATCGAGCCGTCGTGCGGCAGCCGGTAGATCTGGTCGCCGTCCGGGGTGTTCCCGACCTCCGCGACGACCAGCTCCACCTCGTACGGCTTCTCGGCGGCGCTGGAGAAGATCGTGCCGAGGGTCTGGGCGTAGACGTTGGCGAGACCGCGGGCGGTCACGTCGTCCCGGTCGTAGGTGTAACCGCGCAGGTCGGCGTAGCGGACGCCGCCGATGCGGAGGTTCTCGTACTCGTTGTACTTGCCGGCGGCCGCGAAGCCGATCCGGTCGTAGATCTCGCTGAACTTGTGCAGCGCGCGGGACGGGTTCTCGCCGACGAAGACGATGCCGTCGGCGTACTGCAGCACGACCAGGCTGCGGCCGCGGGCGATGCCCTTGCGGGCGTACTCGGCCCGGTCGGCCATGGCCTGCTGGGGTGAGACATAGAACGGCGTCGACACCGGTTATCCGTCCCTTTCTGTCTTGATCACTGGATCACCTCGATAAGAGCCGGGCCCGCGCTCAGAGCAGGGCGGCCTTGGGACCGTCGGGCTCCTCCAGGCGGCGCTGGAGCACCGCCCGGGAGAGCTCGGAGGCCTCGTCGTCGGAGAGCCGGCGGAAGCCGTCCTCGGTGATCACGGTGATGATCGGGTAGATCCGGCGGGCGACATCGGGACCACCGGTCGCCGAGTCGTCGTCTGCCGCGTCGTACAGGGCCTGGACCACGAGGGTCGTGGCCTGCTCCTCGGTCAGGTCGTCACGGAAGAGCTTCTTCATGGCACCCCGCGCGAAGATCGAGCCGGAGCCCGTCGCGGCGAAGTTGTGCTCCTCTGAGCGGCCGCCCGTGACGTCGTAGGAGAAGATGCGCCCCCTCTCCCGGTCCAGGTCGAACCCGGCGAACAGGGGCACCACGGCCAGGCCCTGCATGGCCATGCCGAGGTTGGAACGGATCATGGTCGACAGCCGGTTCGCCTTGCCCTCCAGCGACAGCTGGGCGCCCTCGACCTTCTCGAAGTGCTCCAGCTCGAGCTGGAAGAGCTTGACCATCTCGACGGCGAGACCGGCGGTGCCGGCGATGCCGACGGCCGAGTACTCGTCCGCCGGGAACACCTTCTCGATGTCCCGCTGGGCGATGACGTTGCCCATGGTGGCGCGGCGGTCACCGGCCAGCACCACACCGCCGGGGAACGTGACGGCCACGATGGTCGTGCCGTGCGGCGCCTCGATCACCCCCTGGGTGGGCAGCTGCCGCTTGCCGGGCAGCAGCTCGGGCTGGTGCTCGCCGAGGAAGTCCATGAACGAAGAAGAGCCTGGCGTCAGGAAGGCAGCTGGTAGACGCCCGGTGCCACGAGTATTGGCTTCCACAAGTTTCCTTCCAAGTAAGCGGTATGTCACGGACCTTACCCGGCTCGTGACGGTGATCCACATGCTCGGCCGGAGCCGATACCCAGAACGAAGACTGCTCGCGGACCGGACTCCTCCGGCCGCGAGCAGCGCTTCGTCGTCCGCTCATCGGCCACTCACGACTCCCGCACCCTCGAACCTCTGATTCGAAGGTAAGGTCGGTCTACTGACCGCCCTTTTGAACGAAGGAACGCACGAAGTCCTCTGCGTTCTCCTCCAGGACGTCGTCGATCTCGTCCAGGACGGAGTCCACGTCGTCGGACAGCTTCTCGTGCCGCTCCTTGAGGTCGCCCTGAGCCTGCGCGTCCTGCGCCTGCTCCTCGACCTCCTCGGTGGAGCGCGTGGCCTTCTGCTGACCGCCGCCGGTGTCCTTGGTTGCCATATCCCTCACCCCGCTCAGTTCGCCCGACATGGTCGACGGGTCGGCATTCCTGCCGATCGGTGATGATCAGACCCTACAAGCCGGGTCCGACATCGGCCCCGCAGTTTCGACAACGTGCGGGGGCCACCTCGATGATTCCCGGACGGTGGGATTTCCACCCTGCCCGCCCGGGCCGGTACGCGTACCGGCCGGCCGCGGTCAGCCGCCTGACAGGACCTTGACCAGGTCTTCCGCCGTACGGCAGCGGTCCAGCAGCTCCTTGACGTGATTTCGCGTTCCGCGAAGCGGTTCGAGGGTTGGAACGCGCTGGAGCGAGTCCCGGCCGGGCAGGTCGAAGATGACCGAGTCCCAGGAGGCAGCGGCCACGTCGTCCGCGTACTGCTCCAGACAGCGGCCGCGGAAGTACGCGCGTGTGTCCTCCGGCGGCTTGGTACGGGCCCTGTCGACCTCGGACTCGTCCAGCAGCCGCTTCATGCGCCCGCGGGCGGCCAGACGGTTGTAGAGGCCCTTCTCGGCGCGTACGTCGGCGTACTGCAGGTCGACCAGGTGCAGCCGGGCGGCGTCCCAGTCGAGGCCGTCACGACGGCGGTAGCCCTCCATCAGCTCCCGCTTGGCGACCCAGTCCAGCTCGCCGGCGAGGCTCATCGGGTCGTTCTCCAGCCGGTTGAGCGTGTCCTCCCAGCGGGAGAGCACGTCCTTGGTCTGCTCGTCGGCGTCCGCACCGAAGCGCTCCTCCACGTACTTGCGGGACAGCTCGAAGTACTCCATCTGCAACTGGACCGCGGTCAGTGTCCGGCCGCTGCGGAGGGTGACCACACGCTTGAGGGACGGATCGTGGGAGACCTGGTGGAGCGTGCGCACGGGCTGGTCCACCGCGAGGTCGACCGCGATGAAGCCGTCCTCGATCATGGACAGGACCAGGGCGGTCGTGCCCAGCTTGAGGTAGGTGGAGATCTCGGAGAGGTTGGCGTCGCCGATGATCACGTGCAGGCGGCGGTACTTCTCCGCGTCCGCGTGGGGCTCGTCCCGGGTGTTGATGATCGGGCGCTTGAGGGTGGTCTCCAGGCCCACCTCGACCTCGAAGTAGTCCGCGCGCTGACTGAGCTGGAAGCCGTGCTCGTGCCCGTCCTGACCGATGCCGACGCGGCCCGCTCCGGCGAAGACCTGGCGGGAGACGAAGAAGGGCGTGAGGTGGCGCACGATGTCCGAGAAGGGGGTCTCCCGCTTCATCAGGTAGTTCTCGTGCGTGCCGTAGGAGGCGCCCTTGTTGTCGGTGTTGTTCTTGTAGAGGTGGATCTGCTGGGCGCCGGGCAGCTGGGCGGCCCGCTCGGCGGCCTCGGCCATGATCCGCTCGCCGGCCTTGTCCCAGAGGACGGCGTCGCGGGGATTGGTCACCTCGGGGGCGCTGTACTCGGGGTGGGCATGGTCCACGTACAGGCGCGCGCCGTTGGTGAGGATCACGTTGGCGAGGCCGATGTCCTCGTCGGTGAGCTGGCTGGCGTCGGCGGCCTCCCGGGCGAGGTCGAAGCCTCGCGCGTCCCGCAGCGGGTTCTCCTCCTCGAAGTCCCAGCGGGCCCGGCGGGCCCGGTGCATCGCCGCCGCGTAGGCGTTGACGATCTGGGACGAGGTGAGCATGGCATTGGCGTTCGGGTGGCCGGGGACGGAGATCCCGTACTCCGTCTCAATGCCCATTACTCGCCGTACGGTCATGCGGCCCTCCTTGCCCGGCGGCACCCTCGGTCGTGGGCGCCGCTCAAGTACCGCTGGAGCTCCGGTGCGTGTGCGGTGCCCGTCCCCGCACTGCGCGACTCGGCGGTAGGAAAGAGCCTAGAACGCCTTTGCGCTGGTGGGGAGATCATTTGCGTCATTGCCTGCTCCGGTCGTGGCCAGAAAAACAGTCGGCTGCGGGTACCCGCCGAGGGCACCCGCAGCCGCCCTGCCTTTACAGGTACTGACCGGTATTCGCCACCGTGTCGATCGAGCGGCCGGTGTCCGCACCCTGCTTTCCGGTGATGAGCGTACGGATGTACACGATCCGCTCGCCCTTCTTTCCGGAGATCCGGGCCCAGTCGTCCGGGTTGGTGGTGTTGGGCAGGTCCTCGTTCTCCTTGAACTCGTCCACACAGGCCTGGAGCAGGTGGGAGACGCGGAGACCCTTCTGGCTCTTCTCCAGGAAGTCCTTGATCGCCATCTTCTTGGCGCGGCCCACGATGTTCTCGATCATGGCGCCGGAATTGAAGTCCTTGAAGTAAAGGACTTCCTTGTCGCCATTGGCGTAGGTGACCTCCAGGAAGCGGTTCTCCTCGGATTCGGCGTACATGTGCTCGACCGCCGTCTGGATCATGCTCTGGACGGTCGTCTCCTTGCTGCCGCCGTGCTCGCCGAGGTCATCGGCGTGCAGCGGGAGCCGCTCGGTGAGGTACTTGCCGAAGATGTCCTTCGCCGCCTCGGCGTCCGGACGCTCGATCTTGATCTTCACGTCGAGCCGGCCGGGGCGCAGGATGGCGGGGTCGATCATGTCCTCACGGTTGGAGGCACCGATCACGACCACGTTCTCCAGGCCCTCCACGCCGTCGATCTCGGCGAGCAGCTGCGGGACGATGGTGTTCTCCACGTCCGAGCTGACACCGGAGCCACGGGTGCGGAAGAGGGACTCCATCTCGTCGAAGAAGACGATCACGGGGGTGCCCTCGCTGGCCTTCTCACGCGCACGCTGGAAGACCAGGCGGATCTGCCGCTCGGTCTCGCCGACGTACTTGTTGAGCAGCTCGGGGCCCTTGATGTTGAGGAAGAAGCTCTTGCCGGCGGCCTGGCCGGTCACCTCGGCGACCTTCTTGGCCAGCGAGTTGGCCACGGCCTTGGCGATCAGCGTCTTGCCGCAGCCGGGAGGGCCGTAGAGCAGGACGCCCTTCGGCGGCCGCAGCTCGTGCTCCTTGAACAGGTCGGGGTAGAGGTACGGCAGCTCGACCGCGTCGCGGATCGCCTCGATCTGGTTGCCCAGGCCACCGATCTGCTCGTAGCCGATGTCGGGGACCTCTTCGAGGACGAGCTCCTCGACCTCGCTCTTGGGCACGACCTCGTAGACGTAGCCGGAGCGGGGCTCGAGCAGCAGGGCGTCGCCGGGGCGGATGGTGACGTCCAGCAGCGGCTCGGCGAGCCGCACCACCCGCTCCTCGTCGGTGTGCCCCAGCACCAGCGCGCGCTCGCCGTCCTCGAGGATCTCCTTGAGGGTGACGATGTCGCCGACGCTCTCGTACTCCATGGCCTCGACCACGTTGAGCGCCTCGTTGAGCATGACCTCCTGGCCGCGCCTGAGGTCTTCGAGTTCGACACTCGGGCTGACGTTCACCCGCAGTTTGCGGCCGCCGGTGAAGATGTCGGCCGTGCCGTCCTCGTTGGCCTGCAGGAAGACACCGAAGCCGGCAGGCGGCTGGGCGAGCCGGTCGACCTCCTCCTTGAGGGCCACGATCTGGTCGCGGGCCTCGCGGAGCGTGTTGGCCAGTCGCTCGTTCTGGGCGGAGACGCCGGCCAGGTTGGTCTGCAGCTCGACGATCCGCTCTTCGAGAATCCTCGTGTGCCGCGGAGAGTCGGCGAGCTTGCGTCGCAGGACGGCGATCTCCTGCTCAAGGTAGGCGATCTGCCCGGCCGGGTCGTCGGACCCTCGTCCCGGGCGGATGCCGCGGTTCATGTCGTCGTCGTGGGCTGCCACGGTCCTCACCTCCTCCAAGGGGAGCTGGACGCTTCCAGACCCTACCTGGGTGGGTGTCGATTGAAACCCCTAGATCACAAAGACTGTCAAGGTGTGTCGTCGGTCACCCGGTGCGCTCCCTCTCGCACGGAGGGAATACCCACTCAACGTGATTCAGAAGCCGGTTGTTCCTTGTCGGGGGCGGTCAAAACCCTTCAGGACTGGCCGGAGTTGTCCCTTCCGGGCCGGTCGGCCGGTACGCGGGCAGACCTGTGGACGCTCCCGCGATCATCACGCAGAGCGACGGTGTGAACGGTCGGCGTCACCGCCGGGGTGGCCTGAAGTGCTCCCCCGGCCCGCCGGGGCTCCCTTCCCCGGTCGGGCGGTCGTACCCGAGGGGCCCCGGGAGGAAACCCCGGCCCCCGCCGGACACCGGCGGAAATCGGACGGAGGTAGGGTCGAGGTGTTCAACAGCCGCTGGAGCGGACCCGGCTGGCCTTCGCGGCTCGGCCACCGCCCGGCGAACCGAAGGCAGGAGAGATGACCGTGCAGCAGGAGGCCCCGGGCGGCGAGGCGCTGGAGGTCTGGATCGACCAGGACCTGTGTACCGGCGACGGGATCTGCGCCCAGTACGCCCCCGAGGTGTTCGAGCTGGACATCGACGGGCTGGCCTATGTGAAGGGCACGGACGACGAGCTGCTCCTGCACCAGGGGGCCACGGCCCCGGTGCCGCTGCCGCTGCTCACGGACGTCGTGGACTCGGCGAAGGAGTGTCCCGGCGAGTGCATCCACGTACGCCGGGTTTCGGACAAGGTCGAGGTGTACGGGCCCGACGCGGACTGAGCCGGGCCTCGGACAGGCTCCGGGTCAGACGCTGTGCGCCCCGGCCGGGGTGGAGCGGAGGAACGCCGTGCCGTTCCACCGCCACTTGGCCGGGGTTTTCACGTCGGGGCAGCAACTGGGCACGTCGGACGACGAATAGCCGAGCAGGGTGGCGCTGACGGCACCGGCGCGCAGCGCGAAGTCGGTGACGGTGCGGCGGTCCTTGGGGTCGACGAGTGTGGCGACCACGCGGGCCCTGCCGCCGTCCGCGCCCCGGGTGAGGACGTAGACACCGTCGGGCGGGGTGCCCATGGGGGCGTCGCAGTGCACGACCGCGACGGTTTCCGGTCTGCCGTCGCCGTCCAGGTCGCCGGCGGCCTGCTTCACCACCAACGCCTTCACCGGTCCGCAGTCGAGGGGGAAGTCCACGCCCGTCGTGCTGGGCGGCGCGACGGCGGCGGGGGCGGATCTGACCTCGGTGCCGGGGGCCGGCTGGGCGGCCGTGGCCGAACCGGGCTGCACGACGGAGGACAGGGCGATCACGCCGGCGACCGCGGTGGCCGTGGCGACCCAGTGGATCGGCCGGGCGTGCGCGTGGGCGAGCTCCGGAACGGCGGATTGCTGCACTAGGAGTGTCTCCTGTGAGGGCTGTGCCGGTGGGGGGGGTGGCCTGCATGGTGCCACACGTCACAGAGCGGGGGAACGGCGGGGTCGGTGCGGAATTTCCGCCGGCGAAGTGCACACGCACGCGCGCGGGGCCGCACCCGGCCCGGTGCCGTCCCAACGAACGGGCGCCGTGCCCGAGTTCCCCGGATCGGCCGGGAACTCGGGCACGGCGCCATGGCGTTGTGCTCGGTGGGAGCGGGTCAGCGGCCGGAGCCACCGTCGGCGTTGGGGCCGGCGTAGTCCTCGCCGTAGGCGCCCTTGGCGGGGCGGCGGCGGCGCATGGGCGGCTCGACGCCGTCCGCGAGGCGGCGGGCGGTGAGCAGGAAGCCGGTGTGGCCGATCATCCGGTGGTCCGGGCGGACGGCCAGGCCCTCGATGTGCCAGTTGCGGATCATCGTCTCCCAGGCGGTCGGCTCGTTGAAGCAGCCGATCTCCCGGATGGACTCGACGGTCCGGGCGAGCTGGGTGGTGGTGGCCACGTAGCAGCACAGGATGCCGCCCGGCACGAGCGCCTTGGAGACGGCCTCCAGGCACTCCCAGGGAGCGAGCATGTCGAGGATGACGCGGTCGACGTCGGCGTCGGACAGGTTGTCCTGCAGGTCGCCGACGGTGAGCTGCCAGGCGGGGTGCGGGCCGCCGAAGTAGCGCTCCACGTTCTGCTGAGCGATCTCGGCGAAGTCCTCGCGGCGCTCGTAGGAGTGCAGCATGCCCTGGTCGCCGATGGCGCGCAGCAGGAAGCTGCTGAGCGAGCCGGAGCCGACACCGGCCTCCACGACGCGGGCGCCGGGGAAGATGTCGGCGAAGGCGAGGATCTGCCCCGCGTCCTTCGGGTAGACGACGGCTGCCCCACGGGGCATGGACAGGACGTAGTCGGGGAGCAGGGGGCGCAGCGCGAGGTAGGCCACGTTGCCGGTGGTGCGGACAACGCTGCCCTCGGGAGCACCGATCAGTTCGTCGTGCGGGAAGGAGCCCTTGTGGGTGTGGAAGTTCTTCCCGGCTTCGAGCGTGAACGTGTAGTGGCGGCCCTTGGGGTCGGTCAGCTGAACCTGGTCCCCGACCTTGAAGGGCCCGCGCCTGCGGGCGGCACCGGTCGGTTCGGACATGTGACCAGCCTACCGGCACCTGACGGGGCCGCCGACCACTAGGACGGCCTCGCCATGGCCTTCACGAAGGCGCGTTCGACGTCCGCGGCGGACAGGACGCCGTAGATCTCGCCGCTCTCCTCGACCACCAGGTACTCGGTCGCCGGGGTGGCCCGCAGGACGTCCAGCAGTTCCTCCCCCGACAGCTCGGCGGAGACCCGCATGCCGTCGGTCAGCTCCTGGGCGAGGCCGCTGACGGCGACCCAGGGGCGGCGGTGCTCGGGTACGCCGACGATGGCGGCCTCGCGGACGAGGGAGAGGGGGTGGCCCTCGGAGTCGACGACGACCAGGGCGCGGGCACCGGCGGCGTTGGCGCGGCGCAGGGCCTCGGAGAGCGGGGTGTCGGTCTCCACGGGTACGGCCCGCCGGGTCAGGGTGCGGGCCCGCAGCTCGGGGAGGTGCTCGCGCAGCCGGGCCATGCGCAGGCTGTTGCCGGCGCCGGTCCAGATGATCCCGGCGAGGATGGCGGCGAGCAGGGCGTCGGTGACGGTGTCCATGCCGCTGATCTCCTCGCCGCCACCGCCGAGGGCGCCGGACTGGTTGAGCAGCGGGAGACCGACGAGGACCGAGATGGCGAGGGCGCGGCCGACCCAGGCGGCGGCGACGGTGCCGCTCATGGGCCTGCCGGTGATCTTCCAGACGACGGCGCGGAGCATGCGGCCGCCGTCCAGGGGCAGGCCGGGCAGCAGGTTGAAGCCGGCGACGATGAGGTTGGAGATCATCAGGCCGGCCAGCAGAACGCCCGGGACGGTGTCGGGCTGCACCGGTTTCATGGCCAGGTAGAAGATCCCGGCGAGGACGAGCGAGAGCAGCGGTCCGACGAAGGCCAGGACGAACTCCCGGCCCGGGGTCTCGGCCTCCTTCTCGATCTCGGAGACGCCGCCGAAGAACTGGAGCTGGATGCGGCGGACCGGGAGCTTGAAGCGGATCGCGGCGACCGTGTGGGCCAGCTCGTGGACCAGCACGGAGGCGTAGAAGGCGACGGCGAAGAAGAGGGACACCAGATAGCGGGCGGCGCCCAGTTCCGGCAGCACCCGGTCCAGCTGGCCGCCGAAGACCCAGGTGATCAGCGCGGCGACCAGGAACCAGCTCGGCGCGACGTAGACCGGCACGCCGAAGGGCCGGCCCATGAGCAGGCCGCCACCGGGTTCCTTGGCCGGCGGCTGGGGCGGCTCGCCCTTGGCGATGCCGGAGTGGGCGAGGGTCCGGTGCTCGCCGGACCCGGTGCGGGCGCCCGCGGCGGGCGCCTCTTCGCCGGTCCCGGTGTCATCGGTGTCACCGCTGTCACCGCCGGTCGTCGGGTGCGGGGGCTCGGTCGGGGTGTCCTCGGCGGTGCCGGGGTCCCGACCGGGGTCCCGGTCCGCCGGAGGCGTCGGGGCGTCGTGGGGCTCCGGCCCGGGGTGGTCGGTGGTTCCGGTCGTCGGGGCCGTAGGACCTGCGGGGTGCTCGGCCGGCTCGTCGTTGCCGGACCGCGGCTGCCCGCTCCCGCCGCTCACGTCCACGCTGTCCCCTCGTTCGAAGCGTCTTCCGCGCCAACCGGGCGGAAGGGTCTGGGTCGATGGTATGCGGCCGTGGTGGCACGTTCCGCCCCGGCACCCCCTGTGTTTGCCCCGCCGGCGCGCGCCCGACGCGGCCCGCGGCTGGGTCACTGTCAGTGCCGGGCCGTATGGTCTGGAGTCATGGACAGCAGCAACGAGGACGCGGGGGCCCGGCCCGGCGCGGTCGAGGACTCAGGGACAGCAGGCGTCGGCGGTGACGCCGCCGGGCCGGCGGGTGAGCGGGCCGCGATCGCGCCGACGTCGTTGTCCCCGTCGCGCGCCAGTGACTTCATGCAGTGTCCGCTGCTGTACCGGTTCCGGGTGATCGACCGGTTGCCGGAGAAGCCGAGCGAGGCGGCGACCCGGGGCACGCTGGTGCACGCCGTGCTGGAGCGGTTGTTCGACGCGCCCGCCGGGGAGCGGACCGCGCCGCAGGCCAAGGCCCTGATCCCGGGCCAGTGGGACCGGCTGCGGGAGAGCAGGCCCGAGGTCGGCGAGCTGTTCGCCGACGACCCCGAGGGCGAGCGGCTGGCCCGCTGGCTCGGCGAGGCCGAGCAGCTCGTGGAGCGCTGGTTCACGCTGGAGGACCCGTCCCGGCTGGAGCCCGCCGAGCGGGAGCTGTTCGTGGAGGCCGAGCTGGAGTCGGGGCTGCGGCTGCGCGGGATCATCGACCGGGTGGACGTGGCGCCCACGGGCGAGGTGCGGATCGTCGACTACAAGACGGGCAAGGCGCCGCGGCCGGAGTACGCCGAGGGCGCGCTGTTCCAGATGAAGTTCTACGCCCTCGTCGTATGGCGGCTGAAGCAGGTGATCCCGCGCCGGCTCCAGCTCGTCTATCTCGGCAGCGGGGACGTGCTGACGTACGACCCCGTCCTCGCCGACCTGGAGCGCGTGGAGCGCAAGCTGCTCGCCCTGTGGGAGGCCATCAGGCGGGCCACGGACACCGGGGAGTGGCGGCCCCGGCCGACCAAGCTGTGCGGCTGGTGCGACCACCAGGCGCACTGCCCGGAGTTCGGCGGCACTCCCCCGCCCTATCCGCTACCGCTGAGGGCGCCTGAGTCGCAGGCCGTGCAGCAGGGCAGAATGGGCCGGGACTAGCGAAGGAGTGTCACGTGGCCATCCGCGTCCTACTGGTCGACGACCAGCCCCTGCTGCGTACCGGTTTCCGCATGATCCTGGAGGCCGAGCAGGACATCGCGGTCGTGGGCGAGGCCGGTGACGGCCTGCAGGCTCTCGACCAGGTGCGCGCCCTGCAGCCCGATGTGGTGCTCATGGACATCCGGATGCCGCGGATGGACGGGGTGGAGGCGACGCGGCAGATCTCCGGTCCGGGCCGGGACGGCCCGGCGAAGGTGCTCGTGCTGACCACGTTCGACCTCGACGAGTACGTGGTGGAGGCGCTGCGGGCCGGGGCGAGCGGCTTCCTGCTCAAGGACGCGCCCGCCAACGAGCTGGTGCAGGCGATCCGGGTCGTGGCGGCCGGCGAGGCCATGCTGGCGCCGAGCATCACCCGCCGTCTGCTGGACAAGTACGCCACGCATCTGCCCTCCGGCGAGGAGCCCGTGCCGGACACCCTGCACACCCTCACCGACCGCGAGGTCGAGGTGCTGAAGCTGGTGGCGCGCGGGCTGTCCAACGCCGAGATCGCCGCCGACCTGTTCGTCAGCGAGACCACGGTCAAGACGCACGTCGGGCACGTCCTGACCAAGCTGGGCCTCAGGGACCGGGTGCAGGCCGCGGTGTACGCGTACGAGAGCGGCCTGGTGCGGCCCGGCGCGCAGTAGCGCGTAAAGCGGTACGAAAACGCCGAGGGCGCCCTCCCCCGCGGGGAAGGGCGCCCTTTCGCATGGCCGGGGCCGAGGCCGTCAGCCCTTGCTCAGCTCCCAGAACCGGAACACCGTCGAGGCGTCCAGGCAGTACTCCAGCCCGTAGACGCCGTCGCGGGCGAGCGCGTACTGCTTGGCCTGCCAGACCGGCAGCACGGGCAGCTCGTCGGCGACGATGTCCTGCAGCTTCCCGAAGTCCTTGTCGGTCGCGGAACGGTCGCTCTGCGCGGCCGTGCCGGGGATGAGGGAGCCGGTGATGGTGTTGTTGCTGTAGTTGTTGCCCAGCACGTTGCCCTTGCCGAAGAAGGGGGCCGTGAAGTTGTCGGCGTCCGGGTAGTCCGGCACCCAGCCCTTCACGTAGACGCCGTACTTGCCCTGGGCGATGTCCTTCTCGTACTGGTCGAAGCCGACGGACTTGACGTCGGCCTGGAAGAGTCCGCTCGCGTTGAGCTGGCCGGCGATGGCCGTCAGCTCCTCGTCGGTGGCGGGGCCGTAACGGGACGGCGTGGACCACAGGGTGAGCTTCACCTTGCCGGTGATGCCTGCGGCACGCAGCGCGGCGGCGGCCTTCTCCTTGGACGGGCGGGCGCCGTAGGTGTCGAAGAACGCCGTGTTGTGGCCCGCGATGCCCGCCGGGATGATCGAGTAGAGCGGGGTGGCGGTGCCCTGGTAGACGTTCTTGACCAGGGCGTCGCGGTCGAGGAGGTAGGCCATGGCCTTGCGGACGCCGAGCTTGCCGGCGACCGGGTCCTTCATGTTGAAGACCAGGTGCTGGACCTCGGCGCTGCTGCCCTCGACGACGTCGACGCCCTTCTTGCCGTCCTGCTGGTCGAGGTCGGCGATGTCGGTCGCGGACAGACCACGGTAGGCGATGTCGACGTCACCGTCCTCGAGGGACTTCTTCAGGTCGGCCTGGTCGCCGTGGAAGAACTTCAGGGTGATGCCGGAGTTCTTGACCTCGGCGGTGCCCTTGTAGTCGGAGTTGACGGAGAAGACCGCCTCGTCCTTGTCGAAGGAGTCCAGCTTGTAGGGGCCGGAGCCGACGGCCTTGTCGTCGGTGCGCAGGCCGTTCGCGTCGTACTGCCGGTGGTCGACGATGGAGCCGGCACCGGAGGCGATCTTGCTGGGGAAGGTGGCGTCGGGGACCTTGAGCCGGAAGACGACCGTCTTCGCGTCCGGCGCCTCGACCTTGCGGAGCATCGGGAACATGATCGCCGGGCCGGCGGAGTCGTTGATCTTCAGCATGCGGTCGAAGGAGAACTTCACGTCCTCGGAGGTGAGGTCGTCACCGTTGCTGAACTTCAGGCCGTCCTTCAGCTCGCACCTGAACACCATCGCCCGGGTGTCGGTGAAGGAGCACTGCTTCGCCGCCTCCGGCTCGGGCTCCGTGCCGCCCTTGGGGAAGCTGAGCAGCGACTGGAAGACGTTGTTGAACAACAGCCAGGAGCCGGGGTCGTAACCGGAAGCCGGGTCCGTGGCGAGGACGTCGTCGGACATCCCCATCACCACGGAGGAGCCGGTACCCCCGGATGCACCGTCTTCCGAGCCGCAGCCGGTCAGCAGGCCGGAGGCCAGCCCCGCCACGATGGGAAGAACTGGCCACTGGTTGCGCATGTTCACTGTGTGCCTTGTCGTCGGTTCGTCGATCCGGGGCCCCCGTTCCGTGCCCCGGACAAGGAGAACGTCAGCCGCTCACGCCGCGGCCGAGCTCCCACAGCTGAAGCGTCGAGGAGGAGTTCAGGGCGTAGGAGACGCCCGTGATGTCGTTCCGTGCGGCGACGTACTGCTTGCCCTGCCACAGGGGCAGCACGGGGACGTCCTCGGCGACGATGTCCTGAATCTCGGTCAGGGTCTTGGTGGCGTTGAGCCGGTCGGCCTCGCGGCGGGACTCCGGGATCAGCGAGCGCTGGACGGAGCTGTTGGAGTACGGCGAGCCCAGGAAGTTGCCCTTGTCGAGGAAGGGCGCGATGAAGTTGTCGGCGTCCGGGAAGTCGGGGAACCAGCCCATCCCGTAGACGTCGTACTGGCCCTTCTTCTCGGCGGGCCGGAAGGACGACCAGAGGTGGCCCTTGATGCTGACGTCGAACAGACCGCTGGCGTTGAGCTGCTGCTGCAGGATCTGGAACTCCTGCTTGGTGGCCGAGCCGTAGTGGTCGGTGGTGTAGTGCAGCGTCAGCTTCACCGGTGTGGTGATGCCGGCCTTGGCCAGCAGGTCCTTCGCCTTGCCGACGTTGGGGTCGCCGTACTTGTTGAAGAACGAGTTGGAGTGGCCGGTGAGGGTCGCCGGGACCAGCGAGTACAGCGGCTCGGCCTGGGTGCCGTAGACCTTGGAGACGAGTTCGCCGCGGTTGACGACCTGGGCCATGGCCTGGCGGACGGCCTTGCTCTTCACCGTCGGCGCATTGGTGTTGAAGGCCAGGTAGCGGATCTCCAGACCCGGCATGTCGACCAGGTCGACGTTCGCGTCGGAGCCGCTGTCCAGCTTGTCGATCTGCGCCGGGGACATGGCGCGCGTCATGACGTCGATGTCGCCCTTGTCGATCGCCTCGCCCATGGCGTCAGCGTCGTGGTAGGTGCGCAGCACGACCTCGCTGTTGTTCACCTGCACGCTGCCCTTGTAGGACGGGTTCTTGGTGAACGTGGCACTGACGATCGCGTTGTTCTCGACGTCGGCCTTGAAGGTGTACGGGCCGGAGCCGTCGACCTCGAAGCCGTCGCGCAGCTTGCGCCGGTCGTAGTCCTTGGGGTCGATGATGCCCGCGACCGGGGTGGACAGCTTGTACGGGAACGTGGCGTCGGCCGTCTTGAGGTGGAAGATGACCTCGCGGTCGCCCTGGGTCTCGATCGTGTCGATCGTGTTCAGCAGGGTGGCGACACCGCTGTCGGCGTTGATGTGCAGGGCACGCTCGATGGAGTACTTGACGGCCTCGGCGGTGACCTTGTCGCCGTTGGCGAAGGTCAGGCCGTCCCGCAGCTTGCAGGCGTAGCGCTCGTTGCCGCTGTCGGTGAAGGCGCAGCTCTCGGCCGCCTCGGGCACCGGCACGCCCTCGCCCTTGGGCTGGGTCATCAGGGTCTGCACGGTCTGGCGCAGGATGTTCCAGGTGCCGACGTCGTAGGCGTAGGCGGGGTCGAGGGGCGCGGGGATGTCGTTCGTGACGGTGAACCGGTCCGTGGTGCCCACGACGATGGCGTTCCCGCTCTTGCTCCCGCTGCCGGATCCGCCGCACGCGGCGAGAACCGGCGTAAGCAGGCCGACGACTGCCGGCAGCACCAAAGTCTTGCGGTTCATGCGGGACTTTCTCCAGGACTGTTCGAATCCGTGTACCCGGCATGCAAGGGTGGCTGCGGCGGATCACGGGGGTTGCGGCGATGTTCTCGCGACGAGATTAGACCGCGCTCGCAGGGGGGTTCACAGCCGCGCGAGTTGAGACCCCATCACGCAGTGAAACCGGGCGTGGACACACCGAAAACCCGACAGCGGCAGGTTTGGTGCAGCATCCCATCAATCGGGACACAAGGACACGTCAGTCGACCCCGAACCGGGGTGATCGGCACACCAGGGCAACGTTGTCGACCCCGTCACACGTGGGGAACGTCACACTTCCAACTGGGTTGGCGGTTACCGGAATTAGGCCGGGCGGCCCGCTTCGAATTCCACCCCGGTGTACTTCCCCGGAATTTTGTCCATCGCGTCCAATGGACTTTGCACGCTGGGTGAACGGCTAGCGCATTTCCGTCATCAGGCCGCGCAGAAATGCCAGGTCGACCTCTTCCAGCGAGCTCACGACCGTGCGCCCGTCGATCGGCGCAATGGGCGCCACCGAGGGTACGGCGACCACCCGGCAGCCCGCGGCCTCGGCGGACTCGACGCCGGTCGCGGTGTCCTCGATCACCGCGCACCGGGCCGGATCGGCACCGAGCCCGGCGGCGGCGAGCAGATACGGGTCCGGGTACGGCTTGGTGCGCGACACCTCGTCGCCGGCCACGGTCAGGGCGAAGTGCTGGGGGCCGAGGGTGGCCAGCACACGGTCGATGATGCGCCGGTGGGAGGCGGAGACCAGGGCGGTCGGGATCTCGTGCTCGTACAGCTCGGCGAGCAGCCGCTCGGCGCCGGGCATCAGCGGCAGGGCGCGGCCGATGCGGTCCTCGAACCCGTCGTTGAGCAGCGTGGTGAGCTCGGCGAGGGTGATGCCGGCGCCGGTGGCCTCGATCAGGAACCCGGCGCTGCGGGTCATGGGGCCGCCGACCACGACGTGGCGCCAGGTCTCGTCCAGGGTGTGCCCCAGGGCTGCGAAGACCTCGACCTCCACGTCCCACCAGAAGCCCTCGGTGTCCACCAGGGTGCCGTCCATGTCGAGGAGCACGGCCTGCAGGGCTGAGCCTTCGGCCGTACGGGTTCCGAGCGCGGGGACCGTACTGGTCATCCTGGCGCACCTCCTTGAGGGACGACCAGGCCGGCTCCCGGACAGGGAACCGGCCTGCGGTGGACCGACAAGTGTACGACTTATCCGATCAATGCGCTGTGCGACGCGCCTCACCGGGCGTTGAAGTACTTCGCCTCCGGGTGGTGGATCACGATCGCGTCGGTGGACTGCTCGGGGTGGAGCTGGAACTCCTCGGACAGGTGGACGCCGATCCGCTCGGGCTGGAGCAGTTCGGCGATCTTGGCCCGGTCCTCCAGGTCGGGGCAGGCGCCGTAGCCGAGGGAGAAGCGGGCGCCCCGGTACTTCAGGGCGAACATGTCCTCGATGTCGGCCGGGTCCTCGCCGGCGAAGCCGAGTTCGGAGCGGACACGGGCGTGCCAGTACTCGGCCAGCGCCTCCGCCAACTGCACGGACAGGCCGTGCAGTTCGAGGTAGTCGCGGTAGGAGTTCGACTCGAAGAGCTTGGCCGTCTCCTCGCCGATGCGGGAGCCGACGGTGACCACCTGGAGCCCGACGACGTCCGTCTCCCCCGACTCCTCCGGGCGGAAGAAGTCGGCGAGGCACAGCCGGCGACCGCGGCGCTGGCGCGGGAAGGTGAACCGGGTGCGCTCGTTGCCCCGCTCGTCCAGGATGATCAGGTCGTCGTCCTTGGAGACGCACGGGAAGTAGCCGTAGACCACGGCCGCCTCCAGCAGGTTCTCCGTCTGGAGCCGGTCCAGCAGGCCGCGCAGGCGGGGGCGGCCCTCGGTCTCCGCCAGCTCCTCGTACGTCGGACCGTCCCCGGTGCGGGCCTGCTTCAGCCCCCACTGACCCTTGAACAGCGCGCCCTCGTCCAGCCAGCTCGCGTACTCCTTGAGCTGGATGCCCTTGATCACGCGGGTGTCCCAGAACGGCGGGGCCGGCACCGGGTTGTCGGTGGCCACGTCGGAGCGGACGTGCCCCTCCTCGGGCCGCTCCTCGACCTGGACGGCGGCCGTCGCGCGGACCCGGCGCTGCCTCAGCTCGGGCAGCTGCGCGCCGGGCACACCCCGCTTGACGCCGATCAGGGCGTCCATCAGGTGCAGGCCCTCGAAGGCGTCGCGGGCATAGCGGACCTCGCCCTCGTAGATCTCGTGCAGGTCCTGCTCGACGTAGGCGCGGGTGAGGGCGGCGCCGCCGAGGATGACCGGGAAGCGGGCGGCGAGGCCGCGCTGGTTCAGCTCCTCCAGGTTCTCCTTCATGATCACCGTGGACTTCACCAGGAGGCCGGACATGCCGATGACGTCGGCCCGGTGCTCCTCGGCGGCTTCCAGGATCGCGGAGACCGGCTGCTTGATGCCCAGGTTGACGACGTTGTAGCCGTTGTTGGAGAGGATGATGTCGACGAGGTTTTTGCCGATGTCGTGCACGTCGCCGCGGACGGTGGCAAGGACGATGGTGCCCTTGCCCTCGGCGTCCGACTTCTCCATGTGCGGTTCGAGGTGGGCGACGGCCGTCTTCATGACCTCGGCGGACTGGAGGACGAACGGCAGCTGCATCTGGCCGGAGCCGAAGAGCTCGCCGACGACCTTCATGCCGTCCAGGAGGGTGTCGTTGACGATGTCCAGGGCGGGCCGGTCCTGGAGGGCCTCGTCCAGGTCCGCCTCCAGGCCGTTGCGCTCGCCGTCGATGATGCGGCGCTTGAGACGCTCCTCCAGCGGGAGGGCGGCCAGCTCCTCGGCCTTGCCGGCCTTCAGGGACTTGGCGGTGGCTCCCTCGAACAGGGCCATGAGCTTCTGCAGCGGGTCGTAGCCCTCGCTGCGGCGGTCGTAGATGAGGTCGAGGGCGGTGTTGACCTGCTCCTCGTCGAAGCGGGCGATCGGCAGGATCTTGGAGGCGTGCACGATCGCCGAGTCGAGGCCCGCCTTGACGCACTCGTCCAGGAAGACGGAGTTCAGCAGGATGCGGGCGGCCGGGTTGAGACCGAAGGAGATGTTCGACAGGCCCAGCGTGGTCTGCACCGCCGGGCGGCGCTTCTTCAGCTCGCGGATCGCCTCGATGGTGGCGATGCCGTCCTTGCGGGACTCCTCCTGACCGGTGCAGATGGTGAAGGTCAGGGTGTCGACGAGGATGTCCTCCTCGCGGATGCCCCAGTTCCCGCTGAGGTCGTCGATCAGCCGTTCGGCGATCTCGACCTTCTTCTCGGGGGTACGGGCCTGGCCCACCTCGTCGATGGTCAGCGCGATCAGGGCGGCGCCGTGCTCCTGGGCCAGCCGGGTGACCTTGGCGAAGCGGGAGTCGGGGCCGTCGCCGTCCTCGTAGTTGACCGAGTTGATCACCGCGCGGCCGCCGAGCTTCTCCAGGCCCGCCTGGATGACGTCGACCTCGGTGGAGTCGAGGACGATCGGCAGGGTGGACGCGGTGGCGAAGCGGCCGGCCAGCTCCTCCATGTCGGCGACGCCGTCGCGGCCGACGTAGTCCACGCACAGGTCGAGCATGTGCGCGCCCTCGCGGATCTGCTCGCGCGCCATCTCCACGCAGTCGTCCCAGCGGGCTTCCAGCATGGCCTCGCGGAACTTCTTGGAGCCGTTGGCGTTGGTGCGCTCGCCGATGGCCAGGTAGGAGGTGTCCTGGCGGAACGGCACGGTCTGGTAGAGGGAGGCGGCTCCGGGCTCGGGGCGCGGCTGCCGCTCGGGCGGGGTGAGGCCCCGGACGCGCTCGACGACCTGGCGCAGGTGCTCCGGGGTGGTGCCGCAGCAGCCGCCGACCAGCGAGAGGCCGTACTCGCGAACGAAGGTCTCCTGGGCGTCGGCCAGCTCCGGCGCGGTCAGCGGGTAGTGGGCGCCGTCCTTGCCGAGGACCGGCAGGCCCGCGTTGGGCATGCAGGACAGCGGGATACGGGCGGTGCGGGCGAGGTAGCGCAGGTGCTCGCTCATCTCGGCCGGGCCGGTGGCGCAGTTCAGGCCGATCATGTCGATGCCGAGCGGCTCCAGCGCGGTGAGGGCGGCGCCGATCTCGGAGCCGAGCAGCATGGTGCCGGTGGTCTCGACGGTCACCGACACGATCACCGGCGCGTCCAGGCCGAGGGCGTCCAGGCCCCGGCGTGCGCCGAGGACGGCGGCCTTGGTCTGCAGCAGGTCCTGGGTGGTCTCCACGAGCAGCGCGTCGGCGCCGCCCGCGACCAGGCCCTCGGCATTGCGCTGGTAGGCGTCGCGCAGGGTGGTGTAGGGGGCGTGGCCGAGGGTGGGCAGCTTGGTGCCGGGGCCGATGGAGCCGAGCACCCAGCGGGGCTTGCCGTCCTTGGCGGTGAACTCGTCGGCGACCTCGCGGGCCACGCGGGCGCCGGCCTCGGACAGCTCGTGGACGCGGTCGGGGATGTCGTACTCGCCGAGCGCGGAGTGGTTGGCGCCGAAGGTGTTGGTCTCGACGCAGTCGACGCCCACGGCGAAGTACGCCTCGTGGACGGAGCGGACGATGTCGGGGCGGGTGACGTTGAGAATCTCGTTGCAGCCCTCGAGGTCCTGGAAGTCCTCGAGGGTCGGTTCCTGGGCCTGGAGCATCGTGCCCATCGCTCCGTCGGCGACCACCACACGGGTGGCGAGTGCCTCTCGGAGCGCGGACGCACGGGTCCGGCTGTCGGCGGAAGGGGTCGTTGGCAACGAGGCCATGAAGGGGCTCCCTGGAGTGCGACGGCTGTCGGCTATGCGGCTTCCCCGGACGCTGCCGGGCAAGGGCACGGCGTCAGAGTAACCGGCAGTGGGCTTGGATGGGCAGCGGCGTCCACGAGGCGGACTCAAGTGGTGGACCCTGTATGACCGCGGCGCCACATGCAGGCCACAAGAGATGTAACAGGTATCGGTCGACCATTAGCGGGAGGCCGTCATGGACCGGTAGTGTTCGACATTGCCGAACGGCGTCTTGGATGCTGTTCGGCAATGGTCGATGGGGACGGAGGGCAGGACGGCGATGGCACGGAACATCCAGTCGCTCGAACGGGCGGCCGCGATGCTGCGGCTGCTCGCGGGCGGCGAGCGACGGCTCGGCCTGTCGGACATCGCCTCGTCGCTGGGCCTCGCCAAGGGCACCGCCCACGGCATCCTGCGCACCCTCCAGCAGGAGGGCTTCGTCGAACAGGACGACGCCTCCGGGCGCTATCAACTGGGCGCCGAGCTGCTGCGCCTGGGCACCACCTATCTCGATGTGCACGAACTGCGGGCGCGGGCCCTGGTATGGACCGACGACCTGGCCCGGGCCAGCGGGGAGAGCGTGTACCTGGGCGTCCTGCACCAGCAGGGCGTACTGATCGTGCACCACGTCTTCCGGCCCGACGACAGCCGGCAGGTGCTGGAGATAGGGGCCATGCAGCCGCTTCACTCCACGGCACTGGGCAAGGTGCTGTCCGCCTACGACCCGGTGGCGCACAGCGAGGCCCTGGAGGCCGACCGCAAACCCTTCACCGACCGCACGGTGTGCGAGCAGGCGGACTTCGAGCACATCCTCGACATCACCCGCGCGCGTGGGTACGCGGCGGACGTGGAGGAGACCTGGGAGGGCGTGGCCTCGGTGGCCGCACCCATCCACGACCGGCGCCGGATGCCCGTGGGCGCCGTCGGCATCACGGGCGCCGTGGAACGGCTCGGCCGGGACGGCGAAGTGCGCCCCGAACTGATCGCGGCGGTGCGGGACTGCGCCCGCGCGGTCTCCCGCGACCTGGGCGCGGGACGGTTCTGAGCAGCCGGGCGATGCGCCGCTGACCAGCGGATGACCCACCGGGGGACGACCGGGACGCGAGGCGGCGTTCCGGTTCTCGCCATACCCTGAAGTGGACATATAGGGCGAGATGGTACGTCAGCGCACGAAGAGCGATAACCGGCAGCGATCAATAACGATCCTGTTTTCGATAACAGAACCCTTGACGCATGCGTAACGCCGAAGCAAGACTCCCGTCCATCGGTCGGCATTGTCGAACACCTACCGGCAATACGCGCTAGAGTGTGACAACGCCAAGGGCCGAATTCGCTCTCACCCCCGAGGGCGCCAGAACCCCCGGCGGGACCCGGGGTTCGGCTTCCCTGGACGAAGGACAAAGGAGTCGCGGGTGTCCAGCTCCGACATCTTCATCGGCGAGACCATCGGTACCGCCATACTCATCCTGCTCGGTGGCGGCGTGTGCGCCGCTGTCACTCTGAAGGCCTCCAAGGCCCGTAACGCCGGTTGGCTCGCCATCACCTTCGGGTGGGGTTTCGCCGTACTGACGGCCGTTTACACCTCGGCGCCGCTCTCCGGCGCCCACCTGAATCCGGCCGTGACGCTCGCGCTCGCGATCAAGGACAAGGACTTCAGCAACCTGCCCGTCTACTGGGGCGGTCAGCTGCTCGGCGCCATGATCGGTGCCACCCTGGTGTGGATCGCCTACTACGGCCAGTTCCACGCGCACCTCACCGACAAGGAGATCGTCGGCGGTCCGGGTGCGCAGGCCACGGAGACCAAGGCCGTCGAGGCGCAGGAGACGGGCGCCGGCCCGGTCCTGGGCGTCTTCTCCACCGGTCCCGAGATCCGGAACGTGGTGCAGAACCTCCTCACCGAGATCATCGGCACCGTGGTGCTGGTGCTCGCCGTCCTCACACAGGGCCTGAACGACAAGGGCAACGGCCTCGGCACCCTGGGTGCCCTGATCACCGCCTTCGTGGTCGTCGGCATCGGCCTCTCGCTCGGCGGTCCGACCGGTTACGCGATCAACCCGGCGCGTGACCTCGGCCCGCGCATCGTGCACGCCCTCCTGCCCCTGCCCAACAAGGGGGGCTCCGACTGGAGCTACGCCTGGATCCCGGTGGTCGGTCCGCTGATCGGCGCCGCCATCGCTGCAGGCATCTACAACGTCGCCTTTGCCTAAGAAGAACCGAGAACAACCGAGTCTTCCAGCACGCGCCGTACGTACAGCCCCATCACCACGGATCTTTCAGGAGCACACAGTGACCGACGCCCACACCGCAGGCCCGTTCATCGCGGCCATCGACCAGGGCACGACTTCCTCGCGCTGCATCGTCTTCGACAAGGACGGTCGTATCGTCTCCGTCGACCAGAAGGAGCACGAGCAGATCTTCCCGAAGCCGGGCTGGGTCGAGCACAACGCCAACGAGATCTGGACCAACGTCCAGGAGGTCGTCGCCGGAGCCATCCAGAAGGCCGGCATCACCCGCGACGACATCAAGGCCATCGGCATCACCAACCAGCGCGAGACCACCGTGCTGTGGGACAAGAACACCGGTGAGCCCGTCCACAACGCCCTCGTCTGGCAGGACACCCGCACCGACTCCCTCTGCCGGGAGCTCGGCCGCAACGTCGGCCAGGACCGCTTCCGCCGCGAGACCGGCCTCCCGCTCGCGTCGTACTTCTCCGGCCCCAAGGCCCGCTGGCTGCTCGACAACGTCGACGGCCTGCGGGAGCGCGCCGAGGCGGGCGACATCCTCTTCGGCACCATGGACACCTGGGTCATCTGGAACCTGACCGGCGGTGTCAACGGCGGCAAGCACGTCACCGACGTGACCAACGCCTCCCGCACCCTGCTCATGAACCTGCACACCATGCAGTGGGACGACAAGATCGCCGAGTCGATCGGCGTGCCGCTGCAGATCATGCCGGAGATCCGCTCCTCCGCGGAGGTCTACGGCGAGGTCACCGGCGGCAAGCTCGGCGACCTGCTCGGCGGCATCCCGGTCGCGTCCGCGCTCGGCGACCAGCAGGCGGCCCTGTTCGGCCAGACCTGCTTCTCCGAGGGCGAGACCAAGTCCACCTACGGCACCGGCACCTTCATGGTGATGAACACCGGTGACAAGATCATCAACTCCTACGCGGGCCTGCTGACCACGGTCGGCTACAAGATCGGCGAGCAGCCGACCGTGTACGCCCTCGAGGGTTCGATCGCCGTCACCGGCTCCCTGGTGCAGTGGATGCGCGACCAGATGGGCCTGATCTCCACCGCTGCCGAGATCGAGACGCTCGCGCTCTCGGTCGAGGACAACGGCGGCGCCTACTTCGTGCCGGCCTTCTCGGGCCTGTTCGCCCCGCACTGGCGCTCCGACGCCCGCGGTGTGATCGCCGGCCTGACCCGGTACGTCACCAAGGCGCACCTCGCCCGTGCGGTCCTGGAGGCGACCGCCTGGCAGACCCGGGAGATCGCCGACGCGATGGTCAAGGACTCCGGCGACGAGCTGGTGGCCCTGAAGGTCGACGGCGGCATGACCTCCAACAACCTGCTGATGCAGACGCTCTCGGACGTCCTGGACGCACCGGTGGTGCGCCCGATGGTCGCCGAGACCACCTGCCTCGGCGCCGCCTACGCCGCCGGTCTGGCCGTCGGCTTCTGGTCCAGCACCGATGAACTGCGCGCCAACTGGCGCCGGGCCGCCGAGTGGACCCCCCAGATGGACGCGGACATCCGCGACCGTGAGTACAAGAACTGGCTCAAGGCCGTCGACCGGACCATGGGCTGGATCGAGGACGAGGACTGAGCGGCCCGGACCGCCCAGCCAACTCTGACTAGGAGTAAGAACCCGAAATGACCAGTCAGCCCACCCTGCAGTCCGTGCCTGCCCTGGGGACGCACCCCGCCTCCGGCTCCAACCCGAGCCGGGCCGAGACCAGGGAGCAGCTCTCCAAGGCGTCGTACGACCTTCTTGTGATCGGCGGCGGCATCCTGGGCATCTCCACCGCCTGGCACGCCGCGCAGTCCGGACTCAGGGTGGCGCTGGTCGACGCCGGTGACTTCGCCGGCGCCACCTCCTCCGCCTCCTCCAAGCTGCTCCACGGCGGTCTGCGCTACCTGCAGACCGGCGCGGTGAAGCTGGTGGCGGAGAACCACTTCGAGCGCCGTGCGGTCTCCCGCCAGGTGGCCCCCCACCTGGCGAACCCGCTCACCTTCTACCTCCCCGTGTACAAGGGGGGTCCGCACGGCGCGGCGAAGCTCGGCGCGGGCGTCTTCGCCTACTCCGCGCTCTCCGCGTTCGGCGACGGCGTCGGCCACCTGCTCTCCCCCGCCAAGGCGGCGCAGGACGTGCCCGAGCTGCGCACCGAGAACCTCAAGGCCGTGGCCGTGTACGGCGACGACCAGATGAACGACGCGCGCATGGCGCTGATGACGGTCCGCGCGGCCGTCGAGGCGGGCGCGGTCGTCCTCAACCACGCCGAGGTCACCGGCCTGCGCTTCACCAAGGGCCGGGTCACCGGCGCCGACCTCCGGGACCGCATATCCGGCGAGGAGTTCGGGGCCAACGCCCGCCTGGTGCTGAACGCGACCGGCCCCTGGGTCGACCACCTGCGCCGGATGGAGGACCCCGACGCGGCCCCGTCCATCCGCCTGTCCAAGGGCGCGCACCTGGTCCTGAAGCGCACCTCCCCCTGGAAGGCCGCGCTCGCGACCCCCATCGACAAGTACCGCATCACCTTCGCCCTCCCCTGGGAGGACATGCTGCTGCTCGGCACCACCGACGAGGAGTACGAGGGCGACCCGGCGGACGTCTCGGTCAACGAGAAGGACATCGCCCAGATCCTGGACGAGGCCGCGTTCTCCGTCCGGGACCAGCAGCTGCAGCGCGACCTGATCACCTACGCCTTCGCCGGTCTGCGCGTGCTGCCGGGCGGCCCCGGTGACACGGCCAAGGCCAAGCGCGAGACCGTCGTCACCGAGGGCAAGGCCGGCATGCTGTCGGTCGCCGGCGGCAAGTGGACGACCTTCCGGCACATCGGCCGTACGGTGATGCAGAAGCTGGAGGAGCTGCCGGGCCACCCGCTCGGCGACGACTTCGAGCCCATCGCCTCGCTGCCGAAGAAGCTCCCGCTGCCCGGTGTCGCCAACCCGCGCGCCGTCGCCCACCGCCTGCTGGTGGACCACCCGGCGCCCGGCCCGCGCATGGCCGCCGACACCGCCAAGCACCTGGCCACCCACTACGGCTCGCTGGCCTTCGACATCGCCCGGATGGCGAACGAGAGCCCGGAGCTGGCCGAGCGCGTCCACCCGGACGCCCCGGAGATCTGGGCGCAGGTCGTGTGGGCCCGCGACCACGAGTGGGCCGAGACGGCGGACGACGTGCTGCGCCGCCGCACCACGCTGACCATCCGTGGCCTGGCCACGGACGAGGTCCGCGACAAGGTCCAGGGCCTGCTCGACAAGAAGTAGGCCCCGGCCGGCCCCTCCCCCTGACCGGGGCCGGAACGGATGAGGGACGGCTCCTCCCGCACGAGGAGCCGGTGTGACGAGAGGGGCGGCTCCGCGCCGACGGAGCCGCCCCTCTCGTGTGCGCGCGTCGCGCCCCGGAGCTGTGAAGCCGCGCTCCTGTGGCGGTACTTCTGTGGCGGTAAAGGCGGGCTATAGCCACCGCCTCCATGGTCATGAACCGCGATCCGACGGACGGATCGCGGTTCTTCATGGAGGTGTGGGATGCACCGCAGACTCGCCACCGGCCTCGCCGCCTCGGCCCTGGCTCTCATCACCGTCACGGCCACCGCCACCGCGGCCACCGCGGCTCCGGCCGACAAGCCGCAGGTGCTCGCCGACTTCACCCAGACCACCGCGTCCAGCTACAACGTCTGGGCCGCGGCGCGCGCCAACCAGTCGGCCTGGTCCGCCTACGGGTTCGACTGGTCGACCGACTACTGCTCCTCCTCGCCGGACAACCCGTTCGGCTTCCCCTTCGCCATGTCCTGTGCCCGCCACGACTTCGGCTACCGCAACTACAAGGCGGCCGGCACCTTCAGCGCCAACAAGGCCCGCCTGGACAGCGCCCTGTACGAGGACCTCAAGCGCGTGTGCGCCAACTACGGCGGTGCGACGAAGACCGCCTGCACCAGCACGGCGTGGACGTACTACCAGGCCGTGAAGGCCTTCGGCTGACGGGCCCCGCCGGCCTTCTCACCAGTGCCCCCATAATGTGCTGAGACATCCGATGTCTGAGCCACTGGGAGGCCGGTCATGGCAGTCACCGACGAGGCGATCGAGAAGATCAAGGACATGATCGTCTCCGGTGCCCTGCGCCCCGGTGACCGGCTGCCCAAGGAAAGCGAACTCGCCGCCGACCTCGGCCTGTCCCGCAACTCGCTGCGGGAGGCCGTACGGGCCCTGTCGCTGATCCGGATCCTGGACGTGCGACAGGGCGACGGCACCTACGTCACCAGCCTCGATCCGCAGTTGCTGCTGGAGGCGATGAGCTTCGTCGTGGACTTCCACCGTGACGACACGGTGCTGGAGTTCCTGGCCGTGCGCCGGATCCTGGAGCCGGCCGCGACCGCGATGGCGGCCTCCCGGATCGGCGAGCAGCAACTGGACGTCCTGTCGGCCCAGTTGGACGCGCTCGGCGCCGAGCCCTCGGTGGAGGAGCTGGTCGCCTGCGACCTGGAGTTCCACCGCGGCATCGTGCAGGGCGCGGGCAACTCCGTGCTGTGCTCGCTGCTTGACGGCCTCTCGGGGCCCACCACCCGGGCCCGGATCTGGCGGGGACTCACCCAGGAGGACGCGGTCGCCCGCACCCTGCGCGAACACCGGGCGATCCTCGCCGCACTGCGCGACCGGGACGCGGAGGCGGCCCGCTCCTGGGCCACCGTGCACATCGCGAGTGTGGAGCAGTGGTTGCGCAGCACTCTGTGAAATTCCTGAGCGGAGCGGGCCGGGTGCCCCGTCGGCAGGTGGGGTGTTCCGATGTGACGAACGGGGCAGTGATCCGTGCATCCCCCCGGCCCGGGGGGCTGCGGACGCCCCCGCCGGACGCCGTAAGGTTGGGACGTCAGGCGAGGGCACGTCGGAAGGAGGCACTGGGTGATCGAGCTGGAGGGGGTTCCCGAGCTGATCGACCCAGTCATGGTGGCCGCGTTCGAGGGCTGGAACGATGCCGGCGACGCCGCCTCCACGGCGGTCGCGCATCTGGAACGCGAGTGGAAGGGCGAGGTGTTCGCGGCGCTCGACGCCGAGGACTACTACGACTTCCAGGTGAACCGCCCCACGGTGTTCATGGACGGCGGAGTGCGCAAGATCACGTGGCCGACGACAAGACTGTCGGTGGTCCGGGTCGGCGGCGAGAGACCGCGGGACCTGGTACTGGTACGCGGCATCGAACCGTCCATGCGCTGGCGCTCGTTCTGCAACGAGCTGCTCGGCTTCGCGCACGAGCTGGGCGTGGAGCTGGTGGTCGTGCTGGGCGCCCTGCTCGGTGACACCCCGCACACGCGTCCGGTCCCGGTCAGCGGCGTCACGTCCGACCCGGACCTGGCCCGCCGCATGGACCTGGAGGAGACCAAGTACGAGGGCCCGACGGGCATCGTCGGCGTCCTGCAGGAGGCGTGCACGCACGCGGGCGTCCCGGCGGTGTCGCTGTGGGCGGCCGTACCGCACTACGTCTCGCAGCCGCCCAACCCGAAGGCCACGCTGGCGCTGCTGAACCGGCTGGAGGACCTGCTCGACCTGCGCATCCCGCAGGGCGAGCTGCCCGAGGACGCGCGCGCCTGGCAGGTGGGCGTGGATCAGCTGGCGGCCGAGGACAGCGAGGTCGCCGAGTACGTCCAGACGCTGGAGGAGGCCCGGGACACCGCCGAGTTGCCCGAGGCCTCCGGTGAGGCGATCGCCCGCGAGTTCGAGCGGTATCTGCGGCGCCGGGACGTCGGCCCGCCGGGCGGGCACGCGACGGCGGACGGCGGGGACGCCTCGTACCTGCGGGACAGCCCCGGCGGCAAGGCCCGGCCACCGAGGCCGCCGAGGCCGGGAGCCCCCGGGACCACGGAAGGCTCCTCGGAAGGTTCCGCCGACGGCACGGCGGACGGTCCCTCGGAGGGCTCCGCCGAGGGTCCGGCCAAGGGTTCGCCCGAGGGCGGCGACGAGGACACGTCGGAGGACTGAGCCGACGGATCGGGACAACGTAAAGAGGGGCGGTTCCCTTGCCGGGAACCGCCCCTTCGTCGTACCTGCGGTTACAGGGCCACGCCGAGCAGCGCGTCGACCGCCCGGGTCACGAGACCGGGCGCGGCGATGTCGTCGCCGCCCTCCGCCTCCTGACGGGCCGCCCAGCGGTCCACGGCGGCGAGCGCCGCGGGGGCGTCCAGGTCGTTCGTGAGGGCCTCGCGGATCTCCTCCACCAGCGCGTCGGCGGACGGGCCGTCGGGCCGGGAGACGGCAGCGCGCCAGCGGCCGAGACGGTCCACGGCGTCCTGGAGCACCTGGTCGGTCCACTCCCAGTCGGAGCGGTAGTGGTGAGCGAGCAGGGACAGCCGGATGGCCGCCGGGTCGACGCCGTCCCGGCGCAGCTTCGAGACGAAGACGAGGTTGCCCTTGGACTTGGACATCTTCTCGCCGTGCAGGGCGACCATGCCGGCGTGCACGTACGCCTTGGCCATGGGGAACTCGCCGGTGAGCACCTGGGCGTGCGAGGCGCCCATCTCGTGGTGCGGGAAGGCCAGGTCGGAGCCGCCGCCCTGGACGTCGAAGCCCATGCCGAGGTGGTCGAGGGCGATGGCCACGCACTCGATGTGCCAGCCGGGTCGGCCGCGGCCGAGCGAGCCGCCGTCCCAGCTGGGCTCGCCCTCGCGGGCGGCCATCCACAGCATCGGGTCGAGCGGGTTCTTCTTGCCCGGGCGGTCCGGGTCACCGCCGCGCTCGGCGGACAGCAGCCGCATCGCGGCCGCGTCCAGGCCCGAGACCTCGCCGAAGTGCGGGTCGGACTCGACGGAGAAGTAGGTGTCGCCCTCCAGCTCGTAGGCCGCGCCGAGGTCGCGCAGCCGCTCCACGAGCGGGACGATGCCGGGTATCGCCTCGACGGCGCCGATGTAGTGCTGGGGCGGGAGCATCCGCAGGGCGGTCATGTCCTCACGGAAGAGGACCGTCTCCTGCTCGGCGAGGGCGACCCAGTCGACGCCGTCCCGCTCCGCGCGCTCCAGCAGTGGGTCGTCGACGTCGGTCACGTTCTGGACGTAGTGAACCTGCCGCTTGGTGTCGAGCCACACGCGCTGAACGAGGTCGAACGCGTTGTAGGTCGCCGCGTGACCCATGTGGGTCGCGTCGTACGGCGTGATGCCGCAGACGTAGATACGGGCGACGGGACCGGGGTCGAGGGTGACGAGGCCGCCGGTCGCGGTGTCGTGGATCCTCAGGTCGCGGCCCTGACCAGGCAGGGCGGGGACCTCGGAAGCGGGCCAGGCATGCATGTACATGAGCCTAACCGGCCACGAGCCGCCGATACGAACGGGATCAGGCCGGATGGCCTGTCGGGCCCTCTTGTACCTCGGCCCCGGATGTGCTCACACCGGCGGCCAGGGGATCGCCGGCCACTCCCCGCCCGGCTCCGGGTGGTGACCGGCGGCGAGCAGAGCCTCGACACGCGCGCGCGTGGCATCGATTTCGGCCGTCGTGATGAGTCCGGCCAGCCGCACGGCCAGCTCCCCGCCGTCGGAAAGGGTCTCCTTCAGCCTTCGGAGCACCTCGACGGCCTCCGGGGTGAGCGGCTCACCGGCCCAGCCCCACAGCAGCGTGCGGAGCTTGTTCTCGACGTTGAAGGCGACCCCGTGGTCGATGCCGAAGAGCCGGCCGTCCCCGGTGGGCAGCAGGTGGCCGCCCTTGCGGTCGGCGTTGTTGATCACCGCGTCCAGGACGGCGAGGCGGCGCAGCCGCTCGTCGTCGGCGTGCACCAGCAGCGCGGTGCGGCCCTCGCCGACCTCTGCGAACCCGATGGCCTTCCAGCCCGGCTCGGGCTCCTCGCCGTCGACCAGGGCGAGCAGCTCGGCCTCGGCGCTCGCCTCGATCCACAGCTGGCACATGCCCTCGCCGTAGGGGCCGTCGCGCAGCACGGTCGGCGGGACGAGCCCCCAGCCCGTGGCCTCGGAGACTTCGTAGGCGGCCACCTCGCGGCCGGCCAGGGTGCCGTCGGGGAAGTCCCACAGCGGACGCTCGCCGGCGACCGGCTTGTACACGCAGGACGCTTCCTGCCCGTCGTACGCGACCGTGCAGAACAGTGCCGCGTTGGACGCCTCGCGGATGCGGCCGCGCACCTTCAGCTCACCGCTGGTGAGCAGTTCGGCGGCGGTCAGGCTCCGCGGCGGTATCCGTTCTGGCGCGGACATACGTGTCCTTCCGGGTCGAGCGGGAGGCTGCACAGCGGGCACGGCGGCCGCCCGGCGTTGACGACGTCCAGGGCGCGTCTGGCGAAGGCCCTGGCCTGCGCGCCGGTCAGCCGGACCCGCAGCATGGGGGGCCCGTTCTCCTCGTCCTGGAGCAGCCGCTCCTCGGCCTCGGCGAGGTCCTCCTCGGTGTCGGCGTCCAGCTCCACGAGGGCCTGGGCCTCCACGATCATGCGCTGTTCCTCGCCGTCCCAGGCCAGGGCCATGGTGCCGACCCGGAACTCCTCCTCGATGGGGGTGTCCAGCGGGGCGGTGTCGGCGACCTCCGTGGGGGCCATGGCGGGGACGGCCGCGCTGCCGCCACTGCGCCGCACGACCTCGTCCAGCAGCTCGTCCATGCGCTCGGCGAGCGCGGCCACCTGGGTCTTCTCCAGAGCCACGCTGGTCACCCGGGGGCCTGCAGTGGCCTGGAGGAAGAACGTACGGCGTCCGGGCAGTCCTACCGTGCCCGCCACGAAGCGGTCCGGCGGATCGTAGAGGAACACCTGACGGGACACGTCCTGTCTCCATTGGATTCGAGAGTGGGTGCGGTGCGGGCCGTACGTGAGGGCGACTGTGCGGATCGCTTCACCCTACTGCGCCCGACGATCACGGTGCGCCCGCACCGCCCCCGACCGGTGCGTCTTCCCCCGGAGGTTCCTCGCGCGGGGCAAGGGAGGCGAAATCGCCGGTGTCGCCGAGACGAACGAGAAACGGCCTCAGGCGGGTGTAGCGGATCGCGGTGACGGAGCACGGTTCCACCGAGATCCGCTGGAACAGGTCGAGATGCAGTCCGAGGGCGTCCGCCACCAGTGACTTGATGATGTCGCCGTGCGAGCACATCAGGTAGACGGCGTCGGCGCCGTGGTCGCGCTCCACGCGCGCGTTCCACTCGCGTACGGCCTCGGCGGCGCGGGTCTGCATGGCCCGCATCGACTCGCCGCCGGGGAAGGCCGCGGCCGAGGGGTGCGCCTGGACGACCTCCATCAGCGGCTCGTCCTTCAGCTCGGCGAGCTTGCGGCCGGACCAGTCGCCGTAGTGGCACTCACCGATCCGTTCGTCGGTGTGGGCGCGCAGCCCGGGCCGGGCGTCCAGCAGCGGCCGTACAGTTTCCTGACAGCGTTCCAGGGGGCTGGCGACGACCTCGGAGATCGGCAGCCCCTGGAGGCGTCCGGGCAGCGCGGCGGCCTGTGCGGCCCCCCGCTCGTCGAGGGCGACGCCTGGCGTCCACCCGGCGAGCACCCCCGAAGTGTTGGCGGTCGACCGTCCGTGCCTGACGAGGATCAACGTGGGCATGCCGCCCAGCGTAAGCGCATCACGACATGCGCAGGCGGCCGGGCGAGGGGAGAATGCGCTCCGTGATCGTGGACTGCGCCATCTACCGGGACGGTCACCGCACCGAGGGCCCGGAGGACCTGTCCGACGCCCTCGACGACGCGCGGGCGGTCGGCGGGTTCGTGTGGATCGGGCTGTACGAACCGTCGGAGCGGGAGTTCGGCCTGGTCACCCAGGAGTTCGCGCTGCATCCGCTGGCGGTCGAGGACGCCCTGAAGGCGCACCAGCGGCCGAAGCTGGAGGTGTACGACGACTCGCTGTTCATGGTCCTCAAGCCGGTGGTGTACGAGCCCGAGAGCGACACCGTCTCGGCCGGCGAGGTCATGGTCTTCGTCGGCGACGGCTTCGTGGTGACCGTGCGGCACGGCGAGGGATCGCCGCTCGCCGCCGTGCGGCACCGGCTGGAGGAGGACCCGGAGATACTGGCCAAGGGCCCCACGGCGGTGCTGTACGCGATCGCCGACGCCACCGTCGACCACTACCTGGAGGTGGCGACGGAGCTGCAGACGGACCTGGAGGAACTGGAGGCCGAGGTGTTCCAGCCGGAGCGCGGCGGCACCCGCCACACCGCGTCCCGGATCTACACCTTCAAGCGGCAGATCCTGGAGTTCCGCCGGGCCACCGTGCCGCTGGCGGTGCCGCTGACCCGGCTGGCGGGCACCGGCACGCTCGGCGTCGCGGTGCCCTTCGTGCACGAGAAGGCGCGGCCCTTCTTCCGGGACGTGAACGACCACCTCGCGCGCGTGAACGAGTCCGTGGAAGGCCTGGACCGGCTGGTGTCGGACATCCTGTCGGCGCATCTGGCGCAGATGAGCGTGCGGCAGAACGACGACATGCGGAAGATCTCGGCGTGGGCGGCGATGGCCGCGATCCCCACCATGATGGCCGGGATCTACGGCATGAACTTCGACCACATGCCCGAGCTGCACTGGCTGTGGTCCTACCCGGCGGTGATCCTGCTGATGGCCGGCCTGGAGGTGCTGCTGTACCGGACCTTCAAGCGGCGCGGCTGGCTGTGAGCGCGGCTCAGGCGTACTCGGGGGCGGGGGTGGCCGGCCCGCCGAGGGCGTTGCGGCGCTCGGGCATGCGCAGGCTCACCATGCGGTGCCAGCCGGCCAGCCGCTCGTAGGCGTACACGGCGTGGACACCGGCCGCGAGGGCCGCCGACCTGGCCCGGGACCAGCCGAGGACGCGGCTCATGAGGGCTGTCACGGCGAGGCTGACGTCGCGATGGACGCGGATCTCGGCCAGCGCGCACTCGCGCAGGGTCCGCTGGATGAGCCGGCCGTGTCCGGCGGCGGCGAAGCGGAGCAGTTCCTCGTGGACGTAGGCGAGGTGGTTGTCCTCGTCGCCCGAGATCATCCGTACCGCCCTGCCGATCTCGGGATGGTCGCCGAAGTACCTGCGGAGCATCTCCATCTGTTCGGAGGCCCGCTGTTCGGTGACCCGGCTGTGCGCGAGGTAGACGATGACGTCCCGCACGGTGAGCGGCTCGTCCCGCTCGAGCTTCTCGTGGGCCAGCCCGATGCCCGCGCGCTCCAGGAGCATCGTGTAGTCGGTCTCGGGCGGGACCGGGACCGGGGTGAGGCCGCGCTTCTTCAGCAGGGCGTCGAAGATGCGCCCGTGCTTGTCCTCGTCGGCGCCGTGCCGGGCGATCTTGGGGGCCATCGCCCGTTCGCTCCGCGGTACCAGTGCGGAGATCCGGCCGTTCTCCCAGCCGCCCTGGGACTCCCCGCTGGCGGCGATGGAGCAGAAGAGCCGGAAGGACTCGTCGTCGTCGAGGATCTCCTGGAACAGACTCTTGGCCGAGAACATGGCAGACACCTCTCTGCAGGATTCCGCAAAGAACGAGTCAAATGCGGACAGAGGGGAGCCGCAACAGCTGTGCGGGTCGACTCGGCCGAAAGGCGGAGCGCCGGGGTCGTAACCGCGCGGCGCCCGGCGCGTTGTTCCCCGTGACGGCCGTGGCGGGGAAGACCCCCGAGCCCCCACCACGGCCGCAGAAATCCCACCTGTCAGGCGAGCCCGGCGCGCTCCATGGCCTCGGTGCCGGCCCGCAGGGAGGCGAGCCGCTCGTCCAGCGTGAAGCCGGCGGGGGCGAGGGTGAGGGTGGTGACCCCGGCCGCGGCGTAGGCCTGCATGCGGTCGGCGATGCGCTCCGCCGAGCCGAGCAGCGTGGTCTTGTCGATGAGGTCCTGCGGAATGGCCGCCGCGGCCCCCTCCTTGTCCCCGGACAGGTACTTGTCCTGGATCTCGGCGGCCTCCTTCTCGTACCCCATGCGCTGGGCGAGCTGGTTGTAGAAGTTCTGCTTGCGGCTGCCCATGCCGCCCACGTACAGCGCCGTGTAGGGGCGGAAGGTGTCGGCCAGCCGGGGCACGTCCTTGTCCTCGCCGACGGCGAGCGGCAGCGTCGGGCAGATGTCGAACCCGTCGAGGGTCTTGCCGGCCTTCTCCCGGCCCGCCCGCAGGTACTTGACGGCGGTGTCCTCGAGGTGTTCGGCGGAGGGGAAGATCAGCAGCGCGCCGTCGGCGATCTCACCGGTCTGCTCCAAGTTCTTGGGGCCGATGGCGGCGATGTACAGCGGGATGTGCTCGCGCTCCGGGTGCACGGTCAGCTTGATCGGCTTGCCCGGACCGCCGGGCAGCGGCAGCGTCCAGTGCTCGCCCTCGTACGACAGCCGCTCGCGGGTCATCGCCTTGCGGACGATCTCCACGTACTCACGCGTACGGGCCAGCGGCTTGTCGAACTTGACTCCGTACCAGCCCTCGGAGACCTGCGGCCCGGAGACGCCGAGGCCGAGCCGGAAGCGGCCCTTGGACAGCGAGTCCAGCGTCGCCGCGGTCATCGCCGTCATCGCCGGCTGCCGGGCCGGGATCTGGAAGATGGCCGAGCCGACGTCGATGCGCTCGGTCTGGGCGGCGACCCAGGTGAGCACCGTGGCCGCGTCGGAGCCGTACGCCTCGGCGGCCCAGCACACGGAGTACCCGAGCCGCTCGGCCTCCTGCGCCACGGCCAGATTGTCCGCGTCCATCCCGGCACCCCAGTAGCCGAGGTTGATCCCGAGCTGCATGGCCGATTCCCCTTACCCATGAGTAACGTCCCTTGGCGGAGACCATAGCGCGGGGCCGGGGCCGACGGGCAGGGCATGCCCGGGACCGGAGGGCACCCGGCCCGGCCGATCACACCGGACGGAGTTGTCCACAGGCAACCCACCGCACCAGTTCTGGCCAGTAATCTCGCGCACATGGAGCAGAGGCATCTCGGCCGCACAGGCCTTCGCGTGTCCCGGATCGGGCTCGGCACCCTCACCTGGGGCCGGGACACCGACGAGCACGACGCCGCGGACATGCTGAAGGCGTTCTGGGAGGCCGGCGGAACCCTCGTCGACACCGCGGACGTGTACGGCGACGGCGAGGCCGAGTATCTGCTCGGACAGTTGACCGGCGGTCTGGTGCCGCGCCGGGACCTGGTGATCTCGACCAAGGCGGGCAGCGTCCCCGACCCCGACCGGCGCTTCGACGGCTCCCGCGGCCATCTGCTCGCCGCGCTGGACGCCTCGCTGGCCCGGCTCGGCACGGACTACGTCGACATCTGGCACGTCCACGCCTTCGACCCCGACACCCCGCTCGAGGAGACGCTCCAGGCCCTCGACCTGGCCGTGAGCAGCGGCCGCGCCCGGTACGCGGGCGTCTCCAACTTCTGTGGCTGGCAGCTCGCCAAGGCGGCCACCTGGCAGCTCGCCGCACCCGGCACCCGCACCCGGCTGGCCAGCACCCAGCTGGAGTACTCGCTGCTGCAGCGCGGCGTCGAGCGGGAGGTGCTGCCCGCCGCGCTCGACCTGGGCGTCGGCCTGCTGCCCTCCTCACCGCTGGGCCGCGGCGTGCTGACCGCCAAGTACCGGCACACCACTCCCCCGGACTCGCGCGGCGCCTCCGAGCACCTGGCGCCCTTCGTCGCGCCGTATCTCGACGACACCGCGACGCACATCGTGGACGCGGTGCAGACGGCCGCCGACGGGCTCGCGGTCACCCCGCTGCAGGTGGCCCTCGCCTGGGTCCGGGACCGGCCGGGAGTGGCCGCCCCGATCGTCGGCGCACGCAACGCGCAGCAGCTCACGGCGGCGTTGTCAGTGGAGGCGCTTAGTCTTCCTGACGAGATCTGCCGGGCGCTCGACGATGTGTCGGCGCCCGTGCACCGCTATCCCGATCACGACTGGAGCACGCTGTGAGCACGGAGCCGGAGACCACGGAGGACACCGGGCCGGGGACCCCGGAGAACCCGGAGCAGGACACGGCGGCCGACGACAGCCGTGGGACCACCGCTGCCGAGACCGCGGAGGGCGGGACCACCGCCGACGAAACGGCCGGGGGCGAAGCCGCGCCCGGGCGGTCGGAGGCCGAGGCCGAGCTGGCCGCGCAGCAGGTCGAGCGGGAGCGGATCGAGCGGCGCAAGGCCGAGCGGACGGCGCCCGTCGAGAGCGGCACCAAGCTGAGCGGCAAGGCCGCCGACCTGCTCGCCGCGGTCCGCGCGGTGGAGAGCGGCGAGAGGCCGGTCGCCACGGCCTTCACCGAGCCGCCACCCGCCCCGCGCCGCCCCGCCCCGGAGCCCGTACGGCATCCCCAGCCCGCCCCGGCCGCCGCCGCACCCGCTGCTCCCGCCGCCGAGGCCGTCGAGACCGTGCGGCGTGTGCTGCGCGAGGGCGGCGCACCCGAGGCTCTCGCGCCCCAGGTGGCCACAGCCCTCGGCGAGGGCGCCGACATCGCGCTCCGGGAGGACCCCTGGCAGCTGCTGCGGATCGGTGGCGCACGGCCGGAACAGGCCGACGGGTTCGCGCGGGCGCTGCTCGGCGAGGCGTGCGGTCCGAACGACGAGCGGCGGGTTCGCGCGTTGACGGTCTGGCTGCTGGAGCAGGCGGCGCTGGCCGGGCACACCGCCCTGGAACTGCCGGCGCTCACCGCGGCCCTGGCCCAGCGGGGCGTGCCCGACGCGGACGCGGCCGTGCAGGACACCATCGCCGAGGGCGAGGCGCTGGTCTTCCAGGACGCCCTGGAGGAGCCCGGCGCCCCGGCCCCGCAGGAGGAGGACGGCGAGGAGGAGGAGCGCCCGGTCCGCGTCCTCGCCGGCCTGGAGCGGTACGCGCTCGCCGAGGAGAGCCTCGCCGACGGCCTGGCCCGCCTGGTCAACTCGCCGTCCGAGGAAGCAGCCGAGCGGTGGGAGGAGGCCGCGGCCGGGACGTCCGGCGGTGCTGCCGAGCTGGCCCGGGCGGTCGCCGGGCACGGCCTGGTGCTGCACACCGGCGGCGAGGCGGCCCGCGCCGAGCCGGCCGCCCTGCTCGGCGCCGCCCGCGCCGCCGGTCTGCGGGCCTTCGCCGTCTGCCACACCGCTGGCGGCAGCCGTCGCCTCGCCGCATCGGTGGGCGAAGGAGCGGAGGAGGCCATGGGCACCGTCGCCGGTCTCCTGTCCGGAGCCGAGGGACCCGGCCGGGACGCGGACGGTGCCCTGGACCTCGACCTGCTGATCGTGCTCGACGCGCCGCAACTCGACGTGGAGGGCGCCGCGATGCTGGTGGAGTCGCTGCCCGACGGCGCCCGCCTGGTGCTGAGCGGCGACCCCGCGGTGCTGTGGTCGGCCGGGCCCGGGCGGGTCTTCGCCGATCTGCTCGCGGCCCGTGCCTGCCCCCAGATCGCCTCCCGCACCCCGGACCCCGGCCCGCTCGGCGAGCTGGTCTCCGGCATCGGCGCCGGCGAGCTGAACCAGGTCGAGGCGCCCGGCAAGGAGATCGTCATCGTCCCGGTGCGGGACGCCGGCGAGGCCGTGCACCGCACCGTGCAGCTGGTCGCGGACTCGGTGCCGCGGGCCCTCGGTGTGCCGGCCGAACAGACCGTGGTGATCACCCCGGGCCACGGTGGCGCGGCGGGCACCCGGGCGCTCAACTCCGCTTTGAAGGAACGCCTCAACCCGGGCCCCGGCCGCTTCGGCGGCTTCGACGCCGGTGACCGGATCGCCTACTCCCCCGCCCCGGGCCGTACGGTGCCGGGCCGGGTGGTGAACGCCGACGCCGACGGGCTGCACCTGGAGTGCGCGGGCGCTCCCGTCGTCGTACCGCGGGAGCGGGTGGAGCAGTGCGTACGGCACGGCTGGGCGCTGACCGCGCACCAGGCGGTGGGCGGCCGCTGGCCGGCCGCGGTGGTCGTGCTGCCCGGCGACGCGGCGCAGACGCTCAGCAGGCCGTGGGTGTACACGGCGTTCGGCCGGGCGGAGCGGCACCTGTCGGTGGTGCACGGTGTGGAGCAGGCCCTGCCGAAGGCGGTCGCCGAGGTCTCGGCCAAGCCCCGTACGACGCGCCTGCAGACGCTGCTGCGCACGCAGGTCCCGTCGGCCGGCTGACGCCTTCTCCGCCGCAGCGACGATCAGCCGCAAGGCGGATCACGGCGGTGCCTTACGGGCTTCCGGCCCCACGGCACCGCCGCCTCACCTCACCGCTCGGCGTCGATCGGCTCCAGGTCCTGGTCCTCGTCGCCGTCGAACTCGAGGTCGTCCTCCTCCTCGATGTCGTCGGTGGCGTCCTCGTCGAACACCGCGCTGACGTCGAACCGGCACACCACCCGCTCCGGGTCGGCCTGCTCGAACGGCGCCTCCAGCCACTCCCCGGGCTCGGCGGGCTCGTCGGCGGCCGTGACCCAGAGCGTGGAGTCGCCCTCCTCCAGGCCGAACTCCTTGTGCCGGGAAGCGATCTCGTCCGGTTCGAACTCGCCGAACAGAACTCCCAGCGCCCCATGGACCGTACCGGCGGTGTCCTCCCCCGCGCCGCCGTCGTCCTCGTACTCCACCGCTTCGACCCGCTGGGCCTGCGCCAGCAGCCGCTGGGGCTCCGCCACGGCGTAGTCGCGTCGGATCAGCACACTGATCGCGTTCGGTTCCTCGGGGCCCGCGTACGGCGGCAACGAGTCGTCGGCGCCGGGGATCTCGAAGGGCGTGACCTCGTCGTAGCGGTCGTAGAGCAGTTCGTCGTACACCTCGGCGGCCGCGGCCAGCTCGTTGAACGCCTCGTAGACGGCCGGGTCGTCCTCCCCCGACCTGCGTTCGACCGCCGCCAGGTGGCGATCGAGCGCGGTCTTGACCGCCTCGGCGGCGGCGCGTACCTCGGCAGCGGTGGGCTGCGCAGCATCAGACATAGTGCAGACGCTATCCGTACCGGGCACCAGCCCGCACAATAGATGCGATGCCGGAATACGAATTTGTCGACGTGTACGTACCGCGTGGGGTGTCCCGCAAGGAGGCGACACGTCTGCTGACGGACCATGCCGAGTACGGAAACTGGGAGTTGGACCGACTGAGCCTGCTGCGAGACGGCAGCCGCAGGGTGCGGTTGCGCCGACGGATCATCCGCCAGGTGCGGGCCACCTGGTGAGGCAGCACGCATGAACGGAGCGGGCCCCGCCGTCCTGGCAGGGCCCGCTCCGTTTTCCGGCCGCTGCCTCGCTACGCCGAGGCCCGGGCCTTGCGGTACAGCACGGCACCCGCGAGCAGCGCGCCCGCGCCTGCCGGCAGCGCGAGGCCCAGCGGCAGGTCACTGCCGGTGTGGGCGAGCTGGGCGGTGTTCAGGTACGTGCTGGACTGTCCGCCCTGCTGCTCGACCTGGGACGAGCCGTGGGAGGTGTGGCCGCCGCCCGCGTGCGGGGTCCCCGGCCGGCCCGGAGTTCCCGGGTGACCGGGCTGACCGGGCGTGCCCGGGTGACCAGGCGTACCGGGGTGGCCCGGGGTACCGGGGTGACCAGGCGTACCGGGGTGTCCGGGCTGGCCCGGGTGTCCCGGCTGACCGGGGTGTCCGGGCTGGCCCGGCTGACCGGGGTGCCCCGGCTCGCTCGGCTGCCCGGGGTTGTCGTGCCCGCCGCCCGGCGGCAGGCTCTGGTGACCGCCGCCGTTGGCACAGTCGTTGCCCGTGGTGGCGTTGCCCGCCCCGACGACGTCCACGCTGTTGCCGCACACGTTCACCGGGACGTCGATCGGCACCTGGACGGTGTTGCCCGAGCCGACGCCCGGCGAGTCGCCGGTGTGGCCGCCCGCGTGCGAACCGCCGGAGCCGCCGTGGCCGTTCGAGTCGCCGTAGCCGCCCGCGTCACTGCCGCCATGATTGGCGCATTTGTTGCCCATGGCCGGGTTGAGTACCCCGACCACGTTCACGGTGTTGCCGCACACGTTCACCGGCGCGTGCACCGGTGCCTGCACCGTGTTGCCGGACAGTACGCCGGGCGAGCCGGCCGCGGAGCCGATCGCGCCCGAGTCGGCCTGGGCGTAGCCGCTCGCTGCGGCGATCACACCGGTGGCGGCCGCCATGGTCATCAGGCCCTTGCGGGTGCCCTGTCGCATTTCTGGATTCCCCCCTGCCTTCGATTCTCCGTGCATTCCGCGAAAAGGAGTTCCGCGGGAAAAGACCGGTCGGCCTCGGAGCGCATGGCGCGCGCTCCGAGGCCGACGGCTCGTGATGAACGCCCCTCAGAAAGCCGGCGTCAGTCGTTGATGCAGGTGTTGCCGAAGGCGGGGTTCAGGAGCCCGATCACGCTGATCGTGTTGCCGCACACGTTCACCGGGACATGCACGGGCACCTGGACGACGTTGCCGGAAATGACGCCCGGAGAGTGCACGGCGGCACCCTGGGCACCCGCGTCGGCAACAGCCAGGCCCGCGCCGGCGAGAACCAGACCACCGGTGGCAGCGGCGGCAGCGACGACCTTCTTGATCATTATTCCTCCTTGTAGGCAAATGCGATCCACAGTGCGGCATCGCATCACCTGTAACGAGGAAGGAGTAATGGAGCTACGAGCTTATCGTCGCATTCACTCTTCTCAGGAGATCTCGTACGGGCGCCCGAATACCTGGGCCCAAGACTTCACGAGGCGTCGATGAACCGGTCAAGCACTCGCACGCCGAACTTCAGCCCGTCCACCGGCACGCGCTCGTCCACGCCGTGGAACATGCCGGCGAAGTCCAGCTCCGGCGGCAGCTTCAGCGGCACGAAGCCGAAGCCGCGGATGCCGAGGTCGTCGAAGGACTTGGCGTCGGTCCCGGCGGAGAGCGTGAAGGGGATCGCCTTGGCGGTCGGGTCCTCGGCCAGCAGCGAGGACTGCATGGCCTCGACGAGCGCCCCGTCGAAGGTGGTCTCGATCGCCTTGTCGGCGTGCACGTCCTCGCGGCGGACGTTGGGCCCGAGCAGCCGGTCGAGGTCGGCGAGGAACTCCTCCTCGTGGCCCGGCAGGAACCGTCCGTCGATGTGCGCGGTGGCCTCGCCGGGGATGACGTTGACCTTGTAACCGGCGTTCAGCTGGGTGGGATTGGCGGTGTTGGACAGGGACGCGCCGATGAGCTTGGCGATGCCGCCGAGCTTGGCCAGGGTGGCCTCCATGTCCTCCGGGTCCAGCTCGGTGCCGAGCGCGTCGCCCAGCTCGTCGAGGAAGGCCCGGGTGGTCTTGGTGACCCGCACCGGGAACTTGTGCCGGCCGACCCGGGCGACGGCCTCGGCCAGCTCGGTGATGGCGTTGTCCCGGTGGATCATCGACCCGTGTCCGGCGGTGCCGGCCACGGTCAGCTTCATCCAGTGCATGCCCTTCTGGGCGGTCTCGATCAGGTACAGCCGCCGCTGCTCGTTCACCGTGAAGGAGAAGCCGCCCACCTCGCTGATCGCCTCGGTGACGCCCTCGAACAGGTCCGGGTGCCTGTCGACCAGGTACCGGGCGCCGTACGTGCCGCCGGCCTCCTCGTCGGCGAGGAAGGCGAGCACGATGTCCCGCGGCGGCCGCCGCCCGCTGCGCAGCCGGTCGCGCACGACCGCGAGGGTCATGGCGTCCATGTCCTTCATGTCGACGGCCCCGCGGCCCCACACGCACCCGTCGGTGACCTCACCGGAGAACGGGTGGTGGGTCCAGTCGTCGGCGTTGGCCGGTACGACGTCCAGGTGGCCGTGGATGAGCAGCGCGGGCCGGGAGGGGTCCTCGCCCTCGATCCGGGCCACGGTGGAGGCACGCCCCGGGTGCGACTCGAAGATCTTCGGCTCCAGCCCGACCTCGGCGAGCTTCTCCGCGACGTACTCGGCGGCCTTGCGCTCGCCGGGGCCCGAGTGGTCGCCGTAGTTGCTGGTGTCGAACCGGATCAGCTCACGGCAGAGGTCCACGACCTCGTCCTCGCCGGTGACGCCCTTGGCCGTGTCCGTCTCGCTCACGCTGCGTCCTTCCGCTGTCTGCTGGTGGTCCCCCTCATCCTCTCTCCGGCCCGCCCCGGGCCCAAGACCGGTCCCGGCCCGTCACACGCCGTTCACGCAGGCACGGGCCCCCGGACGGGGTGTGATCAGCCACCCCCGAAAGCCTGGTAATGTTTCCTTCGTCGCCGCGAGGGAAACCCCGCACGACAGACACCTTGTCCGGGTGGCGGAATGGCAGACGCGCTAGCTTGAGGTGCTAGTGCCCTTTATCGGGCGTGGGGGTTCAAGTCCCCCCTCGGACACCAGTGAGGGCCCCTGATCATCAGGGGCCCTTTGCTTTTCCCTCACCGGCCCCGCTCGGCCGAGCGTGAATTGCCCTGTGTGTCCGTCCCCTTGCGGTGCGTGTGGGGCATCTCTCGTGGCGCGCGAAAGCCGCAGGTCAGGCATGTCGGGCCGATCCGTCGCCGCTCCCCCGGACAGCCTTCCCGAGTGGCTGGACCAAGTGGAGGAGCCTAGCGTCGTACTAATATTTCCGGCTTGTTACCGAGCTGGAGCCGGACAACCCCAGGCAGACCTGCGGGCCCGCCAGCGCCCCGGAGGCTTCCGGGATCGAGACGCGAGGACCGATGGCAGCCATAGACGAGAGCAGCGCTCTCGGCCTGCTCGACGAAGAGTTCCGCACGCAGTTCGGCGACAGAGCACGTTTCTCCGCGGGGTCCGCCGCCTCACCGCGCACGCTGGTCGACGTCTTCGACGCCTCCGTGCGGTCGTACCCCGACGAACTCGCCCTCGACGACGGCACCCACCGGCTCACCTACCGCGGCCTGGCCGTGGAGGTGGAGCGGTTGCGGCGGCGGCTCGACGAGGCGGGCGTCGGGCTCGGGGACCGGGTGGGGGTGCGGGTTCCCTCCGGGACCAACGAGCTGTACGTGGCCATTCTCGCGGTACTCGCCGCCGGCGCCGCCTACGTCCCCGTGGACGCCGAGGACCCGGACGAGCGGGCCGAGCTGGTCTTCGGGGAGGCGGCCGTACGGGCCGTCGTCGGGGCCGGGCACACCGTCACCACCCAGGGTGCCGCCGGCTCCCCCGCCGCACGGCCCGGGGTCGGGCACGACGCCTGGATCATCTTCACCTCCGGGTCCACCGGAAGGCCGAAGGGCGTGGCCGTCACGCACCGCAGCGCCGCCGCGTTCGTGGACGCGGAGGCGGCCCTCTTCCTCACCGACGAGCCGATCGGGCCCGGCGACCGGGTCATGGCGGGGCTGTCCGTGGCGTTCGACGCGTCCTGCGAGGAGATGTGGCTGGCATGGCGGTACGGCGCCTGCCTGGTACCCGTGCCCCGGTCGCAGGTCAGGAGCGGTGCCGATCTGGGGCCCTGGCTGGTCGAGCAGGAGATCACGGTCGTGTCGACCGTGCCCACGCTGGCGGCGCTGTGGGAGCCCGAGACCCTCAACGACGTACGGCTGCTGATCTTCGGCGGCGAGGCCTGCCCGCCCGAGCTGGCGCAGCGGCTGGTCACCGAGGGGCGCGAGGTGTGGAACACCTACGGGCCGACCGAGGCGACCGTCGTGGCCTGTGCGGCGCTCCTCACGGGTGAGGAGCCGGTGCGGATCGGGCTGCCGCTGAACGGGTGGGAACTCGCTGTCGTCGACGAGAGCGGGGAGCCCGTGCCCATGGGCGGCAGCGGGCAGCTGGTGATCGGCGGGGCCGGGCTCGCGCGGTATCTCGATCCCGAGAAGGACGCGGAGAAGTACGCGCCGCTGGAGTCGCTGGGCTGGGAGCGGGCGTATCGCAGCGGCGACCTGGTCAAGGCCGAGCCCGAGGGACTGGTCTTCCTGGGGCGGGCGGACGAGCAGATCAAGCTCGGCGGGCGGCGGATCGAGCTCGGCGAGGTGGATGCCGCGCTGCAGGCGCTGCCCGGTGTGGCGGGGGCCGCGGCGGCCGTGCGGACCGCCCGCAGCGGCAACCAGCTCCTCGTCGGGTACGTCGTCACCCAGGACGGCTGGGACCGGGGGGCCGCCGTCGAGAAGCTGCGCGCGGAGCTGCCCGCCGCGCTGGTGCCGCTGCTCGCACCCGTCGCCGAGCTGCCGACCCGGACGTCCGGGAAGGTGGACCGGGCCGCCCTGCCGTGGCCGCTCGAGGGCGTGGAGGCTCCCAAGGCCGATCTGTACGGCACCGAGGCCTGGCTCGCCGAGCAGTGGGCCGAGGTGCTGGGCATCCCGGTGACCGGCGCCTCCGACGACTTCTTCGCGATCGGCGGCGGCAGCCTGGCCGCCGCCCAGCTCACCACCCGGCTGCGCACCCGCTACCCGAGCGCGGCCGTTCTCGACATCTACCAGCAGCCCACCCTGCGCAAGCTGGCCCGGCGCCTGGAGGCCTCGAGGCAGGACGAGGGCGCGCAGCGGACGGTCGCGCCGGTGCCGGTGGGCGCCCAGGCCGTCCAGCTCCTGCTGCTCGTCCCACTGCTCACGCTGCTCGGGCTGCGCTGGACGGTGGTCCTGGCCGCCGCCGGGAACCTGCTGCCCGCCTACGCCTGGCTGCCGACCGCCCCCTGGTGGCTGCTCGCGGCCGGCGGCCTGCTGTTCTTCAGCCCGCCCGGCCGGATCGCGATGGCGGCGGGCGGGGCGCGGCTGCTGCTGCGGGGCCTGGAGCCCGGCCGGTACCCGCGTGGCGGGAGCGTGCATCTGCGGCTGTGGACCGCCGACCGGCTGGCCGAGTTCAGCGGGGCCACCTCGCTGACCGGCTCGTGGCTCGAGCGGTACGCGCGGGCGCTGGGCGCCCGGGTCGGGCCCGAGGTGGACCTGCACTCGCTGCCGCCGGTCACCGGCCTGCTCCGGCTGGGGCGCGGGGCCGCCGTGGAGTCCGAGGTGGACCTGCGCGGGTACTGGCTGGACGGTGACCGGCTGGAGGTCGGTCCGGTGCGGGTCGGCGCGCACGCCGTCGTCGGGACGCGCAGCATGCTGTTCCCGGGCGCGCGGGTCGGCAAGCGGGCCGAGGTGGCGCCGGGGTCGGCGGTCACCGGGCAGGTGCCCACCGGTCAGCGGTGGGCGGGCGCGCCCGCGGTCAAGCTCGGCAAGGCCAAGCGCAACTGGCCGAAGGAACGGCCGCAGCGCGGCACGTACTGGCGGGTCATGTACGGCGTGACGGGCATCGCGCTCAGTGTCCTGCCCCTCGTCGCGGCCGTGGCCGCGCTGCTGGTCGCCCGGGTGTTCGTGACGCCCGGCGCCTCCCTCGCCCAGACCCTGCGCGGGGCCGCGCTCGGGCTGGTCCCGGCCACGCTCGCCTACGGGCTGGTGTACGCGCTGCTGATCCTGGTCGCCGTACGCCTGCTCAGCCTGGGGCTGCGCGAAGGCACGCACCCGACGCACAGCCGGGTCGGCTGGCAGGCGTGGACCGTGACGCAGCTGATGGACCGGTCCCGGGAGACGCTGTTCCCGCTGTACGCCGGGCTGGTCACGCCGGTGTGGCTGCGGCTGCTGGGGATGCGCGTCGGGCGGGGTGCCGAGGTGTCGACCGTGCTCGCACTGCCGAGCCTGACCACGGTCGGCGACGGGGCGTTCCTGGCCGACGACACGCTGACCGCGCCGTACGAGCTGGGTGGCGGCTGGGTGCGGATCGGGCACGCGGAGATCGGGCGGCGGGCCTTCCTCGGGAACTCCGGGATGACCGCGCCGGGGCGGAGCGTGCCGGACGGCGGTCTGGTCGGTGTGCTGTCGGCGACGCCCAAGAAGGCGAAGAAGGGCACCTCGTATCTGGGGCTGCCGCCGGTGAAGCTGCCGCGCAGTGCCTCCGGCGGGGACCAGAGCCGTACCTACGACCCGCCCGCCCGGCTGCTGTGGGCGCGCGGTCTGGTGGAGCTGTGCCGGATCGTGCCGGTGTTCTGCTCGGCGGCGCTGGCCGCGCTGACGGTGGCGGCGCTGTGTGCGCTGGGGCCGTGGGCGCCGCTGCTGTCGGGGCTGGTGCTGCTCGCGGCCGGTGCCGCGGCCGCGCTCACCTCCGTCGTGGCGAAGTGGCTGCTGGTGGGGCGGCACCGCACCGGGGAGCATCCGCTGTGGAGTTCCTTCGTGTGGCGCAACGAGCTGGCGGACACGTTCGTCGAGGTGCTGGCCGTACCGTGGCTGGCCGGTGCCGTGCCGGGAACCCCGGTGATGACGGCCTGGCTGCGCGGGCTCGGCGCCCGTATCGGCAAGGGTGTCTGGGTGGAGAGCTACTGGCTGCCGGAGTCGGACCTGGTGACCCTGGAGGACGCGGCCACCGTGAACCGCGGCTGTGTCCTGCAGACTCACCTCTTCCACGACCGGATCTTGCGGACGGATACTGTGGTCCTCCGTGAGGGCGCCACGCTGGGCCCTGGCGGGATCGTGCTGCCCGGCAGCACGATCGGGGCCCGCACGACCCTGGGTCCCGCGTCGCTCGTCATGGCCGCGGAGTCCGTCCCGGACGACACCCGCTGGCTCGGCAACCCGATCGAGGCATGGCGTCCGTGAGCGCAGCCTTCTCGGGGCCGGTGGGCGGTGCACCGGCACGGAGTGGTGGCACAGCGCAGGGAGCGGACACAGCAGTGGCAGTTCAGCAGTCGGTCGGCCCGGACCCGTACTTCCCGGACAACGGTGACTCCCGCTACCGGGTGCACCGCTACGAGCTCACGCTGGACTACCGCCCGGGCCCGAACCGGCTGGCGGGCACCGCCCGGATCAACGCCATCGCGGGACGGACGGCGCTCACCGAGTTCCAGCTCAACCTGGCCGACTTCAAGATCGGCCGGGTGCGGCTGGACGGCCGGCAGCCGCACTACACGCACCGTGGCGGCAGGCTGCGCATCCGCCCGGCCAAGCCGATCCGGGCGGGGGCCGCCTTCACGGTCGAGGTGCACTGGTCCGGCAACCCGAGCCCGGTCTCGAGCCCCTGGGGCGGGATCGGCTGGGAGGAGCTGTCGGACGGGGCTCTGGTGGCGAGCCAGCCGATCGGGGCGCCGTCCTGGTACCCGTGCAACGACCGGCCGGCCGACAAGGCGTCGTACCTGATCTCGGTCACCACGCCGTCGGCGTACGCGGTGGTCGCGGGCGGGCGTCTGCTGACCCGTACGACGAAGGCCTCGACGACCACCTGGGTGTACGAGCAGGCCGCGCCGACGTCCAGCTATCTGGTCGGTCTCGCGATCGGCAAGTTCCAGACGGTGCTGCTGGGCGACCCGGGGCCGGGCGGGATCCCGCAGCACGGGCACATCCCGGCGCATCTGCTGCCCGAGTTCTCCCGGGACTTCGCGCGGCAGCCCGCGATGATGGAGCTGTTCCAGGAGCTGTTCGGGCCGTACCCGTTCGACGAGTACGCGGTCGCGGTGACCGAGGAGGAGCTCGATGTGCCCGTCGAGGCACAGGGGTTGTCGCTGTTCGGCTCCAACCACGTGGACGGGGCGCGGGGTTCGGAGCGGCTGGTGGCGCACGAGCTGGCGCACCAGTGGTTCGGCAACTGCGTGTCCATCGCCGACTGGCGGCACATCTGGCTGAACGAGGGCTTCGCCAAGTACGCGGAGTGGCTGTGGTCCGAGCGTTCGGGCGGCCGCAGCGCCCAGCAACTGGCCGCCGCGGCACACCGGTTGCTGTCCACGCAGCCGCAGGACCTCCGGCTGGCCGATCCGGGCCGCAAGTCGATGTTCGACGACCGGCTCTACGAGCGGGGCGGGCTCACCCTGCACGCGGTGCGCTGCGCGCTGGGCGACGAGGCGTTCTTCCTCATGGTGCGCAGCTGGGTGCGGTTGCACCGGAACGGGTCGGTGACGACGTCGGCGTTCACGGCGCACGTGGCCCGGTTCGCGGACGAGCCGGTGGACGGGCTGTTCGAGGCGTGGGTGCACGGCGCGGCGCTGCCGCCGCTGCCGGGCGCACGGGCGGCCGTCTAGTTCCCGAGGCCGAACGGATCCCGCACGGCCGGCTCCGTTCGGCGGCCGGGGCGAACGCCGACTCGGCCCACCCGCTCCTCGACGTCCACGGGCCGTACGGCCGCCGATGCCGAGGAGGGGGTGAGCCGTCGTCGCCGTACCGCTCCTAGATCACCAGGGACAGCAGGAGGACCAGGCCGCCGGCGACCACCGAGATGATCGTCTCCATCACCGACCAGGTCTTGACGGTCTGTCCCACGCTCAGCCCGAAGTACTCCTTCACCAGCCAGAAGCCGGCGTCGTTGACCTGGCTGAAGAAGAGTGAGCCGGCGCCGATGGCGAGGACCAGCAGGGCGGTGTGGGTGGTCGACATGTCGGCCGCGAGCGGCGCGACCAGACCGGCCGCGGAGATCGTCGCCACCGTCGCCGAGCCGGTGGCCAGCCGGATCGCCACCGCGATCAGCCAGGCCAGCAGCAGTGCCGGGATCGACCAGTCCTTGGAGATGTCGAGGATCATCTGACCGACGCCGGAGTCGATCAGTGTCTGCTTGAAGCCGCCGCCAGCGCCGACGATCAGCAGGATGCCGGCGATGGGCATCAGGCCCCTGTCGACCGTCTGCTGGAGCCGGTCCTTGCCGAACCCGGCGGCCCGGCCCAGTGTGAAGAAGCCGACGATCACCGCGGTGAGCAGCGCGATCAGCGGGGAGCCGACGACGTCGAAGACCCGCTGGGTCATGTCGGCGGGGTCGTCGACGACGATGTCCACCAGCGCCTTGGCCAGCATCAGCACCACGGGCAGCAGCATGGTGGCGAGCGTCGCGCCGAAGCCGGGCCGGCGCTCCAGCTCCTCGGTCGTGCGCTGCGGGAGCATGCGGTCGGGGGCCGGGACGTCCACCCAGCGGGCGGCGAACCGGGAGAAGACCGGACCGGCGATGATCACCGTCGGAATGGCGACGACGATGCCGAGCGCCAGGGTCACGCCCAGGTTGGCGCCCACCGCGTCGATCGCGACCAGCGGGCCGGGGTGCGGCGGGATCAGGCCGTGCATCACGGACAGACCGGCCAGCGCCGGGATGCCGATGCGCATCAGGGAGTAGTTGCCGCGCTTGGCGACCATCAGCACGACCGGGATCAGCAGCACGATGCCGACCTCGAAGAACAGCGGCAGGCCGACCACGGACGCGATCAGCACCATCGCCCACGGCATCGCACGCCCTCCCGCCCTGGCGAGGATCGTGTCGACGATCTGGTCGGCGCCGCCGGAGTCGGCGAGGAGCTTGCCCAGGATCGCCCCGAGCGCGATCAGGACGCCCACGCCGGCCACCGTGGCGCCGAGCCCGGTGGTGAAGCTGGTGATGGCCTTGTCCAGCGGTGCCCCGGCGACGGCCCCGAGGACCAGCGACCCGATGGTCAGCGCCAGGAAGGCATGGAGCTTGAACTTGGTGATGAGCAGGACGATGACGGCTATGCCCGCCAGGACGGCGATGCCGAGCTGGGCGTGGCCGGCCGAGGTGATGGGCTGGACGGTGTCCGCTGCCAGCATCTCGGCACTGAGTCTGGTCACGGGGGTTCCCTTGCAGGTACGGGGGACGGGGGTGGGTGTTACTCGGAGGTCGCGGAAAGCGCGTCGAGTGCCTTCACGGCTCGGTCGGTGATCTCCTCGGGGCCGCCGCCGACGTCCACGGCTACTCCCCGCTCGTCGGACTCCAGGGGCTGGAGCGTGGCGAACTGGGAGTCCAGCAGGGCGGTCGGCATGAAGTGGCCCTGCCGGTGGGACATCCGGTCCTCGATGAGCCTGCGGTCGCCCGTGAGGTGCACGAACACGATCCCGGGCGCCACGGCCCGGAGCCGGTCCCGGTACGACCGCTTCAGCGCCGAGCTGCTGACCACCCCGCCGAGCCCGTCCCGCCCGTGCGCCCAGTGACCGATGGCGTCGAGCCACGGCCACCTGTCGGCGTCCTCCAGCGGGATCCCGGCCGACATCTTGTCGATGTTGGCCTTGGGGTGGAAGTCGTCGCCCTCGGCGTACGGGACACCCAGCCGGGCGGCGAGCAGCGGCCCGATCGTGGTCTTGCCCGTCCCGGCGACACCCATCACGACGACGACCTGGGGGGTGCGCATGACTGCCTCGCTGTCTTCCTCGACATCCGACGCCGACGTCCGGCGTCGCCACACTGAAACCTATTAGGTACGACGAATTCAAGAGTGTGTGATGTATAAGTCTGACTTTTTGGCTCTGTGATCCACGCCGTACTCTGAGTGCATGAGCACACCGGGCCGGGGGCTGCACGGCCGCGTACTGGACACCCTCGGTCCCGCGATCACCGCGGGCGAGTACCCGCCGGGCAGCGTTCTGCGCACCGACGAGCTGGCACAGCACTTCGAGGTGTCACGTTCCGTGATGCGCGAGGCGGTTCGGGTACTGGAGTCCATGCACCTGGTCGAGTCCCGACGCCGGGTGGGCGTGACGGTCCGCCCCAAGGCCGAGTGGAACGTCTACGACCCGCAGGTCATCCGCTGGCGCCTGGCGGGCGCCGACCGCCCGCACCAGCTGCGTTCCCTGACCGTGCTGCGTTCGGCGGTCGAGCCGGTGGCGGCGGGCCTGACCGCGAAGAACGCCTCGCCGGAGCAGTGCGCCGAACTCACCGAGTGCGCACTGGGCATGGTGTCCAACTCACGCGGACACCGGCTGGAGCAGTATCTGGTCCACGACATCGCCTTCCACCGGGTCATCCTCACGGCCTCGGGCAACGAGATGTTCGCGCGGCTCGGCGACGTCGTCGCGGAGGTGCTGGCCGGGCGCACCCATCACGAGGTGATGTTCGAGGACCCCGACCCGGCTGCCGTGACCCTGCACGTGCGGGTCGCGGAGGCGGTGCGCGCGGGCGACGCCGTCCGCGCCGAACAGCTGACCCGCGAGATCACCGTGGGCGCCCTCCAGGAGCTGGACATCCTGGCGCCCTAGCCGGCGTGACCGCCGGCCCAGGTGGCCCGGCGTCCTACCCGGCGTCCTGGTCGAGAAAGTCTCCGTCGACGTACACCCAGGCCCCGTCCACCCGCTCGAACCGGCTGCGCTCGTGCAGCGAGCCGCCGCGGTAGGAGGCGCGGAACGTCACGGTGCCGGTGGTGTGGAAGGCGGACCCGTCGGTGCCGCCGAGGATCTCCAGCCCCGTCCACTTCATGCCCGGGTCCAGGTCCAGGCGCTCCGGCCGGGTGCGTGGATGCCAGGTCCGCAGCAGATACCCCGTGTCGCCCTTCACGAACGCGCTGTACCGCGACCGCATCAGCGCCTCGGCGGTCGGCGCGGCGGCGGACCCGGCGTGGAAGCGGCCGCAGCAGGCGTCGTAGGACTCGGGTCGGCCGCAGGGGCAGGTGCGCGTGGTCATGGCCCACATTCTGCCCGTGAGCGGGGAGGCGCCTGCCGCCGGTGCGGTGCACAGTGGAATGAGGAGACGCGCCGGTGCGTCCCGTTGCCTCGCAGCGCAGTGAGGAGAGACGGACGATGACTCGACCCGTGAGCAACCGTCCTCCGTCCGTCAAGGAATGGCGGCTGAACGTGTACCTGTCCGAACACGACCCGGACACCACGGCCCGCATCATCCTGGACACCGGGGACAACGTCCTGGAGAGCCACGCGGAGGCCCGCAGGAGCCCGTACGACACGGCGGTGCCCGAGATCGGTGACGAACTCGCGGCCGGACGTGCGCTGATCGCCATGGGCCGGGTGCTGCTGCGCGCGGCCGCGGGCGACATGAAGGAGATGGGCGCGATCGAGGTCGACACTCCCGCGCCCCTCTGGCCGACCCAGGGATGACGGAGCCCTGCCGTGCTCTTCACCGACCGAACCGAGGCGGGGCGGCAGTTGGGCGCCCGCCTCGAGTACCTGAGGGGTCAGGACGTCGTGGTGCTGGGGCTGCCGCGCGGCGGAGTGCCGGTCGGCGCGGCGGTCGCCGAGGCGCTGGACGCGCCCCTGGACGTCTGCCTGGTGCGCAAGCTGGGCGTGCCGGACCAGCCGGAGCTGGGCATGGGCGCAATCGGCGAGGGTGGCGTACGGGTGATCAACGAGGAGGTGCTGCGCCTCACCGGTGTCGGCGAGGAGGCGCTGGACCGGGTCGAGAGACATGAGCGCGAGGTGCTCGCACAGCGGGCCGCCCGCTACCGGGGCGACCGCACTCCCGTCGACGTGGCGGGCCGGACCGCCGTGGTCGTCGACGACGGCGTGGCCACCGGCTCGACCGCGCGGGCGGCCTGCCTGATCGCCCGGGCCCGGGGCGCGGCGCGGATCGTGCTCGCGGTTCCCGTGGCACCACGGGACTTCACCCGCCGGCTCGGCAGGGACGCCGACGAGCTGGTCAGCCTCGACACCCCGGACGACTTCCTCGCGATCGGCCAGTTCTACGTCGACTTCGCCCAGACCGGCGACGACGAGGTCACGGCGTGTCTGCGGCAGGCGGCCAGGCGCCACGACCGCTTCGCCGGCACCGGCGCCGAGGACCGCGAGGTGGAGGTGGCGGCCGGTGCCGTACGGCTGCGCGGGCGGCTCACCCTGCCCGAGGGGGCGACCGGCGTCGTCGCCTTCGCCCACGGCAGCGGCAGCAGCCGGCACAGCCCGCGCAACCGGTTCGTGGCCGAGGGACTGAACCGGGCCGGCCTCGGCACCCTGCTCTTCGACCTGCTCACCGAGGCCGAGGAGCGCGACCGGGCCAATGTGTTCGACATCGGGCTGCTGGCCGGGCGGCTGGCCGACGCCACCGCCTGGCTGCGCGAGGAACCCGACGCCGAAGGGCTCGCCGTCGGCTACTTCGGCGCCAGCACCGGCGCGGCAGCCGCCCTGTGGGCCGCCGCCGAACCGTCGGCACGGCCCGCCGCGGTCGTCTCCCGTGGCGGCCGGCCCGATCTCGCCGGGCCTCGGCTGCCCGAGGTGACGGCGCCCACGCTGCTCGTCGTGGGCGGCGCCGACCTGCAGGTGCTCGGGCTCAACCAGGAGGCACAGGCGCAACTGCGGTGCGAGAACCGGCTGGAGGTGGTCCCCGGCGCCACGCATCTGTTCGAGGAGCCCGGCGCGCTGGAGCGGGTGACCGAGCTGGCCCGCGACTGGTTCGCCGACCACATGGCGCCCGCGCACGTGTAGGCGGGGATCATGCCCGAGGGGCTCGTCACCCTGTTCCTCGCCGGTGACGTCATGCTCGGCCGGGGCGTCGACCAGATCCTCGCGCACCCCGGTGACCCCGTCCTGCGGGAGGCCTATGTGCACGACGCCCGCGACTACGTGGCCCTGGCGGAGGCGGCGAACGGTCCGGTACCGCGGCCGGTGGCCCCCACCTGGCCCTGGGGCGAGGCCCTGCCGGTCCTGGAGGGTGCCGCGCCCGACGTGCGGGTGATCAATCTGGAGACGGCGGTCACCCGGGACGGCCGCTTCGCCCCGGGCAAGGGAGTCCACTACCGGATGAACCCGGCCAACCTGCCCTGTCTCGCCGCGGCGCGCCCCGACGTCTGTGTGCTCGCCAACAATCATGTGCTCGACTTCGGGACGCGGGGCCTCGCGGAGACGCTGGACTGCCTGGCGACGGCCGGGCTGCGCATCGCGGGTGCGGGCCGGGACGAGGACGCGGCCTGGCGTCCGGCGGCCGTACCGCTGCGGGCGGGCGGACGGGTGCTGGTCTTCTCCTTCGGGATGCCGTCCAGCGGGATCCCGCGCGGCTGGGCCGCCGGTGCCGAGCGGTCCGGGGTGGCCCTGGTCGCCGCGCCGACCGAGGGCACCGCGGCCGCGTTCGCCGACCGGCTGCGGCAGGCCGGCCGCCCGGACGACATCGTGGTCGCCTCCGTGCACTGGGGCTCCAACTGGGGATACGGCGTCTCCCGCGCGGAGGTCCGTTTCGCCCACGCGCTCGTCGAGGCCGGGGTGGACGTCGTCCATGGCCACTCCTCGCACCACCCGCGTCCGGTGGAGGTGTACCGGGACAGGCTCGTCCTGTACGGCTGCGGCGACCTGGTCGACGACTACGAGGGCATCGGCGGCTTCGAGCGCTACCGGGACGACCTGCGGCTGCTGTACCTGGCCTCGGTCGAACCGGGCACGGGCCGGCTGGCCGGGCTGCGGATGGTGCCGCTCCAGGCGCGGCGGATGCGCCTGGAGCACGCGTCGGAGAAGGACACCGCGTGGCTGCGCGCCGCCCTCGACCGGTGCAGCCGTGACTTCGGGACCCGGGTCGAGCAGGGGGACGACGGCACGCTCATGGTGCGGGCTCCGTGCTGAGAGCGGGGTTCAGGTCCGCCTGCCCTTGCGCAGGAACCGGCGCAGGCGGGTCAGGGGCCAGGTGTTGATGACGTCCTCCTCGGTGAGCCAGCCGCGCTGTGCGGTGCCGACGCCGTAGCGCAGTAGGCCGAGGTGGGGGACGGAGTGCGCGTCGGTGTTCACCGCAAACTTCACCCCGTGCTGCCGGGCCCGCAGGATGTCCTCGTCGCGCAGGTCCAGCCGGTCGGGCTGGGCGTTGACCTCCAGCGCGGTGCCGCCTCGGGCACAGGCGGCGAACACCTCGTCCCAGTCTGCGTCGACGCCCGTGCGCCTGCCGATGAGCCGGGTGGTCGGGTGGCCGATGACGTTCACGTACGGGTTCTCGCAGGCCCGCAGGAGCCGTCGGGTCATCGCCTGGCGGTCCAGGTCGAAGTGGGAGTGCAGGGAGGCCACGCACAGGTCGAAGCCGGCCAGGAAGTCGTCCGGCCAGTCCACGTCGCCCTCCGGGCCGATGTTCAGCTCCGTGCCGTGCAGGAGTCGCATCCTGCCCAGCGTGCCGTCCAGTCGCCGCAGTTGCTCCCGCTGGGCGAGGACCTTCTCGTCGGTCATGCGCTGCATGTACAGGCGGGGCGCGTGGTCGGTGACCGCGTAATAGGCGTAGCCGCGTGCGGCGGCGGCCTCCAGCATCGTCTCCAGCGGTGCGAGGCCGTCGGTGAGGTCCGTGTGGGTGTGCAGGTCGCCGCGGATGTCCCGCTCGGTCAGCACCTCGGGCAGCTCGCCGTGCAGCGCGGCCTCGATCTCCCCGCGGTCCTCCCGCAGCGTCGGCGGGATCCAGGGCAGGCCGAGCCGGTCGTACACCTCCTCCTCCGTGCGGGAGGCGAGCGATTCCCCGGTCTCGGCGTCGAACAGGCCGTACTCGGAGAGCTTGAGTCCCTGGCGGACGGCGATGGTGCGGGTACGGATGTTGTGCCCCTTGGAGCCGGTGAAGTACTGCAGCCCGGCGCCCCACGAGGCGGGCGGCAGCACCCGCAGGTCCACCTGGACGCCCTTGTGGGTGCGGACGGACGTCTTCTTCTCGCCGTGGGCGATCACCTCCGCGGTCGACGGCAGCGAGACGAGGGCGTCCATGAAGGGCCCCGACCGGTTCGCGGCGACGAGGATGTCGATGTCGCCGATGGTCTCCCGCATGCGCCGCAGGGAGCCGGCGTAGGTGCAGCGCTTGCAGCCCCTCACCGCGGACAGCTCGGCGACGATGTCCTCGGCGGTGTCGAGGGCCAGGTGGACGGGGATGCGGTCGCCCGCCTGCCGCAGCAGCCCGATCCCGTGCAGGAGGTTCTCCTGCGTCTTCTCGCCGAACCCCTTCAGGTCGGCCAGCGCGTCCGCCTCGATGGCCGCGGCCAGTTCGTCCACCGAGGAGATGTGCAGGTCCTCGTAGAGCCGCAGCGCCTTCTTCGGTCCGAGCGTGGGGATCGTGATCAGCTCCCGCACCCCGGCCGGGATCTTCGCCCGGCGCTCCTCGACCACGGCCATGGTGCCGGTGCGCAGGTACTCGATCACCTTCTCGGCGATCGACCGGCCCACGTTCGGGATCTCCTTCAGGCCGTTCGCGTCCAGCCGGGAGATGTCGGCGGGATGGCCGCCGATGGCCCGCGCCGCCTTCTCGTAGGCGCGCGCCTTGAAGGCGTCGCCTCCCGTGATCGCGACGAGGTCCGCGTACTCCTGCAGGAGCGCCTCGACCTCTTCATTGGGCCGGGCCACCCCTCAAGTCTAGGAAGGTGCGGTCCGGGCCGTCGTCACGGACGCCACAGGGGGTGCTCCCGCTTCGCCCACTCCCGGCTCACCGACCCGGTCCGCAGTCCCCGGCGCGCCTCCGGGTCCGCCAGTGCCATGCCGATGTGGCCGGCCAGGACCACACCGATGGTCAGCGCCAGCCAGTCGTGGACGAAGGTCGCCGAGGTGCGCCACATCAGCGGGGTGAGGTGGGTGAACCACATCATCAGGCCGGTGCCGAGCATGACCAGGGTGGCCCCGGCGATCCAGGCGGCGTACACCTTCTGGCCCGCGTTGAACTTGCCCGCCGGGCGCGAGGAGTGGCGCTTGTCGCGCACGAGCGCGGCGCGCAGCCACACGCGGTCGTGGGGGCCGAAGCGGTTGAGGAAGCGCAGGTCCGTGCGGAAGGCCCGGGAGGCCAGGCCGAGGAGGACCGGGACGGGCAGGGCGAGCCCGGCGCACTCGTGGATGCGTACGACCAGTTCGCGGCGCCCGACGAGCACGGCCAGCTGGGGGATGTAGAGGCAGGCGGCGGTCGCCACGCACACGCCCATCAGGGCGGCCGTGGTGCGGTGCACCCACCGTTCGGCCCGGCTGAAGCGGTGGACGCGGGCGCTCGTCGGGGCCGGGGTCTCAGCTCGTAGGCTCATCGGTCCGTCCGTTCGAGCGGCCGACCCAGGCGTCGACGTCGTAGCCGAGGTTCTCCCAGTAGCCGGGCCGGACCTCGTCGGTCACGGTGATGCCGGAGAGCCACTTGGCCGACTTGTAGAAGTACATGGGGGCCACGTAGAGCCGGACCGGGCCGCCGTGGTCGTGGCCGATGTCCTTGTCCTGCATGCGCAGGGCGGCCAGGACGTCCGGGCGGCGGGCCTGGTCGAGGGTGAGGCTCTCGGAGTAGGTGCCGTCGAAGCAGGTGAAGCGGATGGCCCTGCCGGAGGCCCGGACGCCCGCGGCGTCCAGCAGGTGGGAGAGGCGTACGCCCTCGAAGGGGGTGCCCGGGACCCGCCAGCCGGTGACGCACTGGACGTCCTTGACCAGCCGGGTCTGCGGCAGGGCCCGCAGCTCGGCGAGGGTGTAGGTGTGCGGGTGGTCGACCAGGCCGTCGACGGTCAGCCGGTAGTCGGCGGGGCCCTTGTGCGGGACGGACGCGGCGACCGAGTAGTAGCGGAAGCCGCCGCCGTTGGGCAGCAGGCCGGTCAGACCCGTGGGGTCCTTGCCGGAAATGGCACCGAGGAAGCCCTCCAGGCCGCGTTGCAGCACCGGCGCGGTGGCGACGCCGAGGGCGCCCAGGCCGAGGGTGCCGAGGAAGACGCGGCGGCCGAGCGGCCTGCCTTCCGGTTCCTCGGCCGGTTCAGTGTTCACCTCATCATTCGAGCACTTCCGGACCCGCCGGGGCCAGGGAGTCGGGCCACGGGTCAGACTTCCGTAATCACTTCTCACCTACGGTTCGGGCCACGACACCGCGGGCGACGGCCTGCCGAGAGCGCGGGCACGGGCGGTGCTGAAGGCCTGCCAGGCGTCCCGGTGCGGATAGGACCAGGGGGCTCTGGTGGCGTGCCGGCCGATGCGCTGGAAGAGGGCCGCCGCCTCGGCCGGGCGGCCGGCGCAGGACATGGCGAACGCCAGGTGGTTGAGGTCGGTGTGGCGACGGGGGTGGTCGTCGTGCTCCCACTCCAGCCACCAGTCGAAGGCCGCGCGCAGGATCCGGCGGGCCCGGGAGCCCGACCAGTGCCCGGAGCCTGCCGGGTCGCCGTGCGCCGGCCCGGTGGCGGCCAGGACCCGGTAGCGCTCGGCGTGGGCGACCACCGGCAGGACGGCCAGCGGGGAGTCGGCGGGGGCCTCGGCGGCGGCCAGCTCGGCGAGGTCGTACACCTCGTGGGAATCGGCCCGGCCGCCCTGGGGCCGCTCGGCGAGCCGGGCGATGAGCAGGTGGTGTCCGTGGTGGTGCTCGGGATACCGCTCGCGCAGTTCCGCGAACGTGCGCAGCACCTCGCTCTCCGGGCCCCGGGTGCGGGCCAGCAGGAGCAGGCCGAGCCAGGGGGTGGGGTCGGCGGGGGCGAGCGCGGCGGCGGTGCGGCAGGCCTCGCGGGCCCGGTCGGCGTCGTCCTTGCCGCGCAGGGTGCGCTGAACCAGGGCGAGGGCGTGCAGGGTGGCGGCGTCGGCGGAGCCGGGCTCGGCGAGCAGCCACTCGTGGGACCAGGCGGCGGCGTACGGCTCCGCGGCGAGCACGGTGGCCCGGTGCCCCCGGCGGTCCCAGTCGTCGCCGGTGTGCAGCAGCAACGACCGGGCGACCTGCCAGCGGCCCTGGGCCAACGCGGCGCGGGCGGCCAGGAGTTCGGCGTCGCCGAGCGCGTCGTCGAAGGCACCTGCCGCGGCGTCCTCCGAGGCGAGGGCACCTGCCGCGGCGTCCTCCGAGGCGAGGGCACCTGCCGCGGCGTCCTCCGAGGCGAGGGCGCCTGCCGCGGCGTCCTCCGAGGCGAGGGCGCCTGCTAACGCGCCGGAGTCGTCCGGGGCGGTGCCGCCGGACTGGTCCGTGGGGGCCCGGCGAGCGCCGAGCAGAGGCGGGAGTGGGGGCACCGCGGAACTTCCTGATTCTCGGGCTGCCATCGACCGATCACGCACAGCAAACCCCCAGCCAAGGTTTGCGTCAAGCGGAACCCGGGTGTTGCTTCCTTCAACCAGCCTGACAGCAGGGGCACTTGGGACAAGCCCGCCCTGTTTGCGGTGGCGGACGTGCGGAGTGCGCGCGGATCGCTGTGGCGTACGCCATGGCGTCGGCGGTCCGCTCGGCGGAGCATGGCCGGACGGTCCCGCCCTCCACGGGCGAACCCGCCGCCGGCGGGGCACGGTGACCGAGTCAACCGCCCGGTTCCGGGCACTCTCCGGGGCGATACGGCCCCGGGAGCGCTACAGTCGGCCACTACGCGTCCGTGGTCCGGCCGGATGATCGAGGTACGCAGCGTGTCCGTTCTGGTTCTCCTCCTCGCCGTGAGCGCGGCCGGCTGTGTCGGCTTCGGATTCGTGCTCCAGCAGAACGCCGCCCAGAAGGCACCGCTCGGCGACTTCCTGTCGTTCCGGCTGCTGCTCGACCTGATGCGGGTACCGCGCTGGCTCGGCGGAATCGCCCTGATGGTGGCCGGCATGGTGCTGGGTGCCGTCGCGCTCGGCAAGGGGGAGATCTCCCTGGTCGAACCGCTGCTCGCCACGAACCTGCTGTTCGCGCTCGCCCTCTCCCGCCACCAGACCAGACAGTCCCTGGGCCGCCAGGGCTGGACCGGCCTCGCACTGCTCGCGGGCGGCGTGACCGCGTTCATCCTGGCGGGCGAGCCGCGCGGCGGCAGCGCGATCGCCGACCCGGTGCGGCACTGGCTGATCATCGGCGCGATGCTCGGCGCGGCCATGGTGCTCACGACGTACGCCAAGCGGTCCCGGCTGAGCTGGGGCCCGGTGCTGCTGGCCACCGCCGCCGGGCTGCTGTACGGCGTACAGGACGCGCTGACCCGGGTCAGCGGCACCCGCTTCTCCGAGGGCGGCCTCGCGGAGCTGTTCAGCAGCTGGCAGCCGTACGGTGTGCTCGCGCTGGGCGTCACCGGTCTCGTCCTGGTGCAGAGCGCCTTCGAGACGGCTCCGCTGCGCATGTCGCTGCCCGCTCTCACCGCGGCCCAGCCGCTCGCCGGCATCCTGTGCGGGGTGGGCTTCCTCGGCGACCGGCTGCACACCGACACCGGGGCGCTGGCCTGGGAGGCCGCGGGGCTCGCGGCGATCGTCGCGGGCATCGTGCTGCTCGGGCTGCACCCGGCGATGCCGTGCGGCACGGAGCCGGAGCACACGCGGGACCTCCAGGCACGCTGAGCCGGCCGCGCGGGGCCCTGCTTGGATACGGGCATGAACCCTGCTGACGAGATCCTCGACATCGTCGACGAGCACGACCGGGTCGTCGCCCAGGTCGCGCGCGGCGAGGCGTACGCCCGGGGCCTGCGCCACCGGTGCGTCTTCATCCAGGCCCGGGACGCGGCCGGGCGGCTCTTCGTCCACCGCCGCACCGCGACCAAGCTGGTGTTCCCCGCCCTCTACGACATGTTCGTCGGCGGGGTCGTGGGAGCCGGCGAGTCCTACGACGAGGCGGCGCTGCGGGAGGCGGAGGAGGAGCTGGGCGTGACCGGCCTGCCCCGGCCGGACTTCCTCTTCAAGTTCCTGTACGACGACGGGGCCGGGCACAGCTGGTGGTCGGCGGTGTACGAGGTGCGGTGCGACCTTGCGGTACAGCCCCAGGCCGAGGAGGTCCAGTGGCACGACTTCCTGCCCGGGGACGAGGTGGAGCGGCGGCTCGGCGAGTGGGAGTGGGTGCCGGACGGGCTGGCGGCGTACGAGCGCCTGAGGGCGTTCCGGGCCGCCCGTTGAGGCCCCGGTAGGGTCCTGCGCGTGATCGAATTCGTGCGGAACGTCCGGCTCTGGTTCGCCCCGGAACAGGTACGCGAGGAGGGCGACACCCCCGACTACCGGTTCTCGCTGGCCAACGAGCGCACGTTCCTGGCCTGGCTGCGCACCGCGCTCGCGCTGATCGGCGGCGGTTTCGCGGTGGACCAGTTCCTGCCGGACCTGCGCTGGGCGTGGCGGGTCGGCCTGGCGCTCGCGCTGCTCGGCGCCGGTGTGCTGTGCTCGCTGCGTGCGGTGAACCACTGGGTGCGCTGCGAGCGGGCGATGCGGCGGGGCGAGGATCTGCCGGCGTCCCGCTTCCCGGCGGTGCTGAGCCTGGTGGTCGCGGTGGTGGCGGTCGCGATGGTCGTGGTGGTGCTGGTCGGATGGGCGGGGTGAGCACCGAGGCCCGGGATCCCGGGCTGCAGCCGGAGCGCACCCGGCTGGCCTGGCGGCGCACGACGCTGTCGAGCACCGTGGCCGCCGTACTCGCGGTGAAGACCGCGCTGCACGGCGGGGCCACGGCCGTCGGCATCGTCCTGTGCGCCCTGTGCTGCGCGCTCTGGCTGGGCTTCCTGTGGGTGGCACACCACCGGATCGGCGCGCTCGCGGCCGGCCCGCGCCCGTCCGCGCTGGCACCCCGGCACGCGGCGGCGGCGGTGCTGTGCACGGTGGCGATGGCCGCGTGCGCGGCCGTTCTCGTGTTCTAGACGGCGCCTTCCCCGCCGGGTCCGGCGCCTTCCCCTCCCGGCTCTGCGCGGCTACGCGGTGTCCTCCTCGGTGTCCCAGTCCACCGTGACCACGATCTTGCCCCGGGTGCGGCCCTCCTGGCTCAGCCGGTGCGCGTCCGCCGTCCGCTCCAGCGGCAGGACCTCCTGGACGTGCACGGACACCACTCCCTGCTCCGCCAGCTCGGCCAGGCGGGCCAGGTCCGCGGTGTCGGGGCGGACGAAGCAGTAACGGCCGCCGTAGCTCAGCACCTCGGCGTCAGCGATGGACGCGAGCCGGCCCTCGGGGGCGAGCAGATTGGCGGAGATCTTCAGCGTGTCGCCGCCGATGGTGTCGAAGACCGCGTCCACGCCCTCGGGGGCCAGTCCTCGCACCCGTTCGGCCAGGCCCTCGCCGTGGGCGACCGGCTCGCCGCCGAGGCTCCGTACGAAGTCGTGGTTGCGCTCGCTCGCCGTGCCGATCATCCGGGCGCCGAGGTGGGCGCCGATCTGGACGGCCAGCGAGCCGACCCCGCCGGCCGCCGCGTGCACCAGCACGGTCTCACCGCGCTTGATCTCCAGCGCCTTCACCAGGACCTGGTAGGCGGTGAGCCCGGCCAGCGGCAGCCCCGCGGCCTCCTCGTAGGACAGGTTGCGCGGCTTTCGGGCCAGGGTGCGCACGGGCGCGGCGACGTACTCGGCGAAGGTGCCCCGGGACAGGAAGTCCTCGCGGACGTAGCCGATCACCTCGTCGCCCACGGAGAACTCCGTGACGGCGACTCCGGGCTGCACCACCACGCCGCTCACGTCCCAGCCCGGGACGACCGGGAAGACGGCGTCAAGGACGGGGTCGAGGTAGCCCTCGCGGCACTTCCAGTCGACCGGGTTGACCGCCGCCGCGCGCACCTTGACCAGCACCTGGTCGGGGCCGACCTTCGGGTCGCCGACCTCCCCGTACTCCAGCACCTCGGGTCCGCCGTAGCGGCTGTAACTGATGCCCTTCATGCCCTCGACCCTCCGGGGTACTCGTACGCCACGCAACCTGTATGCCCTGATATGCACCATTCGCGCGCGTAGCCTGTTCGCTCGTCACCGTTCCGTACCCCTCGAAGGTGAACACATGACCACGCTCCATCAGGAACACACCGAGCACGGCACCCACAGCCACGGTCCCGGCTGCGGGCACACCGCCGTCCAGCACCTCGACCACCTCGACTACGCGCACGACGGCCATCTGCACCGCGAGCACGGCGGCCACTGGGACGAGTGCGAACCGGCCGGCCACACCGCACACGCGGGCCACGAGCACGTGCACCACGAGGAGTGCGGGCACGCCCAGGTCCGGCACGGCGACCACGTCGACTATCTGCACGACGGACACCGCCACGCCGAGCACGGGGACCACTGGGACGACCACTGACCCGCACGGCAGAAGGGCCGACGGCTCCCCGGGCAGCGCACGGGGAGCCGTCGGCCTATCGTGGCTCCGGTCACGTTTCTCGCCACGTTCGGCCCATGCACTGGACGGCATACCGACCGGTCGGCATCATAAGTCGGGTCCAGTTCACCCGTTCGTAGGAGTGATGTATGAGCGCCGACCACCCGCCCGGACTCGATCTCGACCGGCTGCGCGGCCTGCTCGAACGTGAGCGGCCCGGTCTGGTGAACGGCCCGCTGAGCGGCCGGCTGATCGAGGGCGGACGGTCGAACCTCACCTACGCGCTCTCCGACGGCATCTCGAAGTGGGTCGTCCGGCGCCCGCCGCTCGGCCATGTGCTGGCCACCGCGCACGACATGAAGCGCGAGCACCGGGTGATCAGCGCGCTGCACCCGACGGACGTGCCGGTCCCCCGCCCGGTCCTGCTGTGCGAGGACGAGGAGGTGCTCGGGGCGCCGTTCTACGTCATGGAGTTCGTCGAGGGCACCCCGTACCGCACCGCGGACCAGCTCGCCCCGCTGGGCGAGGAGCGCACCCGGAACGCGGTGCTGTCCCTGGTGGACACACTGGTCGAACTGCACGCGGTGGACCCCGCCGAGGTGGGCCTGGACGACTTCGGCCGGCCCGAGGGCTTCCTGGACCGGCAGCTGCGCCGCTGGGGCAAGCAGCTGGACGCCTCCCGCAACCGGGAACTGGCCGGCATCGACGAGCTGCACGCGGCCCTCGGACGCGCCCTGCCCACCTCCCCCGCGCCCGCCGTCGTGCACGGCGACTACCGGCTGGACAACGTCCTGATCGGCGCCGACGACAAGATCAAGGCGATCCTCGACTGGGAGATGTCGACCATCGGCGACCCGCTGACCGACCTGGGCCTGCTGGTGATGTACAGCCAGCCGCTCGCGCTGCCGCACTCGCCGGTGTCCACGACCGCGCAGGCCGCGGGGCACCCCTCCCCGCAGGAGCTGATCGAGCGGTACGCGGCGCGCTCGGGGCGCGACGTCTCCGCCGTCTCCTGGTACACGGCGTTCGCCTGGTTCAAGCTCGCCGTGATCCTGGAGGGCATCCACTACCGGTACACGCTCGGCCAGACGGTCGGGCGCGGCTTCGACCGCATCGGCGAGCTCGTGCCCGTCTTCATCGACCACGGACTGACCACTCTTCAGGAAGGCTGACCGGACATGGACTTCGCGTTCGACGCGCGTACGGAGGAGCTGCGCGGCAAGCTGCTCGCCTTCATGGACGAGTACGTCCATCCGGCGGAGGCGGTGGCCGAGGAGCAGCGGGCCGCGCTGGCCTCGCCCTGGGACACCCCGGCCGTGGTCGGCGAGCTGAAGGCCGAGGCGCGCAGGCAGGGTCTGTGGAACCTCTTCCTGCCGGACACCGAGTACGGCGCCGGACTGACGAACCTCCAGTACGCGCCGCTCGCCGAGATCACCGGCCGCTCCCCGCACCTCGCGCCCACGGCGACGAACTGCGCCGCGCCCGACACCGGGAACATGGAGGTGCTGGCGCAGTTCGGCAACGAGCAGCAGAAGAAGCAGTGGCTGGAGCCGCTGCTCGCCGGTGAGATCCGCTCGGCGTTCGCGATGACCGAGCCGGACGTGGCCTCCTCCGACGCCACCAACATCACCACGCACATCGAGCGGGACGGCGACGAGTACGTCATCACCGGCCGCAAGTGGTACATCTCCGGGGCGATGAACCCGGACTGCAAGATCTTCATCGTCATGGGCAAGACGGACCCGGACGGGGCGGACATCCGGCGCCAGCAGTCGATGGTCCTGGTCCCGCGCGACACCCCCGGCGTGACCGTCAGGCGCGCGATGCAGGTCTTCGGTTACGAGGACCACTCCCACGGCGGCCACGCCGAGGTGGTCTTCGACCGGGCGCGCGTGCCGGTGTCGAACCTCATCGGCGAGGAGGGCGGCGGCTTCGCCATCGCCCAGGCCCGGCTCGGCCCGGGCCGGATCCACCACTGCATGCGGCTGATCGGCATGGCCGAGCGCGCGATCGAGCTGATGTGCAGGCGGGCCGTCTCGCGCACCGCCTTCGGCAAGGCGCTGGCCCAGCAGGGTGTCGTCCAGAACTGGATCGCCGACGCCCGGGTCACCGTCGAACAGCTGCGGCTGCTGGTGCTGAAGACGGCCTGGCTGATGGACACCGTCGGCAACAAGGGCGCCCACGCGGAGATCCAGGCCATCAAGATCGCCACCCCGCGCGCGGTGGTCGGCATCCTGGACCGGGCCATCCAGCTGCACGGCGCCGGCGGAGTGAGCCAGGACTTCCCGCTGGCCGAGCTGTACGCGAGTGCCCGCACCCTGATGCTGGCCGACGGCCCGGACGAGGTGCACCAGCGGTCGCTGGCGCGACGGGAGCTGAAGAAGTACCTCTAGGGAGCACGGGTGAGGGGGGGGGGGCGGGGGGGGACGGACCCCCAACGCGGGGGCGGGGGGGGGGGGAGAAGAGAGC